>NZ_CP034767.1:317500-635000 GCF_004005995.1 Devosia sp. 1566
CCGAACGGCGCGACGATCCCGAACTGGCCGCAGTCGCTGCGGAGATGCAGGCCCTTGCTGATGGGCTCGACGAGGCCGGGCCCGACGCGGCCGAGATCGGTGAACTCGCCGAGCAGTTGGACCGGGCCGGCAATCGTTATGGCAATCCGCTCCATGATTGGCCGCCCTTTGAGGGCGACGAAACGGGCTTGGCTGACCGCATGGCCGCCGCCCGCTCGGCCGGCGCTGACAACAATGCCGGCAATCCCGGCGCGGGCGCGGGCGGCAATGGCGGCGCAGGGCAGCCGGGGGGCGAAACCGCGGAGCCCGAGGGCGATGCGGCGCAGGTCAAGCCCAGTACGCTGCCGGCATCGGGAGACGAAGGCGAGGGTCTCGGCATTGCCCCGCCATCCAACGAGCAGCAAAGCTCGGGCATGGGCGAGGAGGAGGGCTTTGATGACAGTGCTCCCCAGCCCTCGGCCCAGGGCGCTGCAGAGGGGGCGGGCGAAGCCGAAAGCAACATGGCCGGCACCGGCGAGGGTCCGGCTGCCAATGCCTCGGCGCCAAGCCTGCCGCCGCCGGCCGGGTTTGCCGAAAGCCAGACGCTGGCCGCGCGAACAACCATTGATGCCGAACGGGTGCGCAGCAGCGAAACCACCGAGGCACGCCAAAGCCGGGTCAACGACACTGTCGCGCAGCAGCAATGGCCGCGCCAGGACGCCATGCCCGTGGTCCGGCAAGCCGTTCCCCCAAGCGCCGCGCCGGCCGTGAAGCGCTTGTTCAGCCGCGACGAGCAGATCGCGCCATGAGTTTGCTGGCCCCATTCATGTTGGGTCTGCTGGCCTTGGGTATCCTGATCGCGCTGTTGCATGTGCGCCGCCGTCGTCCGGTGACGGTGCCGGGACTGATGATCTGGAAGCAGATCGACATGGCGCCGACCGGCATGCGGGCGCTGTGGCAATGGCCGCGCCCAAGCCTTCTGCTGCTGCTGCAATTGCTGGCACTGGTGCTGATCGTGCTGGCGCTCAGCCAGCCATTCTGGGGCGCCAACCGCGAGATCAGGCACTGGATCTATGTGCTCGACAATTCCGCCAGCATGGGCGCGAGCAACGGCACTGCGACGCGCCGCGCGGAGGCCGAAGCGCTGGTCCGCGCGCATGCCGAGGGGGATGGCGACCTGGCGCGCTATTCGCTAATCATTGCCGGCAACAGCGCCCGCCCCGAACTGGCGCGGCAGGCCATGTTGCCGGGCCTCCTCGCCGATGCCCTGGCGCGGGTTGCGCCCGAGGAGGGCGCCGCGGATTGGCCCGGCGCGCGCGCCCTGGTGGATACACTTCATCGCCCCAACGAGATCACCCAGGTGATCGTGGTGTCCGATGCGCCGCCCGCCGATTTCCTGGTCGCCAACGACAGCTTGCGGCTGGCGCTGGTGCCGGTCGGAGCGCCTGCGGCCAATGCCGGTGTGCGGGCGGCGCTGGCCCCACCGTCGGCCGGGCAGGAGGAATGGACCCTTGCCGGTGAAGTGACCTTCTCGGATCGCATGGCCGAAACGGTCGTCAGCGTCGAGTTCCAGCCGCAGGGTGGCGCGCGGCAAACCCTTTTGAGTTTCGAGCAGGCCGCGGCGGGGGCGTTTACCCAGAGCCTGGCCGTGCCCGGCGCCGGCATTGTTTCGGTGCAACTGGCGCCGGATGCAGCGGGCTTCGACGATCGGGTGCATTTTGTGGTCAATGCTGCCCCCTCCGAGCGAGCCGTTCTGTATGTGGGACCGGGCGAGCAACCCTTGGCGCAGGCGCTCGCGGCGATCGATGGCGTCACGGTAACCGAAGCGGCGAGCCTGCCCGCTGATGCCGACCGTTTTGACCTGGTGTTGATCGATGGGGTGGAGGTCGAGGAAGCGCCCGCCACCAATCTGGTGTGGATCGGTGCGGCGCATCAGGCGGGGGAAATGACGAAGGCCCTGCCTGCCGCAGCGGTGACGGGCTGGCGCGATGATCACCCCCTGTCGCGCGCCATGGGGTGGCAAAGCCTTGTTTTCGCGGCGGCTTATCGCCAGCCGGCGCCGGCCGATGTCGAGATCGTCGCCTGGGCCGGGAACGCGCCGCTGGTGACGCTGGCCCGACGGCCCGAAGGCTATGACCTCCGGCTGGGCTTTGATCCGGCGGCGAGCAGTTGGGCCGGCCAGCCGGCGCTGGCGGTTCTCGCGGTCAATCTGATGGAACTGCTCGGGCCGCTGCCGGGAGCCGTGGTGGAGCCGCATTGCGAGATTGGGGTGACGTGCCCGCTCGATGTGCGCCTCGCCGGCGGAACAATGCGGCGGCTAGACGGGGGAACGGGCGCGGCCACTGCGCTGGCGGAGGCTTTTGTGCCGGACCGGGCGGGGCTGTATCAGCTGGAGCGGGAGGGTCGGAGCGCCCTTGTGGCGGTGCCCCCGCCTTTGGGCGCCGAAAGCCTGATCGCCACCGCTGGCGCAGCCACTGCCGTGCCGGGTCGCCCCGTGGCGCTGTGGCCCTGGCTGATCGGCGCGGCCCTGGCCGTGCTGCTGATCGAGGCGGTTCTGGCGGGGCGCGGCGAGGAGCGCTTTGCCACCCGGGAGCTCTTGAGCCGCGGCGCGACCGGCCGGCGCCGCCGTCTCGTACTGGGCATGCGCCTGCTGACGCTGGCCCTCGCGCTCGGGGCCTGGTTCAACCTGCCGCTCTGGATCTATCGAGCCGACCACGCTGTGATGGCCATTGTCGGCCCGGAAGCCGCACCGGTGGCTGGGGCCGAAACTCTCGTGCTGGCCGAGCAGCCGCGACTATCGAGCGGGGAGATGCCGCCAAGGGGAGGCTTTAGCGGCTCCGGGACCGCAGCGCTGCAACTGGCGGCGGCACTGTTGCCGCCGGACCGGCCGGGTCGAATCGTGCTGGGCGCGGATGTGGGGCCTGAACCGGGCCGCGCAGCGGGTCTGCTGGAGCGCGGCATCCCCATTGATGCAGTGGCGGGAGGGGAAAGCCGGCAAGGCGATCTTGCGGTCAGTTTGCGTGCACCCGCGCCGGTTTTTGCCGGCGACCGGATCGAGCTTGTGGGGCTGGTGCAGGCGCCGGCACCGGTTGAGGCTGAGATCGTGGTCAGAGATAACGGGGGCGAGATCTGGCGGGACAATGTTGCCCTCACCACCGGGAGCAACCGTGTCACCGTGCCGGTTTCGGTGCAGGCGACGGGGTTGACGCCCTATCAGATAGAGGTTGTGTCGGCAGGTGACCCCGAGCCGCGCAACAATGTGGCGGGCACCGTTGTATCGGCGCTGCCGCCCGGGCGAATTGCCGTGCTGGCGGGGCAAGCAGGGCAGGGCGCCGCGTTTGCTGCCATGCTCGCGGACCAGGGCTTTGACGCCGAACTCGTGCCGCCCGCGGAGGCGCCCGAAACGCTGGATGGCTGGCTCCATTATGCCGGGATTGTCCTCATGAACCTGCCGGCGATCGACTTGACCATTGCCCGGCAGGAACTGATCCAAACCGCGGTTGCCGATCATGGGCGAGGGCTGCTGATCCTGGGCGGGCCCAACAGCTTCGGGCCGGGCGGCTATCTGGAAACCCCGCTCGATGCGATGTCGCCGATTTCCGCGCGGGTGCCGCGCGACAAGCCGGGCGTCGCCATGGTGTTCGTGCTCGACCGCTCCAGCAGCATGAAGCAGCCGGTGGGGCCGGTGACCCGGCTCGATGTCGCCAAGCAAGCCACGCTGGCGGCAATCGAGCTGCTGAGCCCGGAAAGCCAGGTGGCGGTGGTGACCTTTGACTCGGGCGCCCGCTTGACCGTGCCGATGTCGGACGTGGCCGACATGGACTTCATCGCCCGCTCGGTCAATCAGGTGAGCCTGGGGGGCGGCACGGCGCTGTATCGCGGGCTGGTCACGGCTTACCAGCAATTGCGCGATGTGACCGCTTCGGCACGCCACATCGTGGTGATGACCGACGGGGAAAGCCAGCCGGCCGATTACGATACGCTGATGGAGGCGATTGGGGAGGCCGATATTACGGTGTCCTCGGTAGCCATCGGCGCGGGCTCGGAGCGCGAGCTGATCGAAATGCTGGCGCGCGAAGGAGGCGGGCTGTTCCACACCACCAGTGATTTTGCCGCGCTCCCCTCCATCCTGTCCCAGGAAGCCATGTTGCTGGCCGGCGAGCCGCTCGAGGAGCGGCCCGCGCAACCCTATTGGCTGGATCGGGACGCGCAGTTCCTCCTCGGGATGGACGAGGACTTCCCGCCCATCGAAGGCTTTGTGCTGGCCACGCCCAAGCCGGAGGCAACAACCCACGCGGTGGTTGAGGATCAATTCGGCGAGCCGGTGCCGCTGCTGGCCTCCTGGCAATATGGCGCCGGGCAGGTGCTGGCCATGACCACCGATGCGGCGGGCGACTGGACCCGGACCTGGCAAGGAAGCAGTGACTATCCCCGCCTCTTCACCCAGGCGCTGCGCAGCTTTTTGCCCGCTACCGAGCCCCCGGGGCTGCGCTTGAGCGCGAGCCGGCAGGGCGATGTAGTGCATTTGCGGCTGACTGAGGCGGGCAATGCAGCAGAGCCGGTGCTTGAAGCTGTGGCGCCCGATGGCGGCAGAACCGTGGTGCCATTGCACCGCGCCGGGGAAGGTTTGTTCGGGGGCAGTTTCGTGGCCAGCGGGCCCGGCGCCTACCAATTTGTCGCCCATGCCGCGGAGGCGGAGGCGCAAACCGCGCTTTATCTCGATTATCCCGCCCGACTCGATCCGCTGCGGCGCCCGGATGGCGGGCCGGCGCTGGTTGCCGCGACGGGCGGGCGGCACTACGCTGCTGGCGCGGCGCTCGAATTGCCCCCGGCGGGGCGCTGGTCGCTCGATCCGGCCGGGCCGCTTTGGCTCGGGCTGGCGCTCCTCGTGTTCATTGCGGACTTGGTGGTTCGCTATTCCGATCTTTTCACCCGTCTGGTCCGCCCCCGGCGGGCCGCCGCAGAGGAGCCGATATGACAGTTCTTTCCCCCACGCGCCCCGCCCCGATGCCGGCCGACCGCGACGGGCTCGACGCGCTGCTGGCGGCGCTGCGGGCGGCGCGCAGCGAGATCGGTCATTCGGTGCTGGGCCAGGAAGCAATTGTCGAGCAATTGCTGATCGGGCTGATCGCGGGCGGGCATGTGCTGCTGGAAGGCCCGCCCGGCGCGGGCAAGACGCTGCTGGTCAAGACGCTGGCCGAGGTCACGGGCCTCAGCTTTTCGCGCGTACAGTTCACGCCCGACCTGATGCCGGCCGATATCACGGGATCGCTGGTGCTGACGCCCGAAGCGGACGGGCGCAATGTGCTCAAATTCCAGCCGGGGCCGATCTTTACCCAATTGCTGCTGGCCGACGAAATCAACCGCGCCACCCCGCGCACCCAATCGGCGCTGCTCGAAGCCATGCAGGAGCGCACGGTCAGCGCCGCGGGCACCAGCATGCCGCTGCCCCAGCCCTTTTGCGTGCTCGCGACGCAAAACCCGATCGAGATGGAGGGCACCTATGCCCTGCCTGAAGCGCAGATCGATCGGTTCATGTTCCGCATCGATGTGGGCTATCCCAGCGCCGAAACGCTGGCCGCGATTTTGCAGGCCACCACGGGCGCCGAGCAGCCGGTGGCGCGACAGGTGCTGACCCCCGAGCAGATCCTGGCGCTGCAGGCAAGTGTGCGCACCGTGACCATTGCCGAACATGTGCGCCGGTCGGTGGCGCTGTTTGCGCTGGCGACCCAGCCTTCGGCGCCGGGGGCAAGCGCCGAAGTGCAGCGCTTTATCCGCTTTGGGCTGAGCCCGCGCGGCGCGCTGGCGCTGGTGCTGGCGGCCAAGGCGCATGCCTTGCTGGCAGGGCGCTTCAACGTGGCCTTTGATGATCTGCGCGCCGTGCTGCTGCCAGCGCTACGGCACCGGGTGCAACTCAATTTCGAAGGGAGTGCCGAGAACGTGTCGCTGGAGGCGCTGGTGGGCAAGCTTTTTGAGCAAAGCGTGCGGGCGGTCGCGTGAGACCCGATTCGCGCCTGCTCGAGCAATTGGTGGTGGCGCGCTACCGGCTCAACCGGGCGCAGGCTTCGGTGGGGGTGGGCGAGCGGCGCTCGCAGAACAAGGGCGCGGGCATGGAATTTGCCGCCCATCGGCCCTACCGCGAGGGCGACGATGTGCGCAATCTCGATCCCCGGCTGCTGGCGCGATTGGGCGAGCCCTTTGTGCGCGAATATTTCGTGGACCGGCAATTGCCGGTTTATGTGCTGCTCGATGGCTCGGCCTCCATGCTCACGGGCGAGCCGCAGAAATACCGATTCGGCGCTGTTCTGGCGCAAGTCCTGGGCTTCATCGCGCTGGCTTCGGGCGACCGGGTGCAACTGGGCGTGTCCGGCGGCAAACGGGTGGACTGGTCGCCCCAGTTGCAGGGGCAGAGCCGGGCCGAGATGCTGTTTGACTGGCTCGGTAAACGCCCCACCGGCGGGCGCACGCCCTTCTCCCAGGCGCTGGCCCAGGCGCGCAGCGAGATGAAGCCGCGTGCCATGGTGGTGCTGGTGGGCGATTTCATGGATGAGGGGGTGGACGCCCAGTTCAAGCTGTTGGCGGGGGCGCGGCACGACATCGTGGCCATCCACCTCGCTTCGCCCCAGGAGATCGACCCAGCAGCGCTGGGTAGCGGGCCGGTGCGGCTCAGCGATGCCGAAAACGGGGAAGCGCTCGACCTGTCGCTCAACCCGGCAGTGCTGGAGCGCTATCGCGCTGCATTCGCGCAGTGGCGGAGCCGGCTGGAACAGACCATTTCACGCGGAGGGGCCGGGCAGTACTTCTTTCTCCCCACAAGCGGGGACATTAATTCCTTTGTTGGCCTTGAACTACGGCGAAGATACGTAATTTCCTGAAAGTACGGCTTGCCAGCTTTAAAATCCCCAAGTTTGATGGGGCAATGAGAAGTTGCTTTGGTTCGGCGAATACGGGCTTGTTATCCCTCTTCCACTCTGCCCGGCCGGATCTTGGGGCTTGGTCAAGGTAGGGAGAATAAAGACTGTGAATTTCATCAGTACAAAGTTTGTATCGGCGGCCGCGCTGGCCGCAGCGATGTTGGCGAGCGGCGCCAGCTTTGCGCAGGAGGCAGCACCAGAAGCTGCCGCTCCCATCGATACCGCAGCCTATGGCGAGGCTGTTGACTCCATCCTGGCCGACCCCAAGTTCGATGCTGCCGTGCAGTATCTCGACGCCAATTACGACCAGATGATCACCGAATTTGAAGAACTGACCGAGATTCCGTCCGGCCCGTTCATGGAAGAAGCCATTTCCGCCCGCTATGCCGAACTGCTTGAAGCTTCGGGCCTGACCGAGGTCAAGGTCGACGAAGAAGGCAATGCCATTGGCGTGTGGAAGGGTACCGAAGGCGACGGCAAGTTCCTCGTTGTTTCGGCGCACCTTGATACCGTGTTCCCCGAAGGCACCGATGTCACCATCGAGTGGAAGGGCACCGAAGCCCATGCCCCCGGTGTGCGTGACGACAAGATGAGCACGGCCATTATCCTGGCCTATGCCCGCGCCATGAAAGATGCCGGGATCCAGACCAAGGACGATATCCTGTTTGTCGGCACCGTGGGCGAAGAAGGCCCGGGCGATCTGCGCGGCGTGCGCTACCTCTTCAACGAGGGCGAATATGCCGACAAGATCAAGGGCTTCTTTTCGGTTGAAGGCGGCTCGGCCGGCAGCGCCACCGTGGGTGGTACGGGCTCGGTGCGCTATCGCGTGCACTTCAAGGGCCCGGGCGGCCACAGCTTTGGTGCATTTGGCCTCGTCAACCCGGCCTATGCCCTGGCTGACTTCATGACCTCCTTCTCCCAGATCCAGGTTCCGACCGACCCCAAGACCACGCACAGCGTCGGCATTCTTACTGGTGGTACTTCGGTCAACTCGATCCCCTTCAGCGTTTCCGCCGATATCGACATGCGCTCCAATGAGCCCGCCGAACTCGACAAGGTGCATGAGCGCATGAAGGTGATCGCCGAACAGGCTGCCGCCAATGAGAACGCCCGCCGTTCCGTGGCCGAAGGCCCGATCACGGTTGAACTTGAGCAGATCGGCCTGCGTCCTGCCGGCAAGACCGCCGAGGACACCGAGATCTTCCAGCTGACCAAGGCGGCTTTTGAGGCCACGATCGGTGACTTCAAGGGCGAAGGCTTTGGTTCGACCGACTCCAACATGCCCATGAGCCTGGGGATTCCAGCGCTCACCATTGGCGCCAATAGCGGCATCGGCGGGCGCGGCCATTCGCTCGACGAATGGCTGGAAACCGCCAAGGACAAGACCCTGCCCAACATGAAGGCCACCCTGGCTGTCGTGCTGGCCAATGCCGGCATGGGTGCAGAGTAAGTCCTAATCGCCCGCCGGCCTGCCGGCGGGTTTTTCGCTCTTGTGGGAGGCGGTTTTGACCGCCTCCCACCCGATTTCGAGGAGACAACTGCAATGATCACCCGTCGCGATTTTACCACCGGCCTTGTTGGCCTCGCTGCGCTGCCCCTCCTGACCCTGCCGAGCTTTGCCGCGCCGACGCGCATCCGCATGGGCTCGCTTTATGACTACGACAACGACATGGCCTTTTCCGACCGGGCAGAGGAACTGGCCGGCACCGAAGTCGAGATCCAAGGCTTCATGGCGCCACATCTCAAGGTCGATTCCGACTTTTTCGTCCTGTCCAACCAGCCCGTTGAATCCTGCCCGTTCTGCGAAAGCGAGGATGACTGGATCGACACCATCATCTTCGTGGTGATGCGCGAACGCCAGGAAGCCATTAATCCCGGTACGCTGATCTGGACCCGGGGCACTCTCGATATCGGCCCGGCAACCGATGAGGCCACCGGGTTTGTCAGCCGCGTGCGCCTGCTCAATGCCGATTTCTACGAGGCCTAGCACAGGCAAGGGCCGGCGGGATGGGTCCGGCAGCAAGCGGGCAGACACACTGGCGCAAGCGTCAAGTTCTCGCCCTTGCCTTGCTGGTCACCATTGGCACCGGGCTCTGGTGGTTCGGCGCGCAACGGGACAATGCCCCGGGCCTCGCGCTCGGCGCGCCGCTGCCCCCCTTTACCCTCAAGCCCATCGAGGGACTGGCGGGGTCGGGATTTGACGCGGGCGCGCTGCAGGGCCAGGTCACGCTGCTCAATGCCTTTGCGAGCTGGTGCGTGCCCTGCCGGGCCGAGCATCCGCTGCTGGTGGAGCTTGCCGCCGGCGAGGGCGTGGTGCTCGCCGGCATGAACGTCACCGACCTGCCGGAAAACGCCACCGATTTTCTCGCCGAGCTCGGCAATCCCTATGCCCTGGCGGGCGCCGACACCGACAAGTCGGTGGCCAATCGGCTCGGCATGGTGGGGCTGCCCCATAGTTTCGTCATCGATCCGCAGGGCCGGCTATTGCTGAGCCATCCCGGACCGATCAGCCGCAAATTCGTCGATGAACAACTGCCCAGATTGCTGGCCCGGGCGGGTGTTCCCTGAAGCGTCACACGCTGAGCGCACCGGCCAGGCGCAGCAGCGATTGCCAACCTTTCGGGGATGGTGGCTCACCCGGGGGTGGGCGGAGGAGCACCTTGCTGCAATGATCATGCTGGACAATATCTCGGCGCGGTTTGCCGATCGCACCGGCGGGGAAATCGAGGCCCTGCAATCGGTGTCGCTACAGTTCGCGCCCGCCCGGTTCTACGCCATTATCGGCCCGTCCGGGTCGGGCAAGACCACGCTGCTGCACATCATCGCGGCGATCCTGCAGCCCAGCGGTGGCACGATCCGGGTGGGCGATCTGGCACTGGACACGATGAGCGAAGGCAAGCGCGACGCCTGGCGGCGGCACAATTGCGGGCTGATCTTCCAGGATTTCCGGTTGATCGATGAATTGGGCCCGCTCGACAATGTGCTGGTGCCCGCCTGGTTCACCCATCTCAGGACGCCAGCGGCATTGCGCGAACGAGCGGAAGCCTTGCTGGCCCATTTCAACGTGCCGGTGCGCTCGGGCCCGGTGGCAGCCTTGTCGCGCGGCCAGCAACAGCGCGTCGCCATGGCGCGCGCCTTGTTGCTCGAGCCCGGCATTGTGCTGGCCGACGAGCCGACCGCGAGCGTCGACAAGGCCAATGCCGAACTCATCATCGAGGAACTGCATCGCCTGGCCCGCCAGGGCAAAACCGTGATCTGCGTCAGCCATGACGAGCGGGTGGCGCGGCGCGCCGATCAGGTGTTCGAGATCGAGGATGGCCAGTTGCTGGCTGGACCGCGTGTTTATCCCGCCGCCCACAGCGTGGAGGTGCAGCTATGAACCCCTGGCCCATCGTTCTGGCCGCGCTGCTGCGCTATCGCATGACGGTGCTGGCTTTTATCGTTTTAATCGTGGCGGGCACCGCGCTTTCGGTGGCCATCGTGTCCCAGGAGCGGGCGCTGAAATCAGGCAGCGCCCAGGCGGCGGAAAAATTCGATGTGGTGGTTGCCCCCGTCAGCAGCCGCACCGATGCGCTGCTGACCTCGGTTTACCTGCAGCCCGGTTCCTCCCGGCTGCTGTCCCCCGAAATGACCGCGCGGGTGCTCAATGACGAGCGCGCCACCTTCACTTCGCCGCTGGCCTTTGGCGACAGCTATCAGCGCGCCCCGCTGGTGGGGGCGACGGCGCCGTTGGTTACTCATTTGTCCAACGACGCGCTGCTCGATGGGCGCGTGTTCGAGGCCATCAACGAAGCGGTGGTGGGGGCCTCGGTGCCGCTGCAAATCGGCACCAGCTTCACCCCCGCCCATGGCACCCACGAGGGGGCCGATCTCGACCATGCCGAAGGCCATGATGTCGAGATCACGGTGGTGGGCCGCATGGCAGCGACCGGCTCACCCTGGGACCGCGCCATCGTCGTGCCGGTGGAACTGGTGTGGGACCTGCATGGCCTGCTGCACAGCGAGGGGGAGGAAGTCGGGGGAGCAACCGCCGAAGCCGAGCATGAGGGGCACGACCATGCCCATGAAGAGCATGGCCACGAGCACAACGAGCACGCCATTGGCGGGCCGTATCTTGCAGGGGAAACGCCGGGCGTGCCCGCCGCCGTGCTTAAGGCCGCTTCGGTCGCCGACGCTTACCGGCTGCGCCAGGAATACAACACCGACGAGTCCATGGCGTTTTTTCCCGCCGAAGTGCTGATCCAGCTCTACCAGACGCTGGGCGATGTGCGCGAACTGATGACGCTGATGGCCCTGGTCACCCAAGCGTTGGTGATGCTCTCGATCGTGGCGAGCGTGTTGATCCTGTTCCGCCTGCTGATGCCGCAATTTGTGACACTGCGGGCCATCGGAGCGCCAAAACTTTATATCTTCGCCATCGCCTGGGGCTTCATTGCCGTGCTGTTTACCGTCGGCGTCAGCCTGGGGCTGGGCTTTGGCTATCTGCTGTCGCTGGGGCTGAGTGCGATCATCGAGCAGCAGATCGGCATTGCCCTGCGCCCCTCGATCGGGCGCGACGAACTGCTGCTGGCCGGGGCAATCTGGGTGCTCGGGCTGGTGATTGCCCTGTTGCCGGCCTGGCATCTGCAAAGCCGGCCATTGGCGCAGGCGATGAAAGCTTATTGAGACGGCGGGACGGGGCGGGTGGGCTTGCCTGCCCCCCTCGGGCGCGCTAGCACCGCCGGTGCGACCCCAAGATAACCAATCCGGCCACGGCCGGCGGAGCCTTTCCATGTCTGACCTGCACCTGGCCAACAGCGACAATCCGGTGATCGACGAGCGCATCCGCGGCTTTCCGCCGGGTCACCAGCCGCTGCCGCTGGCCGCGATTGGGAAGCAGGGCTGGAAGCCCTATGATGGCGCCATGGCGCTGCCGTTGATTTCCCTCGATCAAGCGGCGTTCGCAGGCAATGTCGCCGAGATGCTGGCTTATGTGAACGATCATGGCGTGGCCATCGCGCCCCATGCCAAGACGCCGATGTCGACCGCGCTCTCGGCGGCGCTGCTGGCGGCGGGGGCCTGGGGCTCGACCGTCGCCGATATCCGGCAAGCCGCCGTGTTGCTGGCGGCCGGTCAGCGCCGGCTGATCCTCGCCAATGAAGTGGGTGGTCCCGCGGCAGCGCGGCGCCTCGCGGCGATGCTGGCGGGCTTTCCCGATGCAGAGATCCACGTGTTCGTGGATAGCCTCGCGCTGCTGGAAGCACTCCGGGCTGCCTGGAGCGAGCGGGACGACCTGCCCGCGCTGGGTCTGCTGGTGGAGTTCGGCACCGGTCGCGCCGGCCTGCGCAGCGCCGATGGGGCGGGAGCGGTGCTCGAGGCGATCCTTGCGACCGAAACCGCCAATTTCCGACTGTCGGGCATCGCGACCTATGAAGGGGCGGCCGCGACCGCCGACGCCAGTGAAACCCTGCAGCGCATCGAGGCGCTGATGGCGATGACGGCCGCTTTCCTGCCGCTGGTGCGGGCGCGGGTGGGCGACAGCCGGCCGCTGATCGTGACGGCCGGCGGGTCGGTCTATTTCGACCTCGTGGTCAAGGGGCTGGAAGCGGCGGTGGCGGCGGACCCCGATTGCCGGCTGGTGCTGCGCAGCGGCGCGATCTTTTTCCATGACCATGGCACCTATGAGCGTGGCATTGCCGGGCTCGATGCGCGTGAGGGATTCCGCATTGGCGGGCAGGTCCGCTCGGCCTCGAGCGGGTTCAAGCCGGCGCTGCGGCTGTGGGCCGAAGTGCTGTCGCTGCCCGAGGCGGGGCTCGCGATCTGCGGCATGGGCCTGCGCGATGTGGCGATGGATCAGGGGCTGCCGCGCCCGCTCGCGCTGTATCGCGACGGCGCGCCGGCTCGGGTCGATCTGGGCGAGGCCTCGGTGCTGCGCCTCAACGATCAGCATGCCTTTGTGGCGCTGCCCCAAGGCGTGGTGCTGCAGGTGGGGGACGTGATCGAGTTCGGCATTTCCCATCCCTGCACCTGCATTGACCGGCACGCGATCATCTACAATCTCGCGCCCAACCACACCGTAACGGGCGCCTTTCTCACCAGTTTTGGCTGAGGCGGGCTCGGGCGCTCACAGCTCGAACTGGATGGGGATGGTGAGGGTCATGCGGGATTTGGCGAGCTCGGCCGGGGGGGCGGGCACGGGCGAAGCGCGCTGGATCATGCTCATCACCGCTTCGTCGAGATCGGGATAGCCCGAAGAGCGCGCGATCCGGGCCGACAGCACATTGCCGCGCGGGTCGATGGAAAATTCGAGCTGCACGAGCCCTTCTTCGCGCCGGTTCTGCGCGGCACGCGGATAGCGCTTGCGCTGGTTGAGATAGCTCACCAGCTGCGACTGCCAGCGCGCCGGCGACACGCTGGGTGCCGATGGGCGCGCGGCGGGCTGGGCGGCGGCAGCGCGCGTTGGCTTGGCGGCAGCACTGGCGGCGGGCGCGGCCGTGCGGGCGGGCGCGGTTTGCGCGGAAGGGCGGGGGGTGGTGGTGCGTGGGCGCTGGCGGCGCTCCAGCAGCCGGGCCGATTGCTGCACCGGCAACGGCGCCACCACGGCGGGCTCGGGTGCTTCCACGGACTCGGGAATGATCTCTTCCACCACGGGCTCGGGTTCGGGCAGCGGCTCTGGCTCCGGCACGGGCTCGGGCAGGGGCTCTGGCTCGGGCAAGGGCTCAGGCTCGGGTTCCGGCAGGGGCTCTGGTTCGGGCTCAGGAGACGGTGGCTCGATGGCCGGCTCGGGTGGCGTTTCCTCGATGATCGGTTCGGGTACGGGCGGCGGGGGCTCGACGGCTTCCTCGACCGGCTCTGGCGTGGGGGCGAGATCGGGCTCTTGTGACGGGAGTTCGGCCGGTGCGGTCTCGGGCGGGGCTGGCAGCGGCGCCAGCTCGAGCATGATGGCCTCGGGCGCGTTGCCCGCGAGCGCAAACTCTTCGGGCGGGCGGTTGAGGAGCCAATAAGCGCCGGCTCCTTGCGTGCTTAAGACGATGAGAAAGGCGCCGGCCCAAACGAGGACTCCGCGCCAACCGGCGCGGTCGTCATCATCGAAGGGGGTGGAGCCGGCAGCTGCGGTCATGGCGCGGGCGCGGCGGCAGCGACGGGCGGGGCGGTTTCGAGCCCGACCAGCGCGATCTTGAGATAGCCAGCGGCGCGAAGCAGGTTCATGAGGCCCATGAGCTCGCCATAATCGACGCTCTGGTCGGCGCGCAGGAAAATGCGGGTTTCCCGATCGCTCTGCGTCAGCGTGTCGAGCGCGGTGCCGAGCGTTTCGCGCCCAACGGGGTCGTTGCCCAGCGAGAGGCTCAGATCCTGGCGCAAGGTGACATAGACCGGCTCGTCGGGGCGTGGCGCCTGGGCGGCGCTCGAGGCGGGCAGATCGACATTGATGTCGACGGTAGCGAGGGGCGCCGCGACCATGAAGATGATCAGGAGGACAAGGATCACGTCGATAAACGGGGTGACGTTGATCTCGTGGGTTTCGGCGAGCTCATCGCCCGAATTTTCGCGGATTCCGCCGGCCATGCGGGCTTACTCCGCCGCTGCGGGGTGGAGCACCCCGGGATGGTGGCGCGCAACATAGCGATGGTCGAGATCACTGCTGACCAGGCGCTCCACGGCAGCCGACACATCGCCCAACTGCTGGCGATAGCCGGTGATGGCGCGAGCAAAGATATTGTAGAAAATCACAGCGGGGATGGCGGCAACGAGCCCCATGGCGGTGGCGAGCAGGGCCTCGGCAATGCCGGGCGCCACCACGGCGAGGCTGCTCGATTGCGCCTGCGAAATGCCGATAAACGAATTCATGATGCCCCAGACGGTGCCGAAGAGGCCCACAAAGGGCGACACAGAACCGATGCTGGCCAAAACGCCGGTGCCAAGCATCAAGCGCCGGCCGGCGCCGATTTCGATGCGGTTGAGGCGCGAGGCAACCCGCTCCTTGATCCCGCTATTGGCGGCAAAATCGATGACCTGATCGGCGCGCGCCACTTCCTGCTGGGCAGCCTGCACGAGGCGCACGCCGGCGCCGCGCCGGCCGGTGAGGGCCGTGGCTGCGTCGGCCAGCGTGGTGGAGGCCTGAACCGCGCGCAGGCTGCGGCGCAGCCGGGCCTTGGCGCCAACCAGTTCAAGGGTCTTGGCCAGCCAGACCGTCCAGGTGACGACGGACGCCAGGAGCAGGCCGATCATCACGCCTTTGACCACCCAGTCGGCAGCCATGAACATGCCCCAGGGGGAAAGGTCATGTGGCAGGTCGGCATTGACGCCAGCCTGGGGCTCTTCGGGCGCCAGCAGGTCGGCCGGAGCAGTGGCGGGAGACGGCAGCGGCGCGGCCGTATCAACAGCTGGAGCCAGTGCCGAGGGCAGGGCAGCGGGTGCTGCGGGGGTGCTGGTCGTTGGTGCAGCCGCTGCGGGTGGCGGGCTTGCGGGTGCTGCGTCCTGGGCGAGGGTCAAGCCGGCGCCGAGACTCCATGCCATGGCCATGGCCAGTCCGAAGGCGGCTGCCGCATTACGCTTCATTGTTGACTCTCCGTGACCAGTTTGCGGCTTCTACGAAACATGATCATTACCGTCAACAATCTTGCGCGACTTGTCCCAAGACGCTTTGCCAGTGCTGACAAGGAGATAGCAAAGACGGCCGTAGCCAAACAAAAAAGGGCGGCGAGCCCGTGCTCGCCGCCTTTGTTCTCGCCTGGAGGAAAAACTAGAGCGTGGCGTCGAGTGCCTTGATCAGGCCGTCGACTTCGGCCGGGCTGTTGTAATGCGCCATCGACACGCGCACGACGCCGCTGCTGCCCATGAGATCAAGATATTCGGCCAGCCGGCGGGCGTGGAAATCGCCAAAGCGCACGGCGATCTTGTAGGGGTCGATCCCTTTGGCGATCTCGCCGCTATCCTTGCCATCCACCACAAAGCTGATCGTGGGCACCCGGCTGCCGGCAACAGCATGGGTGCGCCCGATGATGCGGGTGTCGTTGCGCTCGCGCAGATAGCTCAGCAATTGCTCGCCGATGATGCGCTCATGCTCGACGATCTGGCCGAATGCGGCCAGGACCTTGGCGCGGTCATCGCCCGTGCTGTTCGACTTGCCACCGAGCTCGACGAGATAGTCGACGATCCCTGCCGCGCCGCAGCTGAGCTCGTAATTGACATTGCCCGGCTCGAGCTTGTGGGGGACTTTGTCCTTGCCGTAAAAATAATGGTAGAGGCCGTCGAACTCGAGCAGATGCTCATACTTGCCGTAGAGCACGGCATGGTGGGGTCCGAACACCTTGTAAAAGCTGAAGGCGTAGTAGTCGACATCCCAGCCGGTAACATCGACCGCGCCATGGGGGGCGTAGGCCACGGCATCGACGCAAATGCGCGCGCCATGCTCATGGGTGATGCGGGCAATCTCGGCCACCGGATTGATCGTGCCCAGAAGGTTCGACACATGGGTGACGGCAACGAGCTTGGTGCGCGGCCCAAAGAGAGGCAGCAGGTCTTCGATCTCGAGCTCGAAGGTTTCGCGATTGACCTCCCAGGTGCGGATGACGACGCCACGTTCCTTGAGGCTCATCCAGGGCCCGATATTGGACTCGTGATCGGCATTGGTGACGATGATCTCGTCGCCCGCGCTGAGCTGGCTGGCCATGGCGCGGGCCAGGTTCTGCAGCAAAACGGTGGTCGAGGGCCCCATGACAATTTCTTCAGGGCGGCTGGCATTGACCAGGGTCCCAATGGCGCGGCGGCTGGCTTCCACCGCTTCCTTGGCCTTGATCGAAACGTCATAGGACCCGCCGGTCTGCACGTTGCGGGTAAGAAGGAAATCGGTGATCCGCTCCACCGAGCGCCCGAGGATCTGCGATCCGCCGGCATTGTCGAAAAACGCCCATTCCTTGCCTACGGCCGGAAACTGGTTGCGAACGAAATCGAGATCTAGGCTCATCTATCAAGTCTCTGGTTGGGGCGGCTAGCGTTAGTGGGCCAGCACGGCCTTGAGAAAATCTTGCGTGCGTTGCTGCTTGGGGTGGTCGAACACTTCGGTTGGGGTGCCCGCTTCGATGATGCGCCCGCCTTCCATGACGATGACGCGGTCGGCGACCTGGCGGGCGAAGCCCATTTCGTGGGTGACGACGATCATGGTGACCCCGGTATGGGCGAGGCCGCGCATCACATCGAGCACTTCGCCCACCATTTCAGGGTCGAGCGCGGAAGTGGGCTCGTCAAAGAGGAGCGCCTTGGGCTCCATGGCGAGGGCCCGGGCGATGGCGACGCGCTGCTGCTGGCCGCCCGAGAGCTGGCCGGGAAATTTGTCGGCCTGCTCGGCAATGCCGACGCGCTTGAGGAGGGTGAGTGCGCGTTCGCTGGCGGTGGCTTCATCGAGCTTGCGGGTGCGCATGGGCGCCAGCATGACATTGCGCTTGACCGTCAGATGCGGGAACAGATTGAACGACTGGAACACCATGCCCACATCGGCGCGCACCGCGGCCAGTTCCTTGCCGGCGCGCACCGGCACGCCGCCCACACTGATCTCGCCGGGCCCGAACTGTTCGAGCAGGTTCACGCAGCGCACGAGGGTGGATTTGCCCGAGCCGGACGGGCCGATGATGCACACGACCTCGCCCGCCGCGATATCGAGGCTGACATTGTCGAGCGCGAGGAACTTGTCATAGGACTTCGAGACGCCCTTGATCGAGATAAACGGCGCCATCAGCGTGTTCCTGCCTTGAAACGCTTTTCGAGCTGGGACACGGCCACGACCATGGGCCACAGGAGGGCCAGGTAAATGACCGCCGCGCCGATCAGCGGGGTGGGATTGGCGGCAAGCGCCTGGGCCTGGGTGGCTTGTTTGAGGAGGTCGGGCATGGCCACGACCGAGGCGAGCGCGGTGTCCTTGATCACATTGATGCAGTTATTGGTCAGCGGCGGAATGACGATGCGCACGGCCTGGGGCAGCACCACGTCGACCATGGTGTAGCGGTAGTTGAGCCCGAGCGCCTGGGAGGCTTCGAACTGGCCCTTGGGAATGGCCTCGATGCCGGCGCGAAAGATCTCGGCGGTATAAGCGCCCGACACCAAGGTCAGCGCCGTCCAGGCCGCCCAAAACGAGCTGAGGCGAATGCCGACAAAGGGCAGGGCGTAATAAACGAGGATCAAGAGGACCAGGATCGGGATCGAGCGAAAGATGTCGATATAGATCTTGGCAATCAGCGCCACCAACCTCGGGCCATAAAGGCGCAACAGGGCGACAGCGAGCCCCAGGATCAGCCCGGCAATGATGCTGGCGGCGCCCAGCTGCACCGTAACCCAAAGCCCGGCCAGGAGCAGGGGCAGGCTGTCCACGAAGACGGACCAGTTGAAGAAGGTTTTGACGATATCCAACGGGCAACCCTAGCTAAGAAGAAGGGCGATGCGGCGCGAACCGCATCGCTTGAGAAGGGCTCGCCCGATCAGGGGGCCGCAGGCATGTCGAGGACGGCGACCGTCGAGGTGGTGTCCTCGGGGGCAGCGCCGAACCACTTTTCGTGCAGCTCGGCAATAAAGCCCTCGCCCTTGAGCGTGGTCAGCACCTCGTTGACTTCGCTAGCCAGCGGATCGTCCTTGTTGAACATCACCGAGTATTTCTCGCCGGTGACGATGCGCTCGACCACTTTGAACTCTGGCTTGTCCTTGGTGTAGTAAAGCAGGGCCGGAATATCGCTGACATAGCCATCGATGCGGCCGGCCTGCAGGTCGAGCATGGCGGGGGTCAGGCCCTCATAGCGGCTGATGCCGGCCAGCCCAAGCTTGTCGGTGTTCTCGGTGGCATAGATGTCGCCGGTCGAGGCGGTATCGACGCCAATGGTCTTGCCCTTGAGGTCGGCCGTGCCGGTGATGCCGGAAGCGGCGAGCACGGTCAGCGACTGGTCGCTGTCGTAATAGGGCTGGGCGAAGGAGACCGATTCCAGGCGCTTGTCGGTGATGGTGATCGAGGAGACCGCCATGTTGATGCGACCAGACTGCACAGCGGGGAAAAGCCCGTTGAACGGGATGTTCTCGAAGGCAACGGTCTTGCCGAGGCGATTGGCGACTTCGGTGATCAGGTCGATTTCAAAGCCCACGACATTGCCCGAGGCGTCCTGAAACTCCCAGGGGACATTGCCGATATTGGCGCCAACCGTCAGGTCAGCCGCCTGGCTGGCTCCGGTCAGGCCGCCAAAGGCCAGGGTTGCGAGCAGTGTAGCGGAGGCGAGAAAACTCTGAAATCTCATCGTGTATCCCCTTCTAAGGCGCCGATGGCGCTGGCATGTGTTGCAGTCACGATCCACTAGTGTACGGCAGGCCATGCCCACTCGCATGCTGGTCTGGCCGGTCTGACCGGTCTAACTTGGCGTCGATTTTTGGGCAAGATTGAATCTGTGCTTATTCGGTGATCATTGCTGGTGACGGGGCCCGACCCGCGCGCTAACGGTTGATCCACCAGCGAGTGCCCAATAGGTTCGGGGGAGTATGGCTCGGTCAAATGTCACCAGCGCTGCGGCCCAAAAGCTGCAGGAGATGATCCAGACGGGTCAGTTGCAGCCCGATCAGCAACTGCCCTCGCAGCTGGAGCTGTCGCGCCAGCTCGGCATTTCGCGCGCCTCCCTGCGCGAAACCATCTCCATGCTCGAGACCTTGGGGTTTTTGCGCATCGAGCCGGGGCGGGGCACCTTTATTGCCAGCACCACTCCCAGCGGCAGCGGCCAACTCGCCCCCCGGGGTTTAAGTGGACGCCATGACAAGCAGGATATCTACCAGACCCGCCTTTATCTCGAGAGCCTCGTGGTCAATCTCGTCGCGCCGGGCATCACCCAGGCCACGGTGGCCCGCCTCAACGAGCATACGACGCTGATGTGCGCCGCCTGGGATCGCAATGATCTTGTCGGCGTCGTCGACCATGACCGCGATTTCCACCACGCCATCTGGGCTGTTTGTCCCAACAAGCTGCTGCTCGACCTCTGCATGAGCGTTGCCGATGAATTTGCCGCCACCCGCAGCTATCCCCTGCCGGCGACGCGGCCGCAGCGCTTCGCCGAATCCGCCAACGAGCATTTCGCCCTGGTGGATGCCCTGTCCCGGCATGACGGCGACCGGGCCACCGCGATCATGCAAACCCATATCCGCAACACCGCCGCCGCGGCCGGCATCGCGCTGACGCCGTTGCCGACGCCCGCCCCTTTGCCCTAACCGTGCCGAAAGAGCCTGCCATGACCCATTACGACTTGATCATTCACGGCGGCCTTGTCGTCAACGCCGACGGCCAGCAGCGCTGTGACATCGGCATTCGCGACGGGGTGATCGCGGCGCTCGGCACCGATCTGGGTACCGCGAGCGAGCAGATCGATGCCACCGGCAAGATCGTCGTGCCCGGCGGTATCGACAGCCATGTCCATATCGCCCAGCCCTCGGGCGATGGCTCGGTCATGGCCGATGATTTTGCCAGCGGCACGCTGTCGGCTGTGTGCGGGGGCACGACGACGGTGCTGCCCTTCTGCCTGCAGCAAAAGGGCCAGTCGCTGCGCGAAGTGCTCAAGGACTATCATGCTCAGGCCGAGGGCAATTGCCACGCCGATGTGAGCTTTCACCTTATCATCACCGACCCCACGCCCAATGTACTGGGCCAGGAACTGCCGGCGCTGGTGGAAGAGGGCTATACTTCGTTCAAGGTATTTTTGACCTATGAAGGCATGCGCCTTTATGACGACGAAGTGCTCGCCACCATGGATTGCGCGCGCGAAACCGGCGCGCTGATGATGGTGCATTGCGAAAACGAGGACGCGATCCGCTACCTCATCGGCAAGCATGAGGCGCAGGCCAAGTTCGAGCCCAAATACCACGCCACGACCCGGCCGCAGGTGGTGGAGCGCGAAGCCACGCACCGCGCCATTTCGCTGGCCGAGGTGGTGGATGTTCCGGTGGTGATCGTGCATGTCTCCAATGGCCCGGCGATGCGCGAAATTCGCGCGGCCAAGGAACGTGGCCGGGCGGTGGTGGGCGAAACCTGCCCGCAATATCTGGTGCTGACCGCCGACGATCTCGATCTCGCCGATTGGGAAGGCGCCAAATTCGTGTGCTCGCCGCCCCCGCGCGATACCCAGAGCCAGGCCGATTGCTGGGAAGGCATCGAAACCGGGGTGTTCGACATCTTCTCGTCCGATCACTGCCCGTTCCGCTATGACGATCCCAATGGCAAGCTGAGCGCTGCCGGCCAGCAAAGCTTTCGCTATATTCCCAATGGCATTCCGGGCGTGGAAACGCGGCTGCCGATCCTCTTTTCTGAGGGCGTCGCCAAAGGGCGGATCGACCTCGAGCGCTTTGTGGCGCTGAGCTCCACCAACCATGCCAAGCTCTATGGGCTTTATCCCCAAAAGGGCGTGATCGCCGTGGGCTCGGACGCCGATATCGTCATCTGGGACGCAGGCAAGAGCGCCCCGATCGAGCAGGCGCGGCTCCACCATGGCGCCGATTACACGCCCTATGAGGGCCTGCACATCAATGGCTGGCCGGTGCTGTCCATGCTGCGCGGCGTCGTCGTGATGGCCGATGGCGAGCCCACCGGCGCCGCGCCCGCCGGCCAGCATCTGGCGCGCGCCCGCTCGCCGCTGGTGGCGGTGGCCCAGGCCCAGCTCTGAGCTTGCCGCAGGGCAAGGTGCCGCAGCGTGCGGCACGGATTGCTGCGGGCGGGCACAGTCTGGTATTCTTGGCGCCATGAAACTTACGGATCCATACGCCACCCTGGGCGTACCCCGCGCGGCCGACGCCAAGGCGATCAAGACTGCTTACCGGCAAAGCGTGCGCGTCGCCCATCCCGATCGGGGGGGCGATGCTGCCCATTTCATCGCCGTGGTGCAGGCCTTTGGCATCTTGTCCAATCCTGTGGCCAAGCGCTTGTTTGATGAAACCGGCGAGATCGACGAGGCCGGTGTTCGCGATTATCGGCAGGAAGTCGTTGTCGTTCTGGCCGATATGTTTGATTCGGCCGTCAGCACCGCCCTGGGGCTGGCGCTGCCGCTCAATCGCGTCGATTTCATCGAGCAGATGAGCTCGGTGGTCAAGGCGCAGATCGGGGAAGCCGAACAGAAGCGCAAAAGCACCGATGCCGAAATCAAGGCGCTCGAAGACCTGCGCTCGCGCATCAAGCGGCGCGATGGTGCGGTCAATCTCTTTGTCGATCGGCTCAACGAGCAGATCAAGACCAAGCTCGGTGCGCACCGCGCGGCGCTGCACCGGCTGTCGCTGCTCGAAACCGCCGCTTCGGAACTCGCCAATTACGACTCCGAAGTGGAGCTGTTTTCCGCCCTCGACGTGGCCTAGGCCACGCCGATTGCCGAAGCCTGGGTGCCCCCGCCGGGCGGCTTGGCTGGCGGGCTGAACGGCGGATAGCCGGTGATCACCCCGATCCAGTCGATAAAGGCGTCGGCGTCCTCATTGGCACCATGCCCGGCATCCCAATACATCGCCGTGTCCACGTCATCGCCCAGCTTTTGCGCCGCGGCGGTGAGATTGCCCACCACGGTGAGCGCTGTATCAGTGTCCTTGGCGCCAACGCGGAACCACCAGAATTTCGCGCGGGTCGGATTGGCCTCGCGCAGGAACGGCATGGGGTTCATCTGGACGACCTTGCCGGGAATATCGAGCGCGAGTTCGGCATTGGGGTCACCCATCGCCTCGCGCAGGCTAAAGGCGGTGAAGTGGCGCGCCTCGGTTTGATCGATCCCGAACAGGTTGTTTTCGGGGGTGGAGAGATCGAGCGCGTCAAAGGCCGGCACGCCCTTGCGGCGGGCGCCGACATGCTCGAGGAACTCTTCCCAGGTGAAATCAGCCTTGCCACCTGACCAGGCGATGTTGGGATTGGCGGCGAGATAGCTTTCCCGGTCCGTAGGCGAGAGACCGGCGAGATAAGCCGTGGCCGCCGGGGCCAAGTAAGTCTGCACCAGGTAATCGCCATAGGTACGCGTGGTGAGCGGCCCGAAATCGCCCAAACCTTGCAGCCCGAGCGAGGCCTGGTAACCCTCGAACAAGCCCGCCAGCGCACTCGACAGCTTGCTGTCCACCAGCGACCCCGAGGGCAGGGGATTTTGACCCCAGTTCCACTCATAGGCCATATCGGCATGTTCAAGATCGGTGATGGGGCACCAGGCGCCTGAGGCAAACATCACGTCGCTCCCTTCGGCGGCCCCCAGTTCCGCCAGCGCATCGGCATAAATGGCGTTATCGCCCGAAGCGCCGAGCAGCGCGGAAAGCGCCCCGCCGGCGCTGACGCCCGAGGACACCATCAATTTGGTGTTGCCCGGCACCCGGCCGGCATTGGCGCTGATATAGCGCGCCGCGGCCTTGAGATCGACAATGGGGGCGGGCGCGACGCCGATGTAATCGCCATTGCTGTTGGTCAGGGTGCGCCCACGCGCGCCCGGCTCCACCACCACATAGCCGGCGGCAAGTGCCAGCTTGGCATTGCTGACGCGTTGGCCGCGGTCGAGCATGGCATTGCCACCGCTTTCCACCTGCGCGCCGCCGGGAGTACCACCCGGAATGCCGCCTGGTGCCGCGCCGGGAGGCAGGCCCATGGGCGGGCTGTCATCGATGCCATTAGCATTGGCCACCGAGGAGGGCATGTAGCCACCCACGCTGTTGGCAAAGAGGATCGGCGCCTGGGACGCATCCACCGCCTGCCCATCAATGCGGATCGGCACCGAGACATTGAGGCATTGATAGGTAACGTCCACGGGCCGGGCCACATAGGGAATGGCCTTGTAGAAATGGTACACCACCTCGCGGTCGCCCGCGGCGGTGGTGATCGTGGTCGTCAGCTCGGTGAACGCCTCGGGATCGAACTGCAGGTTCGCATCCCCCTCCTGCGCCCAGGAGCGGCCGGAAAGGGCCGCCATGCTCACCGCCAGCCCGGCTCCAAGCCCAAGCTTCATCGCCTCTCTGCGCTGCATTTCCTGTCTCCAGCATAGGGTGGTGGAGAAGTAGATTCCTGCTGGGCCTGGCTCGCCAGTTAAGGTTCGGCAATCCAGATTACGATGCAGACAGCTTGGTAAGGCAACGGCGTGGGCGCTAGTTCAGCAGGTGCAGTTCGGCCGCTGCGGCATTGGCCTCGTCCATGGAGGCGTCCAGCGTTGCCTTGAGAATGCGCAGTTCAGCCTTCAAACGCGGCGACAGGTTCAGCCCCTGCCATTCGCTCAGCTTCTGCTGCCATTCGGCAACTTCGACGATCAGCTTGCGCGCGCGCTCCGCGGTTTCGGGATTGGTCTGCACCGCGGCTCGCTCGGCATTTTCGGCCAGCTCAACCAGTTCGACGGTGCTGATGACCCATTCCGGCAAGGCAGTACGAACGGTCTCGATCTGCGAGACCACCTGGTCGTCAGCTGGATAATGCTGCATGGGGAGTGTTCCTGCCGGAAGCGGCACGAATGCGTGCACTACGGGCTTTAGGTTCAACCCTCGGGGACCGCAATGGTTGCCCCTGCGTGACAATACCGCACAATAAGGGAACTTCAGCGGCACTTGCCCGCCACAAAGCTGGCGCGGGCAGGTGCAATCTGATCAAACCATCAGGGAACGGAGGCGACATGCCATTTAGCGACCACAGCCACCCCCTTTGGGAGGTGAACAACCTCAAACGTGCCCTGCATGCCGCGGGCGTCGCTTTGTGGTCCTGGAATGTCACCAGCGACGCCTTCGCCATGGATGAGCAAGCCTTTGTCCTGTGGGGGCTGCCGCCCACCAGCAAGGTGAGCTTTGAGGATCTGTCCTCGCGCATCCATCCGGCAGATCGCGATCGCGTCCGCGCCGCCTTCACCGCGACAAGGGCGATGGTCGGCGCCTATGAAATCGACTTCCGCATCTTGCTGGGCCAGGAGATCCGCTGGGTCTCGGCCCGTGGCCTCGGCAATGACGAAGGCATGCATGGCGACTTCATGTCGGGTGTGTTTCTCGATGTAACCGGGCGCAAGCAGGCCGAGGAGGGCCATGAGTTGCTGGCCGGCGAGATGAGCCACCGGGTCAAGAACCTGCTTGCCATTGCGGCGGGGCTTACGCATCTGACCTCGCGCTCCACCACCACCGTCGCCGATATGGCGCGCGAGCTCACCCAACGCTTGTCTGCGCTCGGGCGCGCCCATGACGTGGTTCGCCCGCTGCCGGGCAACCAGGGCCGGGCTGCCCTGCTGGGCGATCTGATCGCGGTGCTGCTGGCGCCCTATGACGATTCCGGCGCCTTTAGCGGGCGCATTCGCGTGGCGGTGCCGCGCATGGGCATCGGCGAGCAATCCGCCACCACCCTGGCGTTGGTGGTGCACGAGCTGGCCACCAATTCCCTCAAATACGGCGCACTTTCGGTTGAAGCCGGCATGCTCGACATTTCGGGCAGCTCCACTGACAAGGAAGTCACCCTTGCCTGGACCGAGCGCGGCGGCCCACCCGTCAGCCCGCCCAGCCGCGAAGGCTATGGCAGCCAGCTGATCCGGCGCAGTGTTGCGGGCCAGCTTGGCGGCGCCATTCATATCGACTGGTCCGAGGAAGGCATCATCGTGACCATCACCCTGGACGCCGAACGCCTGGCGAGCTGACCGCCCCACCCGGGGCTCGTCGCCCCGGTTCACCCGTCCGATCTGGCGGCTGGCGGACTAGCGCCTTGCCGCGGCCTCAGAAATCAAAGATCTCGCCTAAAAAGCCCTCGCGCTTTTTCTTGGGGCGGTAGCCGCGGTCATCGTCGCTATAACGCTGCTGCTGCTCGCGACGGTCATCATCGCCATAGCGGTGCTGCTGGCCGCGCGGCGCGTCATAGGGCTGCTGCGGCGTTGGCACCACGGGTTGTGGCGCTGCGCGCTCGATGATCTTGTCGAGTTCACCGCGATCAAGCCACACACCCCGGCATTGCGGGCAATAATCGATCTCGATCCCCTGGCGTTCGCTCATCACCAGTTCGGTGTTATCGATGGGGCACTTCATGGGCGTCTCCTGCGCGCTAAACCCCTCAGATGGGGAGCGCGTCCCCGACTTGCCAGAGACTATCTTGCCGAGGAGCGCACGTGTCGCAGCCAAGCCGTCCCCGGACCTGCCGAAATGCTGGAGGCCTCGCCCTGGAGTTGAACCAAGGATGTGAGGAGTTGCAATCCCCCGCGTGTCGCTCCGCCACGAGGCCAGCAACCTGCATAGCAAGCGCCAAATTACGGCCAAGTAAATGCGCAGGGTAAACTGGCGGTTGTTGGCGGGTCCGAGCCTCTCCATCCGGGTGCGCCCGTCCTCCATTGCCCCAGTCCACGCTGCTGGGCAGGACGGGGGTGCCGAACAATTGCAGCGACCCCATTCCTCTTGTTCCCTCAGCACAATAGCGGCGCTGCGGGCTGGCTCCTGGGCGCGACCCAGCCTAGAAAGGCTGCGTGCCGCTCCGCGCGGCGCCCAAGAACAACAAGGAAGAGCCATGACTATCGAACGCAAGCATGTCGGCCCCCGCATGAGCCTGGTTGCCATCCACGGCAATACGGTTTTCCTCGCCGGCATCACCGCCGACAAGCGCGGCGGCACTTCGGTCGCCGAGCAGACCACCGAGATCCTCGAGCGCATCGACGCGCTGCTGGCCGATGCCGGCACCAGCAAGGAACAGGTCTACAAGGCCACGATCTGGCTGCGCGACATTGCGGCCTTCGATGAAATGAACGCAGTGTGGGACAAGTGGGTCGTGGCTGGCCACACCCCGGTGCGCGCCACGGTGGAAGCGCGCCTTGCTGCTCCCGACGTGCTGGTGGAAATCCAGGTGGATGCCGCCAAGGCCTAAGGCGGCCCGTTTTTCAGCTCTCGTGCGCCATCGGGTGCGCGAGAGCCATGCGCCTTAGCGCTCGAACGCGCCAATGAAGCGCTCGCGCGAGCGCTCCAGATGGTGGCGCATCGCCGCTTCCGCAGCCTTGGCATCGCCGGCGGTCAGCGCATCGATGATCCCCTGGTGCTCCTCGAGAGCGTCGCTGGTGGCGCGTGCATGGTAGAACAAGCGGAACAGATGCACATGGGTGTGCAGATTGGTCAGCGTTTCATGCACCAGCTCATTGCCGCTGCCCTGGGCGATGGCATCGTGGAAATCGCTATCGAGCCTCGCAAAGCGCCGATAAGCCTCCGCTGGCGGATCCTGTTCGGTTTCGCGCATCTCCTCGGCCAGCTTGTTCAATCCGGCCCGCGCTTCCGCGCTCATCGCCTTGGCCGCGCGTCCCGCGGCAAACGGCTCCAGCAACAAGCGCAATTCATACAGCTGCTCGAGCCGGGCACGATCGAGCTGCTCGGCGGCGCTGTAGCCTACGAGATGGGTCTTGACCACCAGCCCCTGCGCCTCGAGCCGCGATAGTGCCTCGCGGATTGGGGTTTGCGACACGCCCAGTTCACGCGCCATCCGGTCAACCGATACCCGCCCGCCTGGCGGAATCTGGCGCGACATCAGCTGCGCGTAAATGGCGTTGTAAACCTCGTCCCCCAGCCGGGTGGGCCGCTTGAGCGGGGTTGGGGCCTTGCCCATGTCGTCGGTCGAGCTCACATCCGCGTCCTTTGGCTGTGGTGGCGCGGCGAACCCCTAGCACCGAGCGCCCAGGTCTTCAAACCGGCAATAACGCAGCCCGTCCCTGCGCAGGGAACAGGCGTTCGGACGCCGCGTTCTCCCTCGACAACAAGGAGTTAAGTCCATGAGCCAGCACCCGGACGCCAAGCCTGACGAGCCCTACCACGAGCCCGGTAAGGATGCGCCCTCCACCATGCCGCCCGCCGGCCCGCATGCGCGCCCAGACCTGATCGACAATGAAAAAACCCCCGGCACCGGCTCACTGCCCGATCCGCAGGGTGGCGAAGCCGATGTAGGCAGCGACTAGGGGGTGAGCCCCTAGTCTGAACTCACGATATAGTCGTCGGGCACCTGGAACATCGCCTTGAGCACCGTGCGCGGCCCGTCGCTTGGGTAAAGTCCGCTATCATCCTGCACCACATGGTAAAGTTTTGGGTCGCGTAGCGCGCTGGCTTCCACCTGGGTGGTCGCCAATGGCTCGCGCAGGGTAATCGCTGCCGCCTCCGCATGCGAGGCCACCACCCGGGCATCGCCCGAGGAGCGCGCCCGCACCACAACTTCGCCCTGGGGGACGGCGCGACCCCAATTGGGGTCGCCTTCCCTTGCCACCGGCAACAGACGATAAACGTGAAGTTGCACTGTTCGAGCCTCCGGTTCTTGTGCCGATTTAACTGTCCTGGACCCCAGTTGTTCCCTGCGCGGGGGCGAGGTGCAGGTCATAAACGGCACTCCAGGGCTGGAGCGTATCGCCACTCACAGTGCCCTCGACCCAGAGATGGGGATGGGAGAGATCGACCCCGCTGACGGGCTCGGAGCCTAGATTGGCGCTCAACACCAGCGTCGAGCCATCGCCCAGGGTCCAACTCACGCGCACCGCCTTGTCGCCCAGGATTTGGTAGCGCCCGGCATAGCCTTGCATGCCGCGAAGCCGGGGCACGATTTCCTCGCGCCGCAACGCCAGCAGGGTTCGATAAAGCGACAAATGGCTGGTGGGCCCGGCCTCGTCGGTCTCTTCCCAGTCCAGCTTGCAGGCCCGGAACGTTGCCTCGGCCATCGGGTCGGGCGGCAGTCGGTCGGGCTCGCTGTCCCCGATCATGTGGCGCATTTCTTCGCGGCGGCCCTTGCGGATGGCCTCGGCCAGATCCTCGCCCACATCGGTAAAGAACAGGAAGGGGCGCTTGCTGTCCCATTCCTCGCCCATGAACACCATCGGGATCTGGGGCGACAACAGATAGATCGTGGCCAGCACCCGCGTCACCGCTGCCGGCACTAATTGACCAATTCGCTCGCCAAAGGGGCGATTGCCGATCTGGTCATGGTTCTGGATAAAGGCGACAAAAGCGGTGCTGGGCAGAAAGGCGCTGGGCTCGCCCTTGGGCTCGCCTTCATGCGGAGTTATCTCGCCCTGATAGGCATAGCCTTCCGCGAGCGAGCGGCCCAAGAGGTCAGTGCGCCCTTCATAATTTTCGTAATACCAGAACTTTTCGCCTGTCGCCGCGACATGGAGGCAATGATGCACGTCGTCATTCCATTGCGCATCATAAAGCCATGGCCCGCCATGCCAGCCGCGCTTGAACCAGCCGGCCTGGTTCTTGGAATTCTCCTGCACCAGATGGATATAGCGCCCGTCGGTGGCGGCGCGGGTCTGCTCGGCCAGGTCCTGCAGCATATGCTTGGGGCCGGTATCCTGGATGGCATGCACCGCATCGAACCGCAGGCCATCGAAGCGATATTCGTTGATCCAGAAGCGGGCATTGGCAAACACGATGTCGCGCACCGTATGGGCGCCTTCATCATCGTAATTAAGGGCGGCGCCCCAGGGGGTCTTGTGCTTTTCGGTCATCACCGGGGCATAGGCGGGCAGGTAATTCCCCTTGGGCCCGAAATGGTTGTAGATGACGTCGGCAAACATCATCAGGCCGCGTTCATGGGCGGCATCCACCAGGGCCTTGAGATCATCGGGGTGGCCATAGCTGGCATCGGGCGCGAACAGCATCGCCCCGTCATAGCCCCAGTTCCAATCGCCCTTAAATTCGGCCAGCGGCAGCAGCTGGATCGCTGTCACGCCCAGCTCCACCAGATAATCGAGCTTGTCGATTGCCGCCCGGAAGGTGCCTTGCTCGGTGAAGGTGCCGATATGGAGCTGGTAAAAGACGGCTTCTTCCCAAGGGCGGCCGCGCCATCCAAGGTCGCGCCATTCATAGGAAAGCGGATCGAGCACTTCGCTGGGCCCGTCCACATCCTGGGGCTGGTAGCGCGATGCCGGGTCGGGCACTTCGAGCGCGCCGTCGATGGCAAACATGTAGCGTGTGCCGGGGCCCACGCCGGGCACTTCGAGCTCGAACCAGCCGCGCTCGCTCGCCATCATAGGCAGGGTTTTCCCGCCGATCAGCCTGAGCTCGACGCGTTGCGCCTGGGGTGCCCACAGCCGGAAGCGCACGCCCGATCCGGTGATCTGGGTGCCGAACTTCATTTCCTGTTCGCGGCGGATGGTCTTGTGGGCGGGGACGGCCATTTGGTTCATCGGGAATCCTCTTTTGCCAGCAACGTCTGAGGAGCCCAATTGGCTGATGTCACTCACCTAGATTGATCCTCCGCTTCATCGCGCGTTTCGAGCTTGACGGTCAGCACTACCGGACCCTGGCTGCCATCGCGAATCTGCACGGAAAGCTCGGTGGTTTGGGGGTCGCGAAACGCATCGCGCACCATGTCGGACAGGGTGCGGCGAGCCATGCCCACCGCCACATCCATGTTTTCCAGTTCCAGTCCGGCATCGTCGCGGAACAAGCCGTCGCTGTCGTGAATATCGAAAAAGAAGCGCGGCATCGCGTTTCACCGTGGTTCTTTGCCGGGCGGGCCGGCATGTGTTGGGATCACGGATCAGGCTCCCGTTTGGCTTGCACTAGATATGGGTCAGCTCCTGCCGCGCTTGCGGGCTCGCCCGAGCAGCCAGGCTGCCGGAGCCGAAAAGGCGAGGCTGCTCCAGGGCAGGGGCCGGCGCTCGGCCGGCGGCTTGGGTGGTTTTTCCAGCTTCTTGCGGTCCCACGGCCAGACCCGCCCCACATGGTCCGCCATATGGGCACCGCGTTCGCCCAGCGGCTTTTCGGGGCCGGTGGTGGAGTCGCGCGCGGTCTGGTGCTCCACTTCCGAGTTGAGCTCGGCCCCGAGGATCACGAGGGTCACCGAAATCCACAGCCAGGTCAAAAGCGCGATCAGGGCCCCAAGCGAGCCGTAGGTGCGGTTGTAGTCGCTGAAATTGGTGACATACCAGGAAAAGGCGATAGAGGTCGCTCCGAGCAACACCACGGCCAGAACGGCGCCCGGGGTGATCCAGCGCCATTTGGCTTCCTCGCGGCTGGGTCCCCAGCGATAAATGGCTGCGATGCTCAGCCAGACCACCAGGAGCATCACGGCATAAGAAGTGACCCGCACCACCCATTCAAACCCGCCGGTAGTCGGCAACAGGGCAATAATGGCGGGCAGGATCACCACCGTCGCCAGCACCATGATCGCTGCCACGGCGCCACCCAGGGTGAACAACAGGGCAATCAGTTGGAGCTTGAGGAAAGGGCGGCGCTCCTGCTCGTGATAAGCAATGTTCATTGCCTCGAACATGGCCTTGACGCCAGCGCTCGCGCTCCAAAGCGCAATGGCGGTGGAGATCACAAGGGTAAAACTGAGGGTGCGGCTGCTTTCCGTGGTGAGACGCGTCAGCTGGTCCCGGATGATTTCGAGCCCGCCCGGGGGCACCAGCCCCACCAGCAGATCGACCTGGTTGGCAACATCGGTGGTGCTGTTGAACAGGCCATAGATCGCGACCACGGAGGTCAGCGTCGGCACCAGCGCCAGCAGCATGTAAAAGGTGACGCCGGCGGAGGTGAGCAGGATCCGGTCATTATTGATGGACCGGAACAGGCGGTAGAGAATGTCTTTCCAGCCCGCGGCTGGGATTTCGGTGGGCGCAGCAGCGTCTCGCCCCCGACCTTGTTGACCGGCGTAAAGCGATGACGTGTCTTGCATTCTTCCCCCCAAAAGAGGAAGGCGGTTACCCGCCTTCCTCTTGTTTTTCTTTCGCTCAGGTCGTCGACTCTCCGGTCGAGCCCTGGCCAGTCGAGGACTGCCCGGTCGAAGAGGCGGTAGCGGTCCCAGCCACGTTGGAAACGCCTTCCTTGGCCTGCTGGTAGATTTCCCCAGCCTTGCCGGTCGCGGTTTCATAAAGCTCGGTCGCTTTTTCGCGGCCCTGCTCATAAACCTGGCTGGCCTGCTCGCCGGCCATGGCCTTGAGCTGGTCGGCACTTTCACCCAACAGCGCGTCTTCCTGCTCGGTATGGGGCAGGGTGGCGGCAAGGGCGGCACCGGCGGCAAAAGCCAGGGCGCCGGCAACCAGCGGCTGCTCACGGAACTGGTCCATCAGCGTGTGGTTGAGCGAGCCCGCCTGGTGGCGGATCGCCGAACCGGCATGACCGGCCTGGCTGCGGATGGCACTGCCCGCATGTCCTGCCTGGCTGCGCAGCCCGCTGGCGGCACTGCCGGCATGGCTTGCACCCGAGCTCAGTGCGTCGCGGGCATCATGGAGCTTGCGACGAGCCTGGCGCCAGGTATGGGAGGCCCAGCCCGTGGCCGCATCGAGCAGATTGCCCGCTTCGTCACGGAAATGCTGCACCTGCTGGCCGCCGGCATCGGCGAAGCCCTTGAAGCGATTGCCCGCCTCATCCATGAAGTGGCCGGCGCGCTGGCCCGTCTTGTCGGTCAGGGCGCGGAACTTCTTGCCGGAATCGTCGGTGAACTCGCTGTAGTTGCGGCCAGCATCATCGCTGACGCTGCCCAGCCGCTGCATGCTCGAGCCCGAGATCGTGGCGACGGGATAGTCTTCGTCGTCATAGAACTCTTCGTCGATATAACCGCTTTCGGTGTCGTAGTCCGTGGCGCCATAGCCGCGACGCGCATTGATGCTGTCATCCCAGGCATCGTCGCCATAAGCGCGGGTGGTCGTTGTCCGCTCCGATTTGGACGAACCGCCGGGCTTGGCCATCAGCCAGGCCAGGCTCACGCCCAGCAAGGCCACCGGCAGGGGGTTGGCGGTCACGCTGCGCTGCAGCGAGCCGATGAACTCGCCACCGCCGCCTTTGGTGTAAGCCATGAACTCGTCGACCAACTGGCCGGGCGAAAGGCGATCGGCAATCTGGTCGATGCGGTTTTCGACCTGGTTGCGCTGCATATCGATTTCGCGCTGGAGTTCGGCCGAGCTTTTGTTGTCGTCATCGTAAGCCATTAGAGTCTCTCCTTGACCACATCGGCGTCACGGCCAAGCGAAGAGGCCGTGCGCTCCATTTTGAGGTTGCTGGCCTTGAGGGCATTAAGCCCGCGGTTCACCAGCACATAAGCGATGATGCCGACCACCACGGTGACGATGATCGCCCCGATGGAAGTGGCCATGGTCTCGTCCATGCCCTGCGCCTCGAAGAACGCTGCAATCAGCGACACGAGGAACGAGAGGAACACGCCCAGCGCGCCCAGTGCCAGAACGGCACCGGCGAGGAGGAACACGACCCCGCCCATGGTCTGGGAGAACTTTTCCGAGGCCTCGGCCTTGGCCAGCTGGATTTCCTTGTGGAACAGGTTCGAGATGTCGCCGGCAAGGCCGCCGATCAGCTCGGATAGTGGCCGGCTGTCATTGACGTTAGACATTATCCTTCTCCCCATTCTGGGTGGTCGAACCACCCGTGGAACCCGAGCCGTAGCCGCTGCCCGAGCCTAGGCCCGAACCCGAAGTGCTGCCGCCGGTCGAACCATAGGAACTGCCCGTGCCGGGGGTGGAACCATAGCTGGAGCCGGTGCCCGAACCCGTGCCGCCGGTCGAGCCATAGCTGGAGCCGGTGCTGCCGGTCGAACCGGTGCTGCCGGTGGAGCCATAGCCGCTGCTGCCCGTGCCATAACCGCTCGAACCCGTGCCCGAACCGCTGCCGCCGGTGGCAAAACCGCCCGAGCTGGCATAGCTTGAGGAATTGCCGGTATAGCCGGTTTCACCCGAAGTCTGCCCGCCCGTACCGCTGCGGCGGTTGGCGGAAGCCAGCACAAAGCGGCTGGCCACAAAGCCGGCCAGGGCTGCAACGCCCAGGAAAGCCAGCGGCTGGCGGCGGCCGAAGTCCTGGGCCATGCCCACGAGGTCGTCGACATTCTTGTTCTGGACCGTTTCGGATGCGCGATTAAGGCCATTGGCCAGGTCGCGGACATAGCCCGAAATGGTGCTCTGCTGGTCGTTGTCGAGTTCATCGGCAACCCGCGTCACGGCCGAGGCAATGCCGCTGAGCTGGCCCGCGGCCATGTCCTTTTGCTCGCTGGCAAAGGAGCGGGCCTTTTCGGTCGCAGCGCCAAGCTGTTCCTGCGCCTGGCCCTTGAGGTTGCGCACTTCTTCGGCCGCGCGCTGGGCAACCGCGTCAAGTTCGCTCTTGGCGGTTTCCTTGACCGCAGCAAAATCGTGCTTGGCCTGTTCTTGAGCTGCGCTCAGGTCCTGCTTGGCCTGATCGGGGACGATCCCCGCGGCGCCGCCTGTGCTCGATGTCTGGTCTGCTGAGAATTGACTAGGATCTTGGGGGCTCATCGCTCCGACTCCTTTAGGTTCTAGAGAACGTCGCCTTGGCCGCTCCGTGGCCGACGTCAAGTGAGCACACAATGCCGCGAGCGGACGGAAGTTCCCTTAATTGTCTTGAAATTACAGTAGGTTATTGCAACATGTGCAAGCCGGCAGCCCCGCCGCGTGGGCGGCCTGCCGGCTTGATTTTAGTCCCCTGATAGGGCTCAGGCGGCCTTGGCGTTGGCTTCGCCGGTGGCGAGCGTCGTCAGCTTCTTGTCGGTCGCTTCTTCTTCGCCCAGCGTGGTCTCGAGCAGCTTGGCCGCGTCGGTCATCCCCAACTGCTGGGCCCAGGTGCGCAGCGTGCCGTAACGGGCCATTTCATAGTGCTCGACGGCCTGTGCCGCCGCGATCAGGCCGGCGTCGAGCGCCTGCGTGCCCTTGAACTCGTCCATGATGGACTTGCCTTCCTCGATGATCCCGAGAATGGCGTCGCAGGTCTTGCCGCGCGCGGGCTTGCCGAGCAGTTCGAAAATCTGCTCAAGGCGTTCGATATGCACGTCGGTTTCATCGCGGTGCTGTTCGAAGCCGGCAGCAAGTTCGGGCGACTGGGCAGCCTTGGCCATCTTAGGCAGAGTTTTTACGATCTGCTTTTCGGCGTAGTAGATGTCCTTGAGCGTATCGAGAAACAAATCGTTAAGATTCTTTTCTTCAGCCATGTTGATTTCCTCGGTTAATTTGCCTTGTGGCGTTCGGGGACTCAATCGGAACGACCCCCAATTGGTTCCCCCCGAGAACACGGGTTTGCGACAACAGACCAAGGGGTATTTTTCGCCCGCCCGATGGAACCGGATGTGCGGCGGCGCCAAGGGGGCGCGCGATGGGCAGTTGCGACGTCTCAGGCCGGCGCCGCTGCGTCACCCAAGGCACAATGGGTCGGGCTTTGGCTCCAATCGATTTCCACCGTGGAATGGGCAATGCCATAGGCTTCCAGCAGCGCCGCCTTGGTGGCGCGGGTTACGGCGGCCGGGTCGGCTCCGGGAGCAAGGGCGATTTCCAGCGTCGCCAAGGGCTTGTTGGAGGTGATGGACCAGACATGGATATGCCGCACCGCCCCCAGCCCTGGCACGGTCTTGGTCAGAAACGGGCCGATCTCCTCCACCACCACATTGCCGGGCGCTCCTTCCATCAGGATCTGCAGTGAATTGCGCAGCAAGCTCCAGGCGCTGCGCAGGATCAGCAGCGACACAAGGGAGGACAGGATGGGATCGATCGGCATCCAGCCCGTAAGCCAGATCGCGATGGCGGCAACGATCGCTGCGGCAGAACCCAGCATGTCGCCCAGCACATGGAGCGCGGCGCCTCGAATATTGACGTGATCCTTGTCCCCGCCCTGAAGCGTTCGGAAAACAAGGAGGTTCACCCCCAGCCCGAGGATCGCCACCACCAGCATCGGCCCGGCCAGCACCGGCTGGGGCGACATCACCCGCTGCACTGCCTCGAACAGGATCCAGCCAGCCAGGGCAAACAGGGTTAGTGCATTGACCAGCCCGGCGACCACTTCGAGCCGCATGAAGCCAAAGGTGTGCGTGGCGTCGGAAGCCCGCCGCCCAAAGCGGAACGCGGCCCAGGCCAGCAGCAGGGCCCCGGCATCGGTCAGCATGTGGCCGGCATCGGCGATCAGCGCCAGCGAGCCTGACAGCCATCCCGCCACCAGTTCCACCAGCATGAAGCCAGCCGTCAACGCAAAGCCGATCAGCACCACGCGTTCATTATTGGCCCCGACCTTGGGGGCGTGGCTGTGTCCGCCATGATCATGGTGATGGCCATGATCGTCGTGCTCATGGCTGTGGGAGGCGTGATCATGCTCGTGGTGATCGTGGACCTGCCCAACCACAGTTGCGCTCGCACCGGCCGCCGCGTTGGCATCCCCCTCATGGCCATCTGCGTTCATCGACCTCACCTCATCCTCTATCATATGAATAGCTGTTCATATGTCGGATGCAAGACTCACACGCCGGTGTGATCAAGACCCGGCGTCGCCGCCTTGTTCCTCGCCAACATGCTCGATCATGTCGGTCAGCATATGGGCGATGTGATCGTCTTCTGCCTCGTAGAACACCTGCTTGTTACGCCGCGTGCCGCGCACCAGGCGCGCCGAGCGCAGCAAGCGCAGATGGTGACTGACGAGGGAAGGCGACACGCCGAGCGTGTGGGCAATGTCCCCCACGGCGATCGGGCCCGCCAGGCAAGCCAGCATTACCCGCAACCGCGTCGGATCGCCTAGGAGACGATAGGTTTCGGCGATGACGGTGATCTGGCTGTCGTTCGGGGTGATCATGCAACCTCTTGTGGACCTCGGGCAGAGCTAAGGCTGTTCTGTGCAGCTTGCCAAGGCCAAACCGGCGCTCCCAGGCGGGGACGGGCTCAGATGCCCATTCCTAGCGGTAACCGGCGGCCTGTAAATCGAACAGTTCGGCATAGCGCCCACCTAGCGCCACCAGGTCCTGGTGCGAGCCGGATTCCAGGATCGCCCCGTTTTCCAGCACGAGGATACGGTCGGCCATGCGCACGGTTGAAAACCGATGCGAGATGATCACCGCGGTTTTGCCGGCGGCAAGGCTCTTGAAGCGCGCAAACACCTCGGCTTCCGCCTTGGCATCGAGCGCGGCGGTGGGTTCATCGAGAATGATGAGTTCGGCATCGCGCATATAGGCGCGGGCAATGGCGATCTTTTGCCATTCCCCGCCTGAGAGGTCGCGGCCCTTGTTGAACAGGCGCCCCAGCGGCTGCTCATAGCCAAGGGGCAGCTTGGCGATCACCCCATCGGCGAGGCTTTGCTCGGCCGCGGCCTTGATCCGGTCCATGTCGTCTTGCAGCTCGATGCGCCCCACGCCGATATTTTCGCGTGCGGTGAGGCTATAGCGGATGAAGTCCTGGAAGATCACCCCGATATGGGCGTGGATATCTTCGATCAGCATGTCACGCAGATCCACGCCGTCGACGGTGATCCGCCCTTCATCGGGGTCGTAGAGCCGGGTCATCAGCTTGACGATCGTGGTCTTGCCCGCGCCGTTTTCGCCCACCAGCGCCAGGGTTTCCCCGGCGGCAAGGGTAAAGCTCAGGTTCCGGATCGCCCAGGTATCCGTATCGGGATAGCGGAACCCGACATTCTCGAACTCCACGCCCCGCCGGATCGGCTGGGGAAAGGGTTTGGGATGGGCTGGCGGCACGATGGTGGGCTCGATCTCGAAAAACGAGAACAGATCGTCGAGGTAAAGCGACTGGCCGGCAATGCTGGTGAAGCCCAGCAGGATGCGCTGGAACAAGCCATTGAGGCGCAGGAACGAGCCCGAGAGAAAGGCGAGATCGCCGATGGAAAAAGCCCCGGTGATGGTGCGCCAAACGATATAGCCATAGGCGCCGTAATAGGTGAGGGTGGCAATGGCGGCGAACAACGCGCCCCAGCCCGCCCGCTGGATGGCGATGCGCCGGTTCTCGACAAAAATGGTCTGCGCGAGGGTGCGGAACCGGTTGATCAGGAAGCCGCCCAAGCCGAAAAGCTTGATCTCCTTGGCAGTTTCGGCGCTGGCGCCGACATGGCGGATATATTCGAGCTCGCGCCGCTCGGGGGTGCGCCCGCGCGAAAGGTAATAGGCGAGGGTATTGAACCGCGTTTCGCCCCAAATCGCCGGCACAAAGGACAGGGGCAGCAAGGCAATCAGCCAGGGCGCATAAACGAACAGCCCGGCGCCCAGCGTGATGACGGTGATGATGTCCTGGGCTTGCCCGAAAATCTGGCTCAGGAGCGCATTGCGGCCCGCGGCCTGCCGCCGCGCTCGCTCCAGCCGATCCTGGTATTCCGCCGATTCAAAGTGGCGCAAATCGAGCCTGGCGGCATGGGCCATCAACTCGACGCTGACCGTATTGGAGTGCAATTCTCCCAGCACCGAATCCGCCAGCCCCGTCAGGCGCGACAGCAGGTCCGAGCCGATCACCAGCCCCAGCTCGATCAGCAGCAGCACCGCGATCGTGTTGAGCGACCCGCTCGCCCACCATTCCGCCAGGGTTGAGCCAGGCGCTGGCGAGCCGGAAAGCCGCACCACTTCATCGATGATTAGCTTGCCCACATAAAGCATGGCGACCGGCTGCACCGCCGCCACCAGCCGCAATCCAATGCTTGCAGCGGTCAGGAACCGGCTGGTTCGCCAGATCTGCGCCAGGAGCCGCCCGAGATGGCGCAGATTGCGCATGCGTTCGCGAAAGCTGGCGGCTTCCTCGGGAACCGGTGGTAGACGGCGGGAAGCAAATTGGCTCATGGCTTCAGCCTAGCGCGAAGGGGACCGCACGAGCAGCGCAGGTCAGCAGTGCTGGCTTGTTTCATCGCCCTCACTGGGCGCACAATAAGGCCGATCTCAGCCATGGTCAGGATAAGCCTGCAGGGAGGATGGGATGCTCAAGCAGAAAGACTCTTCGGCGATTGTTGCAGTCAGCGATATCGCGCGGGCGCAGCATTTCTATGGCACCATTTTGGGGCTGGAGCTCGAAGGGGGTGACGACGATGTGCTGACCTTTCGTACCGGCGGCACTCGGCTTGTCGTCTACCGCTCCGATTATGCCGGCACCAACCAGGCCAATGCCGTGGTCTGGGGCGTCGGCGACGAGCTTGAGGCGATTACCGCCGATCTTGCTGCCAAAGGTGTGGTGTTCGAACATTATCCGGGCATGGAGCTGCGGGGCGACATCCACCATGCCGGCGATTTCGGCATGGTCTGGTTCAAGGACCCCGACGGCAATATCCTGCACCTCAACACTATGTAGCGGTGCAGCCCCTAGGGCAGCTCGCGCAGGAACCGCGCCAGATCGTCGGTGATATGGTGCACATGCGCGCCGGCGCCACGACCGAGTTCCCAGGCTTCTACCTGGTCATGCACGAAGTCCTCGCCGGCCACCACATGCACGGTGGACATCCCCAGCTCATGGGGCGCCAGCAAATTTTTTTCGAGATCGTCGAACATCACCGCCCGGTTGGGATCGATGTCGTGGGCCGTGAGAAAACCCTCATAGGCCTGGCGGTGCGGCTTGGGCACGAAGGTCATGGCGCGGATATCGTGCACATGCTCGAACAAATCCCCGCCACCCAGTTGGCGCAGCACCGAGCGGGCATGGCTGACATCGCCATTGGTCAGAATGAACTTGCGCCCGGGCAGGGCGCGAATGGCCTCCACCAGTTCGGGATGGGGGGCGACGGGCGAATAATCGATCGCGTGCACAGTATCGAGGAAATGGTCGGGGTCGACCTTGTGGCCATGCATCAGCCCGTTCAGCGTCGTGCCGAAATCGCGGTAATAGGTTTTCTGCAATGCCCGGGCCGCCTCGAAGTCGAGGCGGGTGAGGTCCATCACGTAATTGGTGATGCGGATATCGATTTGCGCAAACAAATTGCAGGTGCGCGGATAAAGGGTGTTGTCGAGATCGAACACCCAATCCTGCACATGCGATAAGCTTGCAATCCGCGGCGGCAAAAGCTCGTTCATAAGCCGTTCATAACACGTTCATCTAAATGAATTCACCACCATCGGGGAAAGAAAAAGGCCGGCGAACCGGCCTTTTTGGCAGCTGGGCTTACTCGTTGGCGGTAACCGCCAGCCCCAGCATCGACAGCAATCCCGCGGGGTTTGCCGCTGCAGCCGTCAACACAAGGAGGGTCGTCGGGCTCGCCGGTTGAACAGCAATTTCAAGGCTCTGCGGGTCATCAAGGAACGCCGAAACTGGCCCGGTCACGAGATCGGCCAGCGCCGGAACGCCGGTTCCCGCCAGCATCTGCGGCAGGCTGGCCTTGAGGCCTTCAACCAGCTCGGCCCGCTCAACTCCTTGTTTTGCCGAATACAAATCCAGCGCCTTGTCGGCCAGCGATGCGTCGTCATAAGCGATCGAGGCGCCGACCAGGGTCACGCCCTGCAGCAATTCCATGCCCATCATCATCTGGGCGGCCTGGGCTTCCTTGCTCTCGGGATCATAGCCCTGCGCCTCGGTCGCGGCCTGCGCCTTGCCGAGCTTGTCCATCAGCGCCGGCGTGACGCCGAGCAGGTCGAACCGGAGGTCGAGCGCGCCCACATCGTTGAAATCAAACAGGAACTTATCAACCACCAGATGCCCGTCCGCCATGGACCAGCTCATGGACTGGCTGACATCGCCCTGCACCTGCGTCAGCCCCAGCGCCTCGATGTCAGCGGCGGCTTCGGGATCGTCGTCCTTCATGGTCGACAGGTCCAGATCGATGTCATTGATCGCCAGCGTCGAGGTCAAATCCACCAGTGGCCCGGTCCCAGGCTCGGGATTGAAGGTCGAAACCGCTTCCATGGAGGCGACACTCGCCACCTGCGCGCCGTCACGGGTCACCGTCATCGGCCCCGTCTTGATCGCTCGCACCAGCTGCAACACGGCATCGGCCGAGATCGACTCGCCGGCCGGCAGGTAGAAGCCCTCGAGCCGCACATCCTTGAGGGTGAGGTGCCCCACCGGATCGGTGGCAAAGTCGGTGTCTATATCGGGAACCGTAACCGTTTCAGCCATATAGGCGCCGTCGGCCAGCTCGGTAACGCCGCTAAATGTAATGTCGGTCGTCACGGTGTAGGGCGCCGGCTCGCCGGCCGTCGCGCCAACGCCGATGCGAACAGCCTTGGCCACGATGGTGTCGCCTTCAAGCGTTGCCTCGCCAAAGCTCAGCTCATAGCCAAGCGGCTCGTAGATGGCCTCCACCCGATCAACAAAGCTCTGCGCATCCAAGGCCATGGCGGGCTGGAGCATGGCCAGGGTGGCCATCCCGGCCAGGGCAAAAAGGTGCTTGTTTCTGGTCGGCGTCATGGCGGCTCCGCTTTTTGGAGTGGGGTGAAGGGTGACTATGCTGGCTGTTGGTGGCAACAGCATGACGCCCCGGAGCGCCTGCTGGTTCCGCCGATCTCAGGTTCCAAGGAAAAGTTTATAGGCTGGGTTGCCCGTTTCGTCCCAGAACGGAAATCCGATGGCGTTCAGATGGGCTTCAAAGGCAGTCCGGGTTTCGGGCGGCACCTGGATGCCCACCAGCACGCGGCCATAATCAGCGCCGTGATTGCGGTAGTGAAACAGCGAAATGTTCCAGGCTTCGGTCAGCCCCTCAAGGAACCGCAGCAGGGCGCCGGGGCGTTCGGGGAACTGGAAGCGGTAGATCACCTCATCGGCCAGATTGGCGACGCGCCCGCCCACCATGTGTCGCACATGCAGCTTGGCGACCTCGTTGTCGGTCATGTCGATGACCGACAGGCCCGCATTGGCGAGAAGGGACAGGATCTCGGCCTTTTCCGCATCGCCGCGGCTGAGCTTGACGCCCACAAAGATGCGCGCGGCTTCGCCATGGGCAAAGCGGTAGTTAAATTCGGTGATGGAGCGCTGGCCGATCAGCCGGATGAAATCGCGATAGCTGCCGGGACGCTCGGGAATGGTGACGGCCAGGAGCGCTTCGGCGCGCTCGCCGATCTCGGCACGTTCGGCCACATAGCGCAGGCGGTCGAAATTGACATTGGCGCCCGAATTGATGGCGATCAGCGGGCCCTTGGGGGCGGTGCCCAGTTCGACCTGGCGCCGCAAGCCGGCCAGGGCCAGGGCGCCGGCGGGTTCGGCGATGGCGCGCGTATCGTCGAAAATGTCCTTGATTGCCGCGCAGATCTCGTCGGTGGAAACCAGCACGATGTCGTCGAGCAGTTCGCGGCAGAGCCGGAAGGTTTCGTCGCCCACTTGGCGCACGGCAACGCCATCGGCAAACAGCCCCACCTCGTCGAGCGGCACGGGATGGCCAGCGGCAATGGCCGCCTTCATGCTGGCCGCTTCCTCCGGTTCGACCCCGATGACGCGGATATCGGGGCGCAGGAACTTGACAATGGCGGCAATGCCGGCTGCCAGCCCGCCCCCGCCGATGGGGACATAGATGGCCCCGATCGAGCCGGGCTGCTGGCGCATGAGTTCGAGCCCGATCGTGCCCTGCCCTGCGATCACATCGGGATCGTCGAACGGGTGCACGACGACATAGCCATGGGTTGCGGCCAGCTCGGCGGCATGGGCACGCGCGGCATCGAACCCGTCGCCATGCAGCACCACTTCGCCGCCCAGCCGCCGCACCGCGCCGATCTTGATGGTGGGCGTGGTGGTGGGCATCACCACAATAGCGCGGATGCCGAGCCGCGTGGCCGACATGGCGACGCCCTGGGCATGGTTGCCCGCCGAGGCGCAGATGACGCCGCGCACGCGCTCGGCGGCGGTGAGCTGGGCGATGCGGTTATGAGCGCCGCGGATCTTGAAGGAAAACACCGGCTGCAGGTCTTCGCGCTTGAGCAGCACTTCGGCCTCAAGCCTTGCCGACAGCAGCGGCAAGCGCTCGAGCGGTGTTTCCTGGGCAACCTCGTAGACTGAGGAGGTCAAGATCCGGCGGACATAATCCTGCATGGTGCGCTCCGGTAACGATGGCAATGGGGAACTCGGCCTCGCCAGTAGCGATGTCAACAGCCGATCACTGCATGGCTGAAAATCATCGCGGTCCCAATCAAATGATTGATTGGCGCGTTCAGGTGCGCTAGGACCCCGCTCCCCAGAGTTGAGCGCGATGTCCAGCGAACCCCTTCCCAAACGTTGCAGCGGCGATGACCGTCGGCGCGCCGTAGCGCTGGCGGCGCGCGCAATCATTGTTGAGCGCGGGCTCGGGGGCCTGCGTACGCGCGACATTGCCGCTCGCGTGGGTATCAACATCGCGACCCTGCACTATCACGTGCCCAGCAAGGAAGCCCTTGTTGCCCTCGTCGCCGAGAGCTTGCGAGCCGACTTCCGGGCCCAGGCCGAACGCCGGCCCCGTACCGGCAAGAGTGCCCTGGAGCAGCTGCGCCTGGAATTCGACGACTTCCGCGAAACGGTGGAAGAAACGCCCGAACTCATCATCGTGCTGACCGAAATGATGGAGCGCGCCCGGCGCGATCAAGCGATCGCCGTGATCATGGCGCCCATCCACGACTTCTGGCGCGGCCAGTTCGCCGAGATCTTCGAGCTCGGTATCGCCGATGGCTCGTTCCGCGCCGACCTCGACCCGCTGGCTGCTGCCCTCATCACCACCGGCACCCTTGCCGATTACTGGCGTTTATGGACGCCGCTTCGCACCCCGCTCGAGCACATCTTTGCCGAGCTCGAGCGCGCCTTTGGCGCTCCCACCACTGTCCAAGGAAAGCAAGATCATGTCCTCTGATTATCCTGCGGCGGCGATGCCTGACACCGCCGATCCGCGGCGCTGGCCAGCGCTGTTCGTGTTGCTGATCGCCAATTTCATGAACCTGATCGATGTGACCATCGTCAATGTCGCCCTGCCCAGCATGCGCGAGGGCCTGGGGGCCACCGACAGCCAGATCGAATGGGTTGTTGCCGCCTTTGTGCTGGCTTTCGCCCTGGGCCTGCTGCCCTTCGGGCGGCTGGGCGACATTGTGGGCCGCACCCACATGTTCCTGTGGGGCGTCGGCGCCTTTACTGCCGCTTCAGCGCTTTGCGGCATGGCGCCTAATATCGAATTCCTGATCATCGCCCGCGTGATCCAGGGTCTTGCCGGCGCCATGATGACGCCGCAGGTGCTGGCCATCGCGACGGTGACCTTTCCGCCCCATGAACGAGGCCAGGCCTTTTCCCTATTCGGCTTGTCGGCGGGCCTCGCTTCGGTGTGCGGACCCATCCTGGGTGGCTTGCTGATTTCCGCCAATCTGTTCGGTCTGGAATGGCAGCCGATTTTTCTCGTCAACATCCCGGTGGGCATTGCCGCCATTCTTGCAGGCTATCTGCTGATCCCCCGATTGCCAGGCCATGCCGGGCTCAAGAATGACTATGTCGGCATCGTGCTGTTCGGCGCCAGCATCGTGCTGCTGGTGTTTCCCATCATCGAAGGACGTGCCTATGGCTGGCCGGCCTGGTGCTTTGCGATGATTGTGGCTGGGGTGGTCGGGCTCGTCCTCTTTACGCTTTGGACGCGCAACCGGGCGCGCCTCGGCGAGCCACAGCTGCTCAACTTCGACCTCATCACCAACAAGGACTTCATGTTTGGTGCCTTGGTGATCACCGTGTTTGCTTCCGGCATTCCCGGCATGTTCATGGTGATATCGCTGCTGCTCCAGTCGGGCTTCGGCTTTACCCCACTGGAGTCCGGCCTGACCAACACGCCATTCTCCGTGGGCGTGCTGCTGGCGTCGCTCATCGCCGGGCGCCTCGGTTCGCGCCAGCTGCGGGGGCGGCTGGCGGCCTCGGGCGTGCTGTTGTCATCGGGGATCTTGTGGCTCCATTTCATCATTGCCGCTGCCCGCGACAGCATCGATCACTGGAGCTTTCTTGCGCCCCTGCTGATTGCCGGTATTGGACTAGGTTTGGGCTTCTCGTCCCTGTTCCAACTGGTGCTGCGCTATGTGCCGCCGCGCGATGCGGGGGCCGGATCGGGCGCGCTGCAGGCCTTCCAGCAAGTGGGTGGTGCCCTCGGCATCGCGCTAGTGGGCGAGCTGTTCTTCGGGCGCCTAGGTTCGGGACTGGCTGCAGGCACCACGCCCCAGATCGCCTTTGCCGATGCAGCAAGCTTTGCCCTGTGGTATCAGGTGGCGAGCTTTTTCCTGGTGCTCCTGGCAGTGCCGCTGTTTAAGCGCGGCGGTGGGCAGGGACAAGGGCAGGGGGCTCCGGCCGCGCAGGTGGTGGTGGAACACTAGCAGCAAACACAAAGGCCGCCCCAAAAGGCGGCCTTTTTTATTCCAGCAGAGATGCGTTGGGGCTTAGCGCACGATCAGCGTGCCGGCCCCATGCTCGGTGAAGAGCTCGACCAGCACCACATGCGGGGTCTTGCCGTTGAGGATCACCACGCCCTCAACGCCATTGTCGAGCGCTTCGAGGCAGGTCTCGACCTTGGGGATCATGCCGCCCGAAATGGTGCCGTCGGCGATCAGCGCCTTGGCTTCGCGCACCGACAGTTCCGGGATCAGCTTGCCATTGGCGTCGAGCACCCCCGGCACGTCGGTCAGGAACAGGAGGCGCTTGGCGCCGAGCGAGCCGGCAATGGCCCCGGCAAAGGTGTCCGCATTGATGTTGTAGGTCATGCCATCGCGGCCCGGTGCCACGGGGGCGATCACCGGGATCATCTCGGAGCGGGCGAGAAGGTCGAGGAGAGTGCGGTCCACTTCCACGGGCTCACCGACAAAGCCCAGGTCGAGCACGCGCTCGATATGGGAGCCGGGATCGCGCACCTTCTTTTCGGCCTTGCGCGCAAAGACCATGTTGCCGTCCTTGCCGCAGAGGCCAATCGCCCATTCGCCTTCGGCATTGATGAGGGCGACGATTTCCTTGTTGATGGAGCCGGCCAGCACCATTTCCACCACATCCATGGTGCGCTGGTCGGTGACGCGCAGGCCACCTTCGAACTTGGATTCGATGCCGAGATTTTTGAGCATGGACGCGATCTGCGGCCCGCCCCCATGCACCACGATTGGATTGACCTTGGATTGCTTGAGCAGCGCGATGTCGCGCGCAAAGGCTTGGCCGAGGGCCTGGTCGCCCATGGCATGGCCACCATACTTGACCACGACGGTCTTGCCTTCATAGCGCTGCATATAGGGCAGCGCCTGAGCCAGGATCCCCGCATCATGGGAGAACCGGTCGACTGTGTTGTTTTCCTGCGTCATGGACAGACCATTTCTCCCCGAAGCGGGCCAAAAGACGGTTGAGGGTCTAGAGCATGACGCGGCAAAGGAAAAGACGCTATCGGCCATTTGCCAACGCCTCGATGCGCTGAGCCCTTGCGGATTTGCCGCCGCCCGCTACAACACAGGTTATGCAGACACCGAGCCCCGAGATCGCCGAGCTGATTTCCCGCTGTGCCTTGCGCGATCGCGCGGCGTTCCGCAGCCTTTACGAGCGCACCAGCGCGAAACTATTTGGCGTGGTGCTGCGTATCTTGAAGGACCGCTCGGAAGCCGAAGAGGCCATCCAGGAGGTCTATGTAAAGATCTGGCAGCGCGCCGATCGCTATGTTCCCGGCCATACCAGCCCGATCAGTTGGCTTGTGGCCGTGGCGCGCAACCATTCGCTGGATATCCTGCGTGCCCGCCGTCCGGCAGCGGACGAAATTGGCGCAGCGCTGGATATTGCCGACGAGGCGCCAGACCCCGAACAGGCGACCGCAGATCGCCAGGTCCGCGGGCAGATCGATAGTTGCCTGCAAACGCTGGAGCCCGACCGGGCCGACGCGGTGCGGGGCGCCTATCTGGACGGTTTTAGCTATGAGGAGCTGGCTCAGCGGCACAGCATCCCCTTGAACACGATGCGAACCTGGCTGCGGCGCAGTTTGCTCAGATTAAGAGAGTGTCTTTCGGCATGAGCATGGGTGAGCATGGCGGCAGCGAAGGGAGCGAGCGACGCGCGCTTGTTGCCGAATATGTGCTCGGGCTGCTCGGGCCGGATGAGCATCGTCGCGTGGCAGAGATGATCGCCGATGATCGGACACTGCAGGAAGAAGAGCAGTTCTGGACCTCCAGCTTCGCCGCTCTGGATGCCGAGTTCGCCGAAGCGCCGGTGCCGGCGCGATTGCTGGCGCGGATCGAGGGGCGCCTGTTCGGCCAGCCAGAGCCAGCCCGGGGCTGGGGCAGTTTCTGGGATAGTCTGGCGTTCTGGCGCGCTGTGGCGGCCGGAGCGGCGGCGGTGGCGGTGATCGCGATTGGCGCCAACCTCCTGCGCCCCGAACTGGGGTCTGAAGCTTTGGCGACCCAACTCGTGGCGGCGCTCGAGGCCGAAGGCAGCGATGTGCGCTTCCTCGCCTTTTACGACGGCGCGGGCACGTTGCGGTTGACGGCTCTTTCGGGGGCAACCGCGGCCGACCAGGACCTCGAACTCTGGGCCATCGAGGATGACAGCGTGATCTCCATGGGCGTTGTGCCCATTGGCGAGGCGATCGAGGTCAAGGTTTCTCCCGAAGTCCTCGAACATTGGGGCGAAGGCTCAAGCCTTGCGCTGACGCTTGAGCCCAAGGGTGGCTCGCCCACCGGCGTGGCCACCGGCCCGATCGTGGCGCAGGGCCAGGTTACTCGCATCTAGCAGAGGCCTCTGCTTAGCTCGGGCGGTTCAGGGGCGCGACCTGGTTCGCGCCCTTTTCTACGTCGTCTCTCAAGCAATGAGCGCTGCCGGCGTACGAACCCGAGCGGCAAAAAGTTTCAGCGCTTTTCCCGGTTTCGGTGCTGAAATCGCCGAAACTGCCCACGGCAGGCCTCCGTACCTTCCCATGTCCGAGCCAATAACGGGCAAACAATCACGAGGAAGGAACTCTACAATGAAGCTCTCCACACTTGCTGTTACCGCCATGCTCTCGGTTACCGCCTTTGGCGGCGTCGCCTTTGCCCAGGATAATCCTGAAGTCGGCGGCGCAGCCATGTCTGCCGACAAGAACATCATCGAGAACGCCAGCAATTCAGCTGATCACACCACCCTGGTTGCTGCCGTAAAGGCCGCCGGCCTCGTGGATACGCTTTCGGGCGAGGGCCCGTTCACCGTTCTGGCCCCGACCAACGAAGCCTTCGAGGCGCTGCCTGAAGGGACTGTCGAAAACCTGCTCAAGCCCGAAAACAAGGAAATGCTCTCCACCATCCTTGCCTGCCACGTGATCCCGGCCAAGGCGCTGTCCACTGACATCGTCTCCATGGTCGAGGAAGATGGCGGCGAGCACGAAGTCGAGACCGTTGGCGGTTGCACGCTGACCCTCGCTGCAGCTGATGGCGGCGTGACCGTTACCGACGAAAACGGCACCGTCGCCAATGTCACCATTGCCGATGTGATCCAGTCCAATGGCGTGATCCACGTGATCGACGCCGTGCTGACGCCCAAGTCGGACATGTAATCAGCAAGGGGCGGCCGCACCCGCCCTAAGCTGAGGGGGTTCGCCTTCGGGCGGACCCTCACCAAATCTTGTGATGCGCACCCTTCAATCGCTACCTAGACTGCACCATCAGCGCCGCTGCACAGGCGGTTCTGGTTTTTGAGGAGCATGCCGTGGCCGTTTCCCGTCGAACCATTTTGCTTGGTGGCAGTGCTGTTGCAGCCCTCGGCGCCTTCTCGATGCTGCGCCCAGTAGGCAGCATCGCCGCTGAAGGCGATTTTCCGTTCGAGCTCACCGATGCTGAATGGCAGGCCAAGCTCGAGCCCGCCGCCTATGATGTGCTGCGCCACGAGGGCACCGAGCGCGCTTTCACCTCCCCGCTCAATGACGAGCATCGCACCGGAATTTTCCACTGCGCCGGTTGCGACGAGGCCTTGTTCGACTCCGCCACCAAGTTCGATAGCGGCACCGGCTGGCCCAGCTTTTACACCTTCATTGAAGGGGGGGTCGGCACTTCAGTGGATGATTCTTTGTTCATGACCCGAACCGAGGTGCACTGCGCCAATTGTGGCGGCCACCAGGGCCATGTGTTCGAGGATGGTCCCGCCCCGACCGGCTTGCGCTATTGCATCAATGGGGTTGCCATGCGGTTTGTCCCCGCCACGGCGTAGCTCGGTCTTGCAGGCTGAACTGCTTGTCCGATAAAGGATCGACGGTTCATCCGATCGGCATCCTCATGAAACTCACAATCCTGCAGACCGGCGAAGTCCCCGACGAACTGCGTTCGCGCTTCGGGCCGTATTCATCGATGTTCCGGCGCATGTTCGAGGAAGCCGGCGCCGATTTTAGCTATGATGTGGTGCCTATAGGAGCAGGTGCCGTTCCGCCCGACCTCGACAGGGTGGAAGCCATCCTGATTACCGGCTCATCGGCCGGAGTGTATGACGATCTGCCCTGGCTCGATCCGCTGCGTGACTTCATCCGCCGGGCCTATGCGCGAAGCACGCCCATGGTCGGGGTCTGCTTTGGTCACCAGATCATGGCCGATGCACTGCGCGGCACGGTGCGCAAATCCGAGAAAGGCTGGGGCCTTGGGCGTCAGCGCTATGATGTTGTGGCCAAACCCGCCTTCATGGGCGCGGCGCCAGCAAGCTTTGCGATCAGCTGTTCGCACCAGGATCAGGTGATCACGGCCCCCGCCGAAGCCCAGATCCTGCTTTCGTCACCTTTCACGCCCAATGCCGGCCTGATCTACCGCAACGGGGCCGCGCTTAGCCTGCAGCCTCATCCCGAATTCACCGACGACTACGCTTTGGCTTTGGCTGAACTGCGTCAGGGCGTTGCGGCCGACAATGTCGTTGCGGCCGCGCGTGCATCCTTCACGACGCCATCGGACAGCCGGGCAGTGGCGGGCTATCTCGCCAGCTTCCTTGCCAGCCGCTGAGCGGGGGCTCAGCTCTCGAGCAGCATTGCTATTTCGGTGCGCAGTTCGCGCAGGCCATCGCCTTTGGCGCTCGAAGTGAGGATCACCTGCGGGTGAGCCGCCGGGCGCTTGGCGATGGCCGCCTGGGTCGCCACGATGACCTTTTTGAGCTCTTCCGCTGAAGGCTTGTCGGCTTTGGTGAGGATGATCTGGTAACTAACGGCCGACTTGTCGAGCTCGTTCATCACGGTCAGGTCGTTGTCCTTTGGGCCGTGGCGGCCATCAACCAGCACATAAACCCGGCGCAGCGTCGCCCGCCCGGTCAGATACTGGTGAATAAGCTTGGTCCAGGCGCGCACCTTGTCTTCGGGCGCCTTGGCATAGCCATAGCCCGGCATATCAACGATGCGCAGCTCTGCGCTGGTGCTCTCAAAGATGTTGAGCTCCTGCGTCCGTCCGGGCGTGTTGGACGTGCGGGCGAGCCCCGAAGTGCCGCAAAGGGCATTGATCAGCGAGGATTTGCCCACATTGGACCGCCCGGCAAAGGCGATCTCGACCTTGTCCATGGGCGGCAGGTCGGCGATGCGTACGCAGCCTTTCACGAACACAAAGGGGCGCGCGAACAGCAGGCGTCCTTTTTCGATGATGTCGGGCGAATAGTCTGGTGCGCTCATGGGGTCTCGTCATTCAAAAGGCAGAGCCCGCCGGTGTGGCTCCGGCGGGCTCTAGCATGGATAGTGGTGTTTGGCGATTACGCCTTGGGCGGCTCGGCGGCCTTGGGCTTGCGCTTGAAGCTGTCGAGGATGTTACCCAGGAGGTTCACCTCGGCGCCGTGCCGCTTCATGATGAACCACTGCTGCGTGATCGAGAGCGTATTGTTCCAGGCCCAGTAGATCACGAGACCTGCGGGGAAGGTGCCGAGCATGAAGGTGAAGATCACTGGCATCCAGTTGAAGATCATCGCCTGAGTCGGATCTGGCGGCGGCGGATTGAGCTTCATCTGCACCCACATCGTGATGCCCATGATCACCGGCCATACGCCGAGATGCAGGAAGCCACCGATCAGGGGCAGGGCGGTCGGATCCCAGGGGATCAGGCCGAACAGGGTGAAGATATTGGTGGGATCGGGCGCAGCCAGATCGCGGATCCAGCCAAAGAATGGCGCATGCCGCATTTCAAGGCTGATGAAGATAACGGTGTAAAGGGCGAAGAACACCGGGATCTGGATCAGGATCGGCCAGCATCCAGACAGCGGATTGATCTTTTCCTTCTTGTAGAGCTCCATCATCGCCTGTTGCTGGGCGGGACGGTCGTCCTTGAGGCGCTCCTGGATGGCCTTCATCTCTGGCTGCACGCGCCGCATCGCCGCCATGGAGGCATAGGAACGGCTCGCCAGCGGGAAGAAGATCGCCTTGACGATCACGGTCACCGCGAGGACCGCGAGGCCGAAATTGCCCAGAACACCATGCAGGAAGGTCAGCAGGTGGAACATGGGTTTGGTGATGAAGTGCAGCCAGCCCCAGTCGATCAACAGCTCCAGCCGGTCAAAGCCATATTGCTGCTCGTAGGAGGCAATAACGGCTTCTTCCTTGGCACCGGCAAAGACATAGGTCTCGTGCGTGGCGCTGCCGCCTGGTGGCACGACAACCGGCGTGGTTTCCACGAAACTGGTCTGGTAATCGTCATAGCCGGCATTGTTCTTCCAGGAGAACAGCGCGTTGATGCTGGCCTGCGGGTTGGGCAGCACGGCGGTTGCCCAATACTTGTCCGAAAAGCCGAGCCAGCCCTGCGTGTTGTCGATCTGGCGGCGCTGATCCTTCTGCAGATCGCTATATTTCAGCGAAACGAGATTGTTCGAGCCAAGGACGCCGTGCGGGCCTTCATGCTGGATGAAGAAGTTCTGCACCTTGGGCGTTCCATACCGAACAACCCGCGAATAGGGGAACAGCGACACCTGGGTGGGGCTGAGATTTTCCACGTTCTGGGTGACGGTGAACAGGTAATGCTCGTCCACCGCAAAGGTGCGCCGGAAAATAAGGCCCGCGCCATTGTCAAAGCGCAGCGTTACAGGCGTTTCAGGCGTGAGGACGGTATTGTCGCCTTCGAGCGTCCATACGCTTTGCGCAGTGGGCAGCGGGACATTGGCGCCGCCAGCGGCCACCCAGCCTTGCTCGATAAAGTAAGCATTGGGCGCGCCGGCCGGAGTCAGCAGCGTGATGATGGGTGAATCCGGCTCAACCGTTTCACGATATTGCTTGAGTTCGAGATCGTCGATCCGCGCGCCGGTCAGGTTGATCGAGCCGAGCAGGTCAGGCGTGTCGATCGTGATGCGCTGCGTTGCCGCGACGGCGGTTTGGCGATCGGGATAAGAAGGATTGCCATCCGCACCAATGGCGCCAGGTGCAACTGATGTGCCCGCTTCGGTGGTCGCGGGTGTCGCGAGCGCCGCTTCGCTCTGGGCCTGTTCCGCCGCGATCTGCGCCTGTTGCTGGGCGCGCTCCAGCTGCGGCCCTGCCACAAAGAACTGCCAGCCGAACAGCACCACCATGCTCAAGATGATGGCGATGATCACGTTGCGGTTGTCTGTCATGGTCGGGGATTCCGGTGGCCACTGCGGCCCGAAGGGTTGCGCTGGTCTGGTGAGCGCTCCTGGTGCACCCGCCCAATGGCGATGCCGAGGTCCTTGACCAGCTTAATGAAAGGCTCGCTGAGCGCTTCGGGCCTGCCGACCATTACATAATCATGGCCGGGCCGAAAAAAAGGCGCGCATTCGGTCGCAGCCGCACGAAGCCTGCGCTTGATGCGGTTGCGCTGGGGCGAGTTGCCCGTTTTTTTGGTAACTGTAAAGCCGATGCCCGCATCCGGATCCGCCGCGGCAATGGCCTGCAGCGAAAAGGCGGAACGCCCGGCGCGATTGCCCCGGGCGGCCCGCAAAAACTGCGAACGCTTACGCAGCCGACGCAAGGAACTTACGGCTTCATCCACGGCCGTCATCCGGCCAGCAGCACTCAGGCCGTGAGCTTCTTGCGACCGTCGCGGCGACGCTTATTGATGATCGCACGACCATCCTTGGTTGCCATGCGGGCGCGGAAACCGTGGCGACGGGCACGCACGAGCTTGCTGGGCTGATATGTACGCTTCATAACATCAAACCGCGCCTGCGCCCGGTTCCTCTTATTGGCTCTGCTTGCGCAAGAAAATGGGGGCACAGGTCAAGCGCGGGGCTCGGACGGTGCCGGTTGGTGGCGTCTATAGGCAAAACGGGGCGGCAAGTCAACGCGCCACCACACCCTTGCGCAAGATCGGCTGGGGAGAGCGGAGCGCTGTTGTTTTCAACCGCGGATCGCCCCATAACGCGCTATCTTTACCTTGGCCAGCGGCAATGGCGGAACTGAGCAAACCTGATCTCTGCATCATTGGCGCCGGATCGCTGGGCGTGGAACTGGCCTGTCGCGCCCGCCGCTATGGCGCGAGCGTAGTGCTGGTGGATCGCGGTCGCCCCGAGGCGGGCGATGGAGTGGCCCAGACAGCGGCCTTGGCTGCCCTGGCCGGTATCGCTGCGCGCGCCCACAGCTGGCGAACTGGCGCTGCGGTCGGCCTTGCCGGCGATCCGCCCAAGATCAACCACCGCACGGTCAGCGAGCAGGTGAGTCGCGTCGTGGCGGAACTGGCCCCCGAGCGCTCGACCGAGCGTTTGCAGGCACTCGGCATTGTTATCCTCACCGGTGCCCCGGCATTTGCAGACAAGCAAACGCTGGTTGTCGGCCAGACCACCATCCGGGCCGACCACTTCATTCTTGCAACGGGGGCCACCCCGAAGACACCGGCGATCCCCGGGCTGGAGGATGTGCCGTTTTTCACCCCCGACACCATTGTCGCCAACACGCGAAAGCTGACCCATCTTGTGGTGATTGGCGGCGATGCCGCAGCTCTCGAACTGGCACAGGTCCATGCCCGGCTGGGCTCGCAGGTGACGCTGACCTCCCCCGGGGCGATCCTGTCAGAAGCGGATGCGGAGAGCCGAGCCATTCTCCTGCGCGCCCTGGTGGAAGAGGGGATCGCCTTCCACGAGAATGTGGAAATTACGGTTTTGCCGCGCAAGCTGGGCATCGGGGTGCAGTTGCAGCACTTCGGAAGCGAAACCACCTTGCTCGATGCCTCCCACCTGCTGGTGACCACGGGCCGCATCCCTGATCTTGAAGGGTTGGACCTTGCTAAGGCCGGCATCGCCCGCCCAGACCAGCAGCCGGAGCAGATCAAGGTGAGCGCGGTCGGTCGTACGACCAATAATCGCGTCAGCGCTGTGGGCGGCGCTGCCAACGAGAAACATCCCCATGCCGCGCGCCGCGCCGGCGAAGCGCTGTTGGGCCGGCTGCTGCTGGGCAAGAAGACCTCCAATTCAAAGCTTGCTCCCACCCTGGTGATGACATCGCCTGAACTGGCCCAGATTGGCCTCACGGAGCCGCGGGACGGTGCATCCGGGCAGCAGATCTTGCGGGCCAACTGGAGCGAGAACCCGAAGGCCCGCGCCTTGGGTGCTGCGCATGGTGCCGCCAAGCTCGTGGTCAACAATGACGGCACCCTTGCGGGTGCGGCGCTGGTCGGGATTGGGGCGGCCGAAATGCTGGCCATCATTGCCCTTGCGATGGAGCGGCGCCTGCATGTGGCCGAGTTGGCGCAATTGGTGCTGCCCCATCCCAGTTTTGCCGAAGTGCTGCGTAGCGCGGCCGAGCAGTTCGAGGGCAAAACTGCATCTGCGCCCGCCACACGGCGCCGTCTCAAGCTGCCGCGCTTGCTAGGCTGAGCGGGGCTTACCAGCGCGCCTCAATTGACTATAATGGCTGGGATGACAGCCGCGCGCAATGTTATGCCGGGCCGGTTCTCCGGCCTGTCCATCAAACTCATTGTCACCATCATCGCCGTGATCCTGACGGTGGAGGTGGTGGTATATCTGCCGTCCGTCGCCAGCTTCCGCGCCAATTGGCTCAATGACCGCATGCGCGTCGGCATGGTGGCAGCCCGCGTGCTCGATGCCGTGCCCGATGTGCCGGCCCTGCCGCGCAGCCTCACCGACCGGCTTTTGACCTCGGCGGGTGCCAACGCCATTGTGTATCGGCGCGAAGGGCAAAGTCAGATGATAGAGCTGACCGAGCCGATCACGCCCGACCGCGTGGTTACGGCCGATATCCGCGAATCCAATCCCTTTGCCTTGATCATGGGTGCCATGGATACGCTGTTTGCCGGCCCGGGACGGACCCTGCGTATTGTGGGGGAGGGGGATGTCGACGAAAGCCTGCTTGAAGTGCTGATGCCCGAGCGCCCATTGCGGCAGGACCTGCTGGAATATTCCCGCGATATTGTGCTGGTGTCCTTCATCATCGCCGCGCTGACTGCCGTGGCTCTTTACCTGATGGTCAGCCGGCTGTTCATCTATCCGGTGCGCCGGCTCACCGCCAATATGCTGGCCTTCCGGCAGGCGCCGGAAAATGCAAGCCTGATCCTGGCCCCGTCCGGCCGGCGCGACGAGATCGGCATTGCCGAGCGGGAACTGGCCGCCATGGAGGCCGATCTGTTCTCGATGCTGCGTCAGCGCCAGCATCTGGCCGATCTCGGGCTCGCCGTCGCCAAGATCAATCATGATTTGCGCAACACCCTGACCTCGGCCCAATTGCTGTCCGACCAGGTGGCCACCCTCGACGATCCCAAGGTGCAGCGCCTCGCGCCCCGTCTCGTGACCACCCTCGACAAGGCAATCGGCTTTGCCCAATCGGTGCTGGATTACGGCCGTGAAAGCGCTGCGCTACCGGTACTGGCGCCGGTGGCGTTGCGTGCCCTGGTGGAGGACGCCGCCTTTGATGCCCGCCTTGTGGGGCACCCAACGATCAGCTTCCACAATGAAACGCCCCAGGAGCTGCGCCTCAATGTCGACCAAACCCAGCTCGGCCGATTGCTGGTGAATCTGCTGAAGAATGCCCGTGAAGCGCTCGAGGCTGCTGGCGCCAAGGTGGAGTCGCCTCAGGTCAGCGTATCCGCCGGGGAGCGGGACGATGGCCTTGTTATTGCGGTGAGCGATAATGGGCCAGGGCTCCCCCCGCGCGCCCGCGACAATTTATTCGTCGCCTTTGAAGGCTCCGCCCGCGCGGGCGGGACCGGACTTGGTCTGGCAATCGCGCGCGAAATCGCCGAGGCCCATGGCGGGCGGCTGGTGCTGGCCGAACAGGACCAGGGAACCCGCTTCGAGCTGATCTTGCCCTTATCGCTGCGCTTGTCGTGAGGCCCTGTGGATTTTCCCCGCACGGCCTTGCCAACCCCGGATCACCCATGTATGGGTTGCCGCGCTTGCTGCAGAGAGCGGTTCCGACCGCCTCCCACACCAAGCGGCCAGACATGGCCTGCGCGCCCTTAGCTCAGCTGGATAGAGCACCAGACTACGAATCTGGGGGTCAGGAGTTCGAATCTCTTAGGGCGCGCCATTCTCGTGCAAAAGTGGGCACTATTGCTCGCGCGGGATTCTCATCCTCGGACACGGCTTTCAAGAGCTGGTCCTTCGGTCCGCAGATGCGGACACGATCCTTGCCGACGGTGACCTTGCTGACGAACATGTGCAGCCAGGTGCGGCGGAAGGCCGGGTCGGCATCGCGAAGCTGGCGGCGGATCCCAGAGGAAAAGCGTTGCACCATGTCCGGTGACAGTTCTGTCCGGGCCATGCTGCGCTGGCGCAGGGCATCGAGCGTAGATGTGCCCTCCAGGAGGCCGCGGATCATGTTCACCAGTTGTGTACGCTGCTTGACCAGAAGGTCGCGTACCCGATGCAACGACAGTGCTGCCTGCTGATCGGTCGACTTCATCGCCACAAAACGCATGGTGGGGCGGGTCACGGCTTCGCAAATCGCTTCGGCGTCCACCGCATCGTTCTTGCTGCGCTTCACATAGGGCTTCACGTAGGCCGGCGGCATTATGCGCACTTCATGGCCCAGCTTTGTCAACTCGCGAGCCCAATGGTGGGATGTGCCGCACGCCTCAATGCCGATCAGACAGGGCGGCAACTTGGTGAAGAACGGCAGCACCTGCGATCGCCGCAGTGTTTTGCGGACAACAACGTCTCCGGATACGTCGACGGCATGAACTTGAATGGCCAGATCAAGGCCCACGGTGGTAATCTGCATGGCGGATGGCTCCTTTGCTCGGGTTGCCTGATAGCAAACCCACTTTGGCACTCAGATGCCGGGAGCGGGAGCCATCCACCTCATCTGGAATGGGGCGCTTCGCCGAAGAACCGGTCCCGACCCCATTCCGGACGGTTGAAGGTATCGAGCTTACTCCTGAAAGCAGCCTAGCCGATTGCATCGGCCACCCATTGGAACCTCAGCGGCCGCTTGAGATAGGTGAGATGCGCATTGTGAGCATCGAAGTTCAAAGCACATAGGTGGACATCAGCACCGTCCGCACACATCATCTGGGTACCGTGGATCCTGCCGAGACCAGATCCGGCGAGAAGTATGTGCGGACAGGAGCTACCCTACGCTATGACGGAGCATTTGATTGCGGAAACTTACATCGGGATTTCGGTCGGCGTGGTAGCTTACTGCGTGCTTCTTTGGTCATTTTTTCGTCGTGCAGAAAGATCGGATAGGCGTCGCATTGTGCTGGGTATCGTCGCCAGTTTTCTGCCGTTTCTGCCAATGGTTACGGCCTTTCTACTACCTGCTGTACTGGGCAGGAGTGCAGATGGTCCGAGCAATATCGCGTCTTACATCAACGCCTTCTACTTCTGGGTGGCGATTTTTCCGTCAGCCTACGTGATAGAGAAGACGAAATTCTGGAAGGCCTGGCGCCGCAAGGCATGACACTCGGGTTGTCACCGTCCTAGGTTCCGGAGCAGCATTCCCACTTCCGGTACGAATGCCATCACAACCGAAACCTGCCAGTCTGCATCCCACCCCAAAAACGGCAGCGGGCCGCGGCATGAATGGCAGCTAACGGGAAACCGAAAGCACGGCCGGAATGACCGTTGTGGGGCGCCTTGCCGCTCGGCAGCTGACGACCCCATGTCTGTCGTTCAGTCGAACTCGCAAGTTTGCCAAAGCCGCCATTCACCAGGAAGGCGCTGCTATGTATTCCTTGCCTGTGACCCTAATGATTGAGTTGATGTACTGCTTAGCAAGAACAGGAGGTGTGCGGGGGCGTGATGTCATTGTGCACCGTTCGGGCCCGGCTGTTCAGCGGTTCAGCGGGCCCTTCACCAGTGATGAAGAGACGGCATCTTGAGATCCCGCCTCTTCTATCTAATTAGATGCGGCGCTAGCGTCGGCCCAGCTCTTGACCAGCTCGTCGTAATTGACGGTGATCGGCTCTTCCTTTTCGTTTTCGATCGCCAGCTGCGGGGCGAGATTGCCCTTCTGGACGGCATCGGCGTTCCAATAGGCCAGGTCATGCTCCTGGGCCAGTGCGGGTCCGATATCGGCCTGCACGCCCGCACGCTCCAGGCGCTCCATCACGCGTTCCTGTTCGGCGCAAAGGCTGTCCATGGCTTCCTGGGGTGACTTGGCCCCCGAGGACGCATCTCCGATCGCCTGCCACCACAGCTGTGCGAGCTTAGGATAGTCAGGCACGTTGGTGCCCGTGGGCGACCACTGCACGCGCGCCGGCGAGCGGTAAAACTCCACGAGGCCCCCTAGTTTAGGTGCGCGTTCGGTGAAGCTTTCGTGCCGGATGGTGGATTCACGCACAAAGGTCAGACCGACATGCGATTTCTTGACGTCCACGGTTTGCGACGACACGAACTGCGCATAAAGCCAAGCCGCCTGGGCGCGATCCATCGGAGTTGACTCTAGGATGGTCCATGAGCCCACGTCCTGGTAGCCCAGCTTCATGCCGTCCTTCCAGTAAACGCCATGCGGGGAGGGGGCAAAGCGCCATTTCGGTGTCCCATCCTCGTTCATCACCGGCAGGCCGTCTTTGACCAGGTCAGCGGTGAACGTGGTGTACATGAACATCTGCTGGGCGATTTTGCCCTGGCTCGGCACCGGTCCGGACTCCGAGAAGGTCATGCCCTGTGCTTCAGGGGGCGCATAGGCCTTGAGCCATTCCAGATATTTGGTGATGGCATAAACCGAGGCCGGTCCGTTGGTGTCGCCACCGCGCGCCACGCAGGAGCCGACTGGGCGCGAGTTCTCGTCGACCTTGATGCCCCATTCATCGACCGGCAGTCCGTTGGGAATGCCCTTGTCGCCGTTGCCGGCCATGGACAGCCAGGCGTCGGTGAAGCGCCAGCCCAGCGAAGGGTCCTTCTTGCCGTAGTCCATGTGGCCGAAGATCGGGCCTTCGCCCATGTCACGGCCGGTGAAGAACTCGGCGATGTCTTCATAGGCGCTCCAATTGACCGGCACGCCTAGATCGTAGCCATATTTCTCCTTGAACTCGGCCTGGATGGCCGGATCGTTGAACCAGTCGTAGCGGAACCAGTAAAGATTGGCGAACTGCTGGTCCGGCAGTTGGTAGAGCTCGCCATCCGGGGCGGTCGTGAAGTCGATCCCGATGAAATCGTCCAGATGCAGGTTTGGATTGGTGACGGACGCGCCATCTCCTGCCATCCAGTCGGTCAGGCTGCGTGCCTGCTTGTAGCGCCAGTGTGTGCCGATCAGGTCGGAATCGTTGACATAGGCGTCGTAGATGTTCTCGCCCGACTGCATCTGCGTTTGCAGCTTTTCGACGACGTCGCCCTCGCCGATAAGGTCATGCGTCACCCGGATACCGGTGAGCGCGGTGAAGGCTGGCGCCAAGACCTTGGATTCATATTCATGGGTCGTGATGGTTTCGGACACCACCTTGATGTCCATGCCCGCAAACGGCGCCGCCGCATCCATGAACCATTTGAGCTCCGCTTCCTGCTCCTCCCGGCTCAGCGTGGACATGTCGGCAATTTCGGCATCGAGGAACTTGATCCCTTCGTCCATGCTTTGCGCCCAGGCGGGGCTGGCCACGATCAGCGCCATCACCGCCACAGTTGATTTCAGTAGATGCCTACGCATTCGTTCATCCTCCCTTGGATTGCTATGCGGCGCCGCAGACCAGCATCTTTTGGCTGTTATCTCCGGCCGGAACTCTCCCTAGACAAAGCGGAATACGCACACTGCGTAGGCCACCGATAGGGCGAGACTCCACCACAGCTCGGGCCCGAGCAGCCCCAGCCATGCAAGATTGATAAAGGCGCTGCCGAGCAGCGATATGAACAGGCGATCGCCACGCGTCGTTTCAAAGCGCAGGAGGCCGACCCTCGGACTGCCGCCCGGAACACGCCACTCCCAGATCCCCGTGCCGATCAGCAGCATCGCGATCATCCCGAAGAAGGCGGCTGTCGGCCAGGTCCACGCCATCCAGGAAAAGTCCATCGCACTCTCCTCAAACCCGGCCCAAGGCAAAGCCCTTGGCGATGTAGTTGCGAACGAAATAGATGACGAGCGCGCCCGGAATGATTGTCAGCACCCCGGCGGCCGCCAGCACGCCCCAGTCGAGCCCCGAGGCAGATACCGTGCGGGTCATGATGGCCGAAATCGGCTTGGCATCCGTTGTCGTCAGCGTGCGCGCCAGCAGCAGTTCGACCCAGGAGAACATGAAGCAGAAAAACGCAGCCACCCCGATCCCCGAAGCGATGAGCGGCATGAAGATGCGCACAAAGAACCGCGGAAATGAGTGGCCATCGATATAGGCCGTTTCATCGATCTCCTTGGGCACCCCGCTCATGAAGCCTTCCAGGATCCACACCGCGAGGGGCACGTTGAACAGGCAATGGGCCAGCGCCACGGCGATATGGGTGTCGATCAGCCCGAATGCCGAATAAAGCTGGAAAAACGGCAGGGCGAACACCGCTGGTGGAGCCATGCGATTGGTGAGGAGCCAGAAGAACAGGTGCTTGTCGCCCAGGAACCGATAGCGCGAAAAGGCATAGGCGGCCGGCAACGCCACCGCGAGCGAGATGATGGTGTTAAGCACCACATAGATGATCGAGTTGATGTAGCCCGAGTACCAGCTGGGGTCCGTGAAGATGACGCTGTAATTGCGCAGGGTGAAGTTGCGCGGCCAGAGGGTAAAGGCGCCGGTGATCTCCTGGTTGGTCTTGAAGCTCATGTTCAGGAGCCAATAGATCGGCAGCAAGAGGAAGATGATATAAAACGTGGGCACGAGCCAGCCGAGCCGCAGCGGTCGCCGCAGCCGGTTGACCGCGGCACTTGGGGCGGTAGAGCGCGCCTGGACCGTCATGGATTCCGCTGTGATCGGGCGGTCCGTCATGCCTCGCTCCCTTGGCCGTAATTGGTCATCACGGTGTAGAACACCCAGCTCAGCAGCAGCACGATCAGGAAGTAGATCAACGACATGGCCGCCGCCGGGCCCACGTCGAATTGCCCGATCGCCATCTTGACCAGGTCGATCGACAGGAACGTTGTTTCATTGCCCGGTCCGCCGCCGGTCACTACGAACGGCTCGGTGTAGATCATGAAGCTGTCCATGAACCGCAGCAGGACTGCGATCAGCAGCACCCGCTGCATCTTGGGCAGTTGGATGAAGCGAAAAACACTCCAGTGCGAGGCCCCATCGATGCGCGCGGCCTGGTAATAGGCATCGGGAATGGACACCAGTCCCGCATAGCACAGCAGCACCACAAGGCTGGTCCAGTGCCACACATCCATGAGAATGATTGTCGCCCAGGCGTCGAATGGGTCCTGCACATAATTGTAGTCCACGCCCAGGCCTGAAAGACCACGCCCCACGGGATCAGCAGCGGCAATGCCATCAGCACCAGGCACACCGGCACGCCCCAGCCGCGCTTGGGCATGTTGAGGGCTATGAAGATGCCAAGCGGAATTTCAACGGCCAGGATAATGGCCGAGAACAGCAGATTGCGCTGCAAGGCTTCCCAGAAACGGTCCGAGTGCAGCGTCTCGTCGAACCAGTCCAGCCCTGCCCAGAAGAACTCGTTGTTCCCGAAGGTGTCCTGGACCGAGTAATTCACCACGGTCATCAGCGGAATGATGGCCGAGAACGCCACCAGCACCAGAACGGGGAGCACCAGAAACCAGGCCTTGTTGTTCCAGGTTTTTTCCATTTACCCCTCCAGCGCCTGGCGCCAGGAATCGGCATAGATGTTTATCCCCTTGGGATCGAACATGACGCGCGGCTCGGCCGGGATCTCGTCATGTTCCGGCACGATCGCCGCTATGTCGCTCCCTTCCACCACGCCGCGCACGATCCGGTGCCGCCCAATGTCTTCCACCGTTCGCACCTGGATCGGAATGCCCTGATCCCCCACGCGCACATATTCGGGCCGGATCCCAAGCTCCATGCGTGCGCCACCCTGCGGGTGTGCTGATCGGGGCAGGCTGATCTGCTGCGAACCCAGATGCGCTGTCTGCCCCTCGAGCTTGATGGGCAGGACATTCATTCCCGGCGACCCGATGAAATAGCCGACGAAAGTATGGCTGGGCCGCTCGAACAATTCCGCCGGCGTTCCGATCTGCACGATCTGGCCCTCGAACATCACCACGACACTGTCCGCAAAGGTCAGGGCTTCGGTCTGGTCATGGGTGACGTAGACCATAGTGTAGCCAAAGCGCTGGTGCAGTTCCTTGAGCTGGCTGCGCAGCATCCATTTCATATGGGGATCGATCACCGTCAACGGCTCGTCGAAGAGGATCGCATTGACGTCCTGGCGCACGAGCCCGCGGCCAAGCGAAATCTTCTGCTTCTGGTCTGCAGTCAACCTGCGGGCGCGCTTGTGAGCCCGATCCGCCAGCCCGATGATCTCAAGCGTCTCCGACACGCGCCGCTTGATATCGGCCTCATCTACGCCACGATTGCGCAGGGGAAAGGCTAGGTTCTCGAACACCGTCATGGTGTCGTAGATCACCGGAAACTGAAACACCTGGGCAATGTTGCGCCGCTCGGTCGGCAAATCCGTCACGTCCTTGCCGCCAAACAGCACCCGCCCGCGCGAGGGCGCCACCAGGCCCGAGATGATATTGAGAAGGCTTGTCTTGCCACACCCCGATGGACCCAGCAGGGCATAGGCCCCGCCATCGGCAAAGCCATGGTGCACTTCCTTCAGCGCAAAATCATCATCGGTCTGGGGATCGGGGAGATAGGAATGGCGGATATGATCGAGATCGATGCGTGCCATGTCTCTTCCCCTATGCCGCTTCAGCCTGAATATTGCCGGCCCGCCGGCCCTGCTCGTCGAACACCATCAGCAGGCGCGGATCGAGAAAGGCCTCGATGGGTTGCCCCACGGCAAAGCTCTGCACCCCGGGCGTCAACATGATCCAGCGTGCATCCCCAAAGCGCAGGTGCAAAAAGCTTTCCGATCCGGTGATCTCGATCGCTGAAACCTCGGCGCGCAACGCCGCAGCGTTCGGGCTGGATTGGCCAAGCGAAAGATGGTGCGGCTGGAACGCGATGGTGTACTCGCCATCCGCAAGCCCAAGCTCCGCCGGCACAGGCAGGGTTAATTGCTCGCCCAATATGAACTGCCCATCCATCTTGCGCGCGAGGATGGAATTGAGCGGTGGATCGGAAAAAGTGCGTGCCGTCACGAGGTCATTGGGGCGCCGGAACACATCGATGGTCCGGCCGAACTGCGTGACCCGGCCTTCCGAAAGCGTGGCCGTATTGCCCCCCAGCAGCAGGGCCTCGGACGGCTCGGTGGTCGCATAAACAAAAATGGTGCCGCTTTCAGCAAAGATGCGCGGCAACTCGGCGCGCAATTCCTCACGCAGCTTGTAATCGAGATTGGCCAATGGCTCGTCCAGCAGCACAAGGGCGGCATTCTTGACTATCGCCCGCGCTAGGGCCGTGCGCTGCTGTTGGCCGCCCGAGAGGTTCAGCGGCATGCGGCTGAGATAAGGCGTAAGCTTCATCAGGCCCGCAGCGCGCTGCACTGCCTCGTCGATAGCTTTGCGATCGGCGCCTGCCACCCGCATGGGCGAAGCAATGTTCTCGTAAACGGTCATCGTCGGATAGTTGATGAACTGCTGGAACACCATCGCTACATCGCGCTTCTGCGGCGTCACGCCAGTCACGTCTTGTCCGTCGAAATGAATGGTGCCGCATAATGGCCGGTCAAGACCTGCCATTATGCGCATCAGGCTGGTCTTGCCCGAAAGGGTGGGACCCAGCAGGACGTTCAGTGTGCCCCGCTCCAGCTTAAGCGAGATGTCGCTCAAATGCTGCTCGGCGCCGGCCAGCTTGCCTATGTTGCGCAGCTCTAGCATGAAGCTTCACCCGGCCTTCATAAGGCAAGTCTGCACAACATCAGCCTCGTTGATGCTGAGTATCTCCACAAACCCCTCCAGTACCCTACGCCGGTTTTCCGGTCTTCAGGGACAATCATACCCGAGGCAGAGTCAGTGGCGCTGATCCATTTGATGTACCCGTCCACCTTAACAGCACGGTCAGCGAAGTACCTGGAGTTTGGGGAAGCGGTAGATCCGAGCTGTCCGTTTTCCGGTGTCGACGATTTAAAACGGACAGACCGCTTGCCACCCCAACTCGGCCGCAGCGCAAGTCGAGAAACAGGTGGCGGGTTGAATAAACACCATGAAAAGCCGCAAAAGCAGACACTATGTTATGTTACATATGCTGTGCCCAACCCTCTGCAAAGGTTGTGCCCCATATCAGGCACAATGGTTTGAATGGCTTAGCCACCGTTACGTGGGGACTGCTTAGGCCGCAAGCGACCCCATCATGGCAACTTCTGGCCTGAGCAGTCGGTCCACTTGGCCGGGATTACCTGCGCAGTGTGATGTGGCGCTGCGATCCCAAGAAAGAAGCGCTCACGCAGCCGCCGTCACGCCTCAAGCTGAGCTTCAATCGCCGCGTTGTCGACAACCGACCACACTTGGACAATGCGGCCGAGATCGAAACGATAGAAGACATTCTCGTAAAAGATCACCTGGCGACCATTAACCGGCAGGTCAAAGAACAACCCGATTGGCCTGCAATCGAACTTCAAACGGCTGCCGATCTGCGGGGGTTGGATTACCAGCAAGTCCGTTACAAAGCGCAGATCGGGAATGTCTCGGACGTTCCGTTCTAGCATAGCCCGGTAGCCGGCTAGGCCGAGTTTACGGCCATTGTGCACAACATCGCTGTCGACAAAAGCGCCCAGGTTTGCCCAGTCGCGCTCGTTGAGGCAGGCGATATATTCGTTGTAGATGAGGGGCAGTCTGGCTTGGTCATGGGCTATCGTCAAAGCACGGCCATTTGCAGTCGAAATGCTCAACCTCAAAAGCCGCGTTAAGTACGGCCTGGCGGGGTCGCATCGTCGGCCTGGCCGCCCATACCCGTCCCCATGCCACCACCACCTCCTCCTCCGCCACCACCGCCACCGCCACCGCCTCCCTGCTGACCACCACCCCTGCCTCGTCCGCCAGTGCTGGCCGGTCGGGTCGGGCCCTGCATGGGGATCTGCAGGTCAGCCGGAATAGCGGACAGATCGAGCGCCTGGCGAATGAAATTGCGCAGCGACACCACGAGGTCATGGGTATGGATCTGATTGCCGTCCACGAGGTCACGCGCCGCCTTTTCGGCCAGCCGAACATGCTCGTCAGTGCCCAGCAGGATTATGTCGGATAGCGCCGCTTCCACCGCGTCGCGCATCTGGCGAACGCGTTCGAACATCTCGTCGCTCATGGTGCGCGGCACGACCGCCTCCCCGCCCTGCTCGGCCGCCAACTTTTCAGCCGCTCGGATGTCGCGCAGGTGGCGCGGCTCGACCGAGAGCCTTCCGGTAAACGAGCCGCCCAGCACCTTGTACGCAGCCATCAAGGTCTTGAGGCGCTCGTTGATCTGTCGGTTTTGGCGCTGCTGGCGCTGCTGGATCGTGGTCATCATCACCAGCCGAATCCCGATGCCTACCAGCGCGAACAGCGCGATGCCGACCAGGGTGGTTAAGACACTCTCCCAAGAACTGAAATCGAAACTGCGCAAACTATTCTCCTGCAGCTGGCGCCAGAGTGCCATGCTAGGTGGATTGGTGCAAAGCGAGATGGGGATCGTCTTCTCGCGAGGTTATTACCCTTGCGGTTGCTAGCCAATTTCCCCTGGAACCAAAAACCGGGCGCTGATTCTTGCTCGCAGCGTCGTCGGTGTTCCCTTGGTCGCGAACCAATCTCGTAAGGATATCGCCAACGCGGTTGGCCCGGCCATTCAATCCATTCGGATCAAGCGCGGGCAATAGCTTCAGAGAGGGGGCCACTCGGTGCTGGGAGGGGTGCCTTCCTTTAGTGCAAGGGAAGATCCGCTTTTAGCATCGGGCGTCTGAAAAGCGGTCAGTCCGCAAGCCACCCCAGGAAGACGTTCCGGGGCGCCGAACCAGAACGGCTGCTTTCGGGATCAACGCGTCCTTCGCCTATGCCAAGCCACAGCAGCCGAACCGCTTCAACGGTGCCTATCGTGGCGCCTGGTATGCCGCTCTGGATGTCGCCACCTGCATCAGCGAGGTCGGATATCACCTGAACAACATGCTGGCAGACGCGGGGGATTTCAACGCCACCGTGGAGTACGCGGAGATGTTTTGCAGCCTTGCCGGCGAGTTCCTGGACCTTCGGCAGGCACCCGACCATCCTGCGCTCGATCCGGACACGGCGAGGGCCTACCCGGTCGGCAACGCCATCGCGGAGCGCGCCCGGGCCACTGGCCTCAACGGCATTATCTACCCATCCGTACGGCACCCGGGTGGTACCTGCATTGTCGCCCTGCGCCCGGCCGCCGTTCAGTCCGTTCGCCAGGGCGCCGTCTACCGCATGATTTGGAAGGGCGATCCAGCACCGCTGATCGAAGGGCCGCTGTGATCGCTTCGACCCTGATCAGATGGATGGCTGGACGGAGGCAGGGCAGGGGCGCGTTGCTGCCCGGCAGCAATCGACCCCATTTCGGGCGTTCAAGGTTGCAATTGGCGAGCTCAAAAGCAGACCAAGACCGTGGAAGCAGCAAGTGTATTAGGGCACCTGCCTCCCAATGGGTGCACCGCTGATGAAGCAGCCGCGCGATATCTTTAGCCGAGTGCGAGCTTGTACTTTTTCACAAGCCAGTTCATTGAAATACCAAAATGGCAGCAAAAACACTCCATCAATTTTGAGATGCAGGAGGTGATCATGCTGGGTCGCTGTCTATGGCTCGCCGCAGCCGCGTTGCTATTGGCGCAGCCCGCACTACCTCAGGAGGACGCGATAGCTACAACCGTGCCCGAAGTAGATGCATTTCTTACCTTCTGCTGGCAAACCGATGCGGATCCGAGTGCGTTAGCCGCTATAGCACAGCATAGGAGATTGAAACCACAAACGGGAGCCTTCGCTGCTCTGGTCGAAGACGAGGACACGGTAGAGGCAACAGCTTGGCTGCTCAACGAAACAATCGCGATTACGGCGTCTACTTTCACGATCGCTGAGGCTCGCCTGCGCATCAACAAATGCGCTGTAAGTGGAGGTGATTATCTTTATGCAGACGTAGAGAAGATGTTAGCTGAATTAAAATCTAAAGCACCGCCCGACAAGAACCTTGATACCGGCACCATGGATCTTTGTAGTGCTGTTAATTCTTGTGTGTGGAAGGGGAACGACTTGTTCGATGTGATTTTTGTTGGGGAAAGCCAGGAATTTTATCCCTCACACCTTTTCCTAGTTGATCTGCCGGAGCACATCCCCGGTGTGGAGAAGCCCTGAAGCTAAAATGATAGGCAGCAAATTCACGGCAGCAGGCCGCAACTGGTCTCTATGCATCCTTTATTTGCCCGTTCAGCAAAAACGGTATGACGCAGCCGGCTACCTCTTGTGACCTAATCTAAGGGGTCAGAGGCCCAAGGAATTTATAGACGGCAGGCTCACAGTTGATGGCAAAAGGCCCCTCGCGAGGCTGCCAAAGGACGCATAAGCAAACGTTGGGTGATGAGTTCAAAATGCTCTATCGAGCCCCTCCTGGACTGCAGGCGCCGGCCGGATCGTCCGCTTCCAATCCCCACCTACCCAGAAGCCGGCAGGCAGCAACCCACCCCCAGGAAGACGTTCCGGGGCGCCGAACCAGAACGGCTGCTTTCGGGAGCTTGATCGGACTGGCTGAACGGCCGGAATCGGGCGCGTTGCCGCCTGGCAACAACCGACCCCAACTAAGACGTACCACATGTGCCCCTTGGTCCCTGAAAGCCGCCGATGATCTCCGTGCTGTTTTTGGCGTCGACATATTGAGCTAACGCCTTTGATACGGTCGAGTAAATCAACGGAACAGTAGATTGTCGGCGCGGGGCGAAGTTCACAACTACAAGCGAGCGCAATCGGCACACGCGCCGGCAATGCAGATCGCCCGCCTTCAAGTGCCACCGAGCGTTGCCATCGCCCGTTTCTGCGCCGCAATGCGGAATGGGGCGTTGACGGCGCCATAGCCGCGATAGCTGCCCCGGCGTTGCACGATCTCGAAAAAGAAGCCTTCCCCGATATTGCGCGAATAAAGCTGGAAGAATTCCCCGTCTGCATCGCGGTCGTAAAGAATATTGCTGGCGCGCAAGCGATCAAGCACGGCCTGCTCGATCCCCAGTCTCGCCCGCAGATCCTCATAGTAATTGGGAGAAATTTCCAGCGTCGCCATGCCGTTGGCCCGCAGCGCATCGGCGGCGGCGAAGATGTCGTGCGTGGCGAAAGCCAGGTGCTGGATGCTCGAGCCGAAGGTTTCGGCGATGAAGCGGCCAGCGAGAGTGCGGTGGCTTTCTGCCCCGTTCAGCGTCAGCCGCAACGAGCCGCTGTCATTTTCGATGACCTGGCTTCGCACCAGGCCCGAGGGATCCACCACATCCACCATCGGGCTCTTGTCGGTCACGAAGATGGACCGATAAAACAGGATCCAGGTCAGCATCTCCTCGTAGTTCATGGTTTGCGCCAGGTGGTCGATGCGCACGAGGCCGGCGCCCTCCAGCGGGTCGGGATCGCTCACAGTCTCAAATTCGATGTCCCAGACCTGACCAAGCCGGCTCCTCGTGTCGAGAAAATAGATCACCCCACCCCCAACGCCGCGAATGGCGGGAATGCTGAGCTGGTCGGGTCCCGCTTGCTGGTTGAACAATTGGGCGTCCAGAGCCCGGGCGCGTTCGACCGTCGCGGCAGCGTCATCGACGAGGAGGCCAATGGCATAGGCCGAGGTGCCGTGGGTCTGGTAGGCGGAATGGGCAAGGCCCTCGCGTTCGGTGTTGATGATGATGTTGATCTCGCCCTGGGTGAAGCGCTCGACGGCCTTGGCCCGGTGCCGGCCAGTGAGGCGGAAGCCAAGTTGGCGCAGATAACCGGCCAGCACGCCCGCTTCGGTTTCGTCGGCGGCAAACTCCACGAAAGCGACGCCCTTGACGTCGACGCGCGGCGGCAGTGTGGGCACGGCGATGGCGATATCGGGCTCGGCCTGGCGGACCTGATCCATCAGGTAAACCAGCGAGCGATGGCCATCGAGCGCGATGGTGCGCGGCGAGCCGGAGCGGAACTGGTCGTTGAAGATCTCGAGGGAAATGGGGCCGTCATAGCCCGTGGCGGCGACGGCGCGCATGAACTCGGTGACCGGCAGATCGCCTTCGCCGGGCATGTTGCGGAAGTGGCGGCTCCAATACAGCAGGTCCATGTCGATCAGAGGGGCATCGGCCAGTTGCACGATGAAGATTTTGTCGCCGGGAATGGAGCGGATGGAATTGGGGTCGAGCTTGCGCGAGAGCGTGTGGAAGCTATCGAGGATGATGCCCAGATTGGGGTGATCGGCGCGGCGCACGATTTCCCAGGCATCGCGATGATCGTTGACATGGCGGCCCCAGGCTAGTGCCTCGTAGCCGATGCGCAAGCCCCGGCGCCCGGCCCGCTCGCCCAATTCCCGCAGATCGGCGGCAGCGCGGTCGATGCCGCCCAGCGAAAGGGGGGAAACGCTGGAGCAGACGAGGATCAGGTCGGTTCCGAGCTGCTCCATGAGGTCGAACTTGCGCTCGGCCCGGTCAAAGGCTTGGCTGCGCTGCGGCTCGGGCAAGCCTTCAAAGTCTCGGAACGGCTGGAAGAGGGTGATGCTGAGGCCAAGATCGGCCACCATCGCCGCCACATCGCGCGGGGAATGGTCATAAGCGAGGAAATCGTTCTCGAAAATCTCGACCCCGGCGAAGCCGGCGGCGGCAATCGCCTCGAGTTTTTCGCGCAGATCGCCGCTGATCGACACGGTTGCAATCGAGGTCTTCATGGCCGTTCTCCCCATTTTAATGGGAGAGTACGAACTAGTTAGTACATTTGCAATGCAGGTTCGAATGGTGGCCGAAGCGGTGGCGATGCTGATGGCTCAGGGGAGCTTGTCGGGCCTCGTGACGAAGCGCAGCACCATCTCAACGGCCTGCTGGCGCAGCGAGGCCTGGGCGGCGGGGCTGCCCACATCCTTGCCGAAGATCTTGGAGAACGTGGCGCGGTTGGACACGTTGAAAAAGCACAAGGCGCTGATCTGCCAGTGGACTTCGAGCGGGTCGAGCCCGGGACGGAACACGCCGTCCGCCAGGCCCTTGGCATAGATGGCTTCGATATTGCCGATGGCGGTGACGTTGAGTTCGCGGATCACGCCGGAGCGCTCGAGGAACTCGCCATGATGAATGTTCTCGATCATCACCATGCGGATAAATTCCTCATGCTGATGGTGATGGTCAAAGGTGAATTCCACCAGGCGCTTGAGCGCATCGAGCGGGGGCAGGCCCGCCACGTCGAGTTGGGCTTCGCCCTCGCGCACCTGGCGATAGGCGTTCTCGAGGGCGCTGAGATAGAGCCCTTCCTTGCTGCCGAAATAATAATAGATCATGCGCTTGGAGGAGCGCGTCTTGGCCGCGATCTCGTCAATGCGGGCGCCGGAAAGCCCGTTGAGGGCAAATTCCTGCGCCGCCACTTCAATGATGTTCTGCCGGGTGCCCTCGGGATCCTGCGCGCGGGTTGGCGCGGCCCGGGCGCGGGTCTTGGTGGTTTCGAGCCGGGTACTCATATCAGCAACACCTTCCTCCGGCGCCGTAATTGACTAAACTAACCGGTTCGTACATTCTGCCGCAAATCGCTCAACAGCATTTATCGGCTGGCCGGCGTGAAACACAAGGCCACTCCCAGTTGCAGCGGCAAGTGGCGGGCGGGGAGACGGGTTTTGCACATCGCCATTAATCCGGCACAGCCGTTGGCCCGCCTGGTGCTAAACGGGGAACTCCCCGCGCGCAACGGCATCACCATCGGCCTCGTGGGTCGCGGCATTGGCGGGTCCCTGTCGCCGCTAATGCACGAGCGCGAAGGGCAAAGGCTGGGGCTCGATTACCGCTACCACCTGATCGATTTCGACCAACTTGGGCTGACTGACGCACAATTGCCGGAAATCCTCGCCGAAGCGCGGAAGTTGGGCTTTGCCGGCCTCAACGTCACCTATCCGTTCAAGCAGGCCGTGCTGCCGCTGCTTGATGACCTGGCGCCCGATGCTGCTGCGATCGGCGCGGTCAACACGGTGGTGCTGGGTGATCGAACGGTGGGTCACAACACCGATTGCTGGGGCTTTGCCGAAAGCTTCCGGCGCAATCTTCCTTCGGCCGCACGCCAGCGGGTGCTTCAGCTCGGCTCCGGCGGGGCGGGGGCCGCGGTGTCGCAGGCACTGCTGCAATGCGGGGTCGAGCGGCTCGATATCTACGACACCGATGCCACGCGGGCGCAGGCGACCGTGAGCCGCTTGCGTGAGCGGCTTGGCGCCGATGTCCATGCCGTCAGCGATGTGGCAGAGGTCGCGGGGCGGGTGGATGGGATTGTCAACGCCACCCCGGTGGGCATGACCAAGCTGCCCGGCATGCCGATCGATCCGGCCTTGATCTTGCCGCGCCATTGGATCGCCGATGTGGTGTATTTCCCGCTGCAGACCGAGTTGATCCGGCATGCCTATTCGCAGGGTTGCGCGGTGATGCCTGGTGGCGGCATGGCGGTTTACCAGGCGGTGCGGGCTTTTGCGCTGTTTAGCGGATGCCAGCCCGACCCGCAGGCCATGGCGGACAGCTTCAACGCTGCCATTGCCGGCTAGATCCGGCCGGTCGAAAGCACATAATCGACGCCGCTCCGGATATGGGTCGCGAGCTTGGCGACAATGGCGTCGGCGTTGCGCTCCATTGCGAGCTCGAACAGCGCCTTATGGTCGCTCATCACATCAGCGCCGCGAAAGCTTGCCGCCAGCATATGGTAGCGAATGAAGCGGTCAAACACGGAGGCATGCAGCGCCAGCAGCGTCTGGGAGCCGCAGGCCGAGATCAGCGCATTGTGGAAGGTGAAGTCATAGCGCACCCATTGGGCAGTTCGCTCGATCTCCCCGCGCAGCAACTGCGCCTCGATCACCGAAAGCTTGTGATGAGCGGCGACGACGCGGCCCTCCCAATCGAGATCGCCGCTGGCCAGCGAGAGGCGGATGGCGTGGCTTTCGAGCAGGAGGCGCAGGTCGGCCACCTCGAGTAAATTTTCGGCTGAAGCGGGCGCCACCTCAAAGCCGCGCTGCCCCTCGGCGACGATGAGACTTTCGCTGGCAAGGCGGTTGAGGATTTCGCGCAGCGTGCTGACGCTGGCGCCATATTGCGCCTTGAGGGTGTCGAGCTTGAGCTTGCGGCCAGGGGGGAGCGTGCCGGCGATGATGTCGCCGCGAATTCGACGGAACGCGAGGTCTGCTACGCCTTCATCCAATTGCTGCCCTTCGTCTGCCACGTCGTCTCCCGCGTTGTTCTAGCCTTATGATCATCATACAAAAACAAAAATCAATGACAAACACAATTTAACCGGCTAGCCTCGAATGCATCAGAAGCCGCATTGACATGAACGAACTGTTTCGTACATTGTGCAGCGAGGACGAACAAACGACGGTGGCAAGCCGTGCGTCCGTTACGCCTGATAGCGGGCGACCACATGGGAGGATGACTATGCGTTTTGGATTTACGCGTCGCGCAGTGGTGCTCGGCGGCCTGTTGTTGGCAGCGGCCATGCCGGTGGCAGCCCAGGAGAGCAAGCCTGTGCTCCGGTTTTCGGCAGTGTTCACCGAACAGGACATTCGCGCCGAAATGATGAGCCGCTTGAGCGAGGGTATCGCCGAGATCGCGACTATCGAGCCCTATTTCGGGGGCAATCTGTTCAAGCAGGGCACCGAACTGGTGGCCTTGCAGCGCGGCAATCTGGAAATGGGCAATATCGCGCCCCAGGATATCTCCAACCAGATTCCGGCCTGGTCGGTGTTGACCTCGGCCTATCTGTTCCGCGACGCCGATCACCTGCGCACCTTCTTTGACAGCGACGTCGGTGCCGAGTTCAAGCAGATGGCGGAAGACCAGCTTGGCATCCGCATCCTTGGGCCGACCTATTTCGGCGCCCGCCAGGTTGGTTTGATCACCGACAAGAAGATCAATACGCCAGCAGACATGGCCGGCGTGAAGCTGCGCATGCCCGGTGGCGATGCCTGGCAGTTCCTCGGCACCTCCATTGGCGCCAATCCAACGCCGATGGCCTATGCCGAAGTTTATACCGGTCTGCAGACCGGGGCCATCGACGGCCAGGACAATCCGCTGCCCAATGTCGAGAACATGAAGTTCTACGAAGTCATGAAGCAGATCGTGCTGACCTCGCATCTGGTGGGCTTTGACCTGCTGGTGATCAGCAAGGCGAGCTGGGACGCGATGACGCCCGAGCAGCAGGCTGCCTTTGACGCCGCCGCCAAGGACGCCATCGACTTCAGCCAAAAGGAGCATCTGGCGCGCGAAGCCGAGCTCGTCGAGCGCTTCAAGACGGCCGGACTTGACGTCTATGAGCCGGACCTCGAAGCCTTCCGCACCTTTGCCCAGCAAAAATACCTGGAATCGGATCTGGCCAAGGATTGGCCCGAAGGCGTGGTCGACCGCATCAACGCGCTCTAGCCGCACACTTCACGACGGCGGCACTCCCAAGGGGTGCCGCCCTAGCATCCATGTCTGGCCAGCCGCTGCGGCTGCGCACCGGGAGTTGCGCCATGCCTTCTTCTTTCTCCAGCATCGGCCGGTGGCTGCATGCGCGCGCCGAAAACCTGCTGGCGGCCATGCTGGCCACCATGTTCGTGGTCTTCATCATCCAGATCGTCTTTCGCTACCTACTTAACCTGCCCATCGGCTGGACGCATGAAATCAGTGTCGTGATGTGGCTGTGGATGGTTCTGTTCGGCACCGCCTTCGTGGTGCGCGACGACGAGGATATCCGCTTCGACATCTTTTACGGCGCGGCCCGTGGCAAGGTGAAGCGGGCGATGGTGCTGGTGTCCTCGCTCACCCTCGTTGTGCTGTTCACCCTCTCGCTGCCGGCGGTGGTCGATTACATCGCTTTCATGAAGGTCGAGAAGACGGCCTATCTCAAGATCCGCTTCGATTATCTCTATTCCATCTACGGCATTTTTGCCGTGGCGATGATCGTGCGCCAGCTCCACCTCGCCTGGCAGGCGGCCTGGGGCCGGAGCGCGGACGATTTCGACTACACCAAGGTGAGTTCGGGCATATGACCATTTCCCTGGCATTCGGCTTGTCGCTGGGGCTGTTGACGGTCCTGGCCTTTCTCGGCCTGCCCATGGGGCTGGCGATGATCTGTGGCTCGATCCTTTATCTGCTGATGAAAGGGCAGGACCCCGGCATCGTCGCCGAGCAGTTTCTCAACGGCATGTACTCCAACTACATCATGCTTGCTGTGCCGCTGTTCATCCTGGCGGCCGAGATCATGAATTCAGGCACCTTGTCCGAGCGGCTGCTGAAATGGTGCGACGCGCTGGTCGGCCGGTTCCGTGGCGGCCTGGCGCAGGTCAATGTGCTGCAATCCATCGTGTTTGCCGGCATGTCCGGCTCGGCCGTGGCGGACGCTGCCGGCTCGGGCAAGATGATGCAGTACATGATGACCAAGGACAACAAATACACCCCGTCCTATGCCGCCGCGCTCACCGCCGTCACGGCCGTGATCGGCCCCATCATCCCGCCCTCCATTCCGATGGTGCTGTACGCGCTGGTGGCCGATACCTCGATTGGCTACCTGTTTCTGGGCGGCGTGGTCCCTGGCCTTCTCATGGCCGGTTTCATGATGGTGCTGATTGCCGTCACGGCACGGGTCAAGAATTTCCCCATCGAGCCGCCGGTGCCGGTGCGCCAGCTGCCGCGCATGACCTGGCAGGCTTTGCCCGTCCTCTTCATGCCGGTCGTGCTGATGTATGGCATCTATGGGGGCATCACGACGCCAACCGAAGCGGCCGCTGTTGCCGCAGCCTATGCGCTGCTGGTGTCGGTGCTGATCTACCGGGCGGTGAAGTCCAAGGACCTTTACCAATCGGTGCTGGTTAGCGCCAAGACCACGGCCTCGATCGGCATGCTGATCGCGGGGGCGCTGGTGTTCAACTATGTCGTCACCATCGAAAACATCCCGCGCACGATCAGCACCATCCTGCTGTCGTGGGATCTGAACGCGGTGACCTTCCTCATCATCGTCAACCTGATCCTGCTGGTGCTGGGCTGCGTGCTGGAAGGCACGACGATCCTCCTCGTCATCGTGCCGGTGCTGATCCCGACGGCGCAAGCGCTGGGCATCGACATGGTGCATTTCGGCGTCGTTGCCGTGGTCAACATCATGCTCGGGCTCATCACCCCGCCTTACGGGATGTTGTTGTTCATCATGACGCGCATTTCGGGCTCACCGATGCGGGCGATCATCGGCGATGTCATGCCGTTTTTGTGGACGCTGATCGGCGCGCTGATCCTCTTTACCTTCGTGCCCGACACCGTGCTCTGGCTGCCCAGGATGTTTGGCTATGGAGCCGTGCAATGAAGCCCATCTATGTTCTAAACGGCCCCAATCTGAACCGGCTGGGCAAGCGCGAACCGGCGATCTATGGCACGACGACCCTCGCGGAAGTGGAGCAGATCTGCCGCAGCGCCGCGGGCGAGCGTCCGGTCGTCTTTGGGCAAACCAACAGCGAAGAACAGCTGATTGACTGGGTGCATGAGGCGATTGACGAGGGGGCAGGGATCCTCATCAATCCTGCGGCCTTCACTTTCACCTCCATTGCCCTGCTCGATGCGCTCAAGATGTTCGAGGGGCCGGTGATCGAGTTCCACATCTCCAATGTGCACCGGCGCGAGCCGATCTATCACCGCTCCTATGTGTCCATGCGGGCCGACGCGGTGCTGGCCGGCCTGGGGGCCTCCGGCTACGCCACGGGCGTCGCGGCCCTGCTCAATATGATTGAAAGCCGGAGCTAGCGGCGAGCGGCGCCAGCCTTGGCGCCGGGTGGGAGGGAAAGCATGGGATTTGTGCGCAACGGCGAGGTGGTGCTGCGGTATTCGGTGCAGGGGCGCGCCGATGCGCCAGTCCTCGCCCTGGTCAATTCGCTCGGTACCGATGCGCGCATCTGGGACGGCGTGATCGAGAGGCTCGTGCCGCACTATCGCCTCCTGAGCTATGACAAGCGCGGCCATGGCCTCAGCGATGCGCCCCCGGGTCCCTACGCCCTTGCCGATCACCTGTCCGACCTTGCGGCGGTGCTCGATCATCTGGGGGTGGAGCGGCTCGCCTTGGCAGGGGTTTCGGTGGGCGGTTTGATCGCCCAGGGCTTTGCGCTTGCGCAACCCCAGCGGCTCAGCGCCCTGATCCTGTGCGACACCGCGGCGCGGATTGGCAATGACGCGCTGTGGAGCGAGCGCATCGCCGCCGTCGAGAATGGTGGCATGGCGGCGCTGGCAGACCTGCTGGTGGAGCGCTGGTTTTCACCGGGCTATCGGGCCGCTGAGGCGGACGCCGTCACCGGTTGGCGCAACATGCTGCTGCGCACCCCCGCCATTGGTTATGCCGGCACCTGCGCCACGCTGCGCGACACCGACCTGACCGAAGCCATTGCCGCTATTGGGCTGCCCACGCTGGTAGTGGCCGGCGATGCCGATCTCGCCACGCCGCCCGAGCTGGTGCAGGCGACCGCGGAGCGCATCCCCGGTACGCAGTTCAAGATCATGCCCGGGGTCGGGCATATCCCATCCATCGAGCAGCCCGGACTCTTGGCCGGGTTGATCGCCACTTTCCTCAGCGAGGCCGGTTATGGCAACAAGCCCAAGCTTTGAACGCGGCATGGCGACCCGTCGCGCCGTGCTCGGCGACAACCATGTCGACAAGGCGAACGCGCGCAAGACCGCGTTCGACGACGATTTCCAGACCTTTATCACCGAAGGCGCTTGGGGCTCGGTATGGTCGCGGCCGGGATTGAGCAAGCGCGAGCGCTCCATGCTGACCATCGCGCTCTTGGCGGCGCTGGGCCACGACGAGGAAGTGGCGATGCATGTGCGCGCCAGCGTCAACACGGGCACCTCACCCGACGACATCAAGGAAGCCCTGTTGCATGTTGCCGTTTATGCGGGCGTTCCGGCCGCCAACCGGGCCTTCCGGATTGCCAAGGAAGAGCTGGCCAAGCGCGATGAGGTGAGCCAATGAGTGCGATCATGCTGCCCGGCGCCGACGGCGCCCTCTATCAGCGCGACCACAGCTGGCACCCGCCGGCCAACACCCCCGGCTACAAGAGCACGACCTTTCGCGCGCCGCGCCAGCCCCTGTTGGCGCTGGGCGCGACGGCGAGCGAGCTGACCGGCCCCACCTTTGGTCATTCGATGCTGGGCCCGCTCGATAATGATCTGATCCGCAACTACAGCCAGGATGGCACCGAGGCAATCGGCCAGCGCATGATCGTTTATGGCCAGGTGCTGGATGAAAACGCCCGCCCCGTGCCCAATACGCTGGTGGAATTTTGGCAGGCCAATGCCGGCGGGCGCTATCGCCACAAAAAGGAAGGCTATCTGGCCGCGATCGACCCCAATTTCGGTGGCTGTGGGCGGGCCATCACCGATGAGAACGGGTTTTATTCCGTCCGCACGGTCAAACCCGGGGCTTATCCCTGGCCCAACGGCGCCAATGACTGGCGCCCCGCCCATATCCATTTTTCGGTATTCGGGCACGCCTTTGCTCAGCGGCTGATCACCCAGATGTATTTCGAAGGCGATCCAATGATCTGGCAATGCCCGATTGTGGGCACCGTGCCCGACAAGGCTGGCATTGAGCAACTGATCGCCCGGCTGGATCGCCACAACACCACGCCCATGGACGCGCTCGCCTATCGCTTTGACATCGTGCTGCGCGGACGCCGCTCGACCATGTTCGAAAACAAGCTGGAGGGGAACTGATGTTGCACCCTGTTCCAACCCTGCGCGAAACGCCCTCGCAAACGGCCGGGCCTTATGTGCATATCGGCATGACGCCGAACTTTGCCGAAATCCACGGCATCTATGACGCCGATCCGGGCCTGGCCATGCTGACGCCCCACACGGTGGGCGAGCGCATCGAGATCGTTGGCCACATCGTCGATGGCGCGGGCTCACCGGTTGGCGATGCCGTGGTGGAAATCTGGCAGGCCGATGCGAGCGGCGCCTTCGCGGCGCCCATGGGGCCCAACAGCAATTCGGCCCCCCCTTTTACCGGCTGGGGCCGCCAGCCCGTCAATGCCGAGGGTGTTTTTACCTTCGAGACGATCAAGCCTGGTCCCGTAGCAGGGCCGGACGGCAAGCCGATGGCGCCGCATGTAAGCCTTTGGATCGTGGCGCGCGGCATCAATATCGGGCTGCAGACGCGGCTTTATTTCGCCGATGAAGCGGAAGCCAATGCGGCCGATTTCGTGCTCAACAGGATTCCCGATCCGCGCCGCCGGCAGACGCTGATTGCCCGGCGCGAGGAGGGCATGGTGCCGCGCTATGTGCTCGACATTTACCTGCAGGGTGACAAAGAAACAGTGTTTTTTGACATCTGAGCGGGGGAGTGACGGCTATGAACACCTTGCTCGCAGCCCTCGCCGGCGACGCCGAAGTCGCCAGCCTACTCTCCGATGACGCCCAGATCACGGCCATGCTGGCGGTGGAAAAGGCGCTGGCCGAGGCGAGCGCCGAGTGCGGCTGGATCAGCGAAGATGCGGCGGCCGCAGTGGCTGCCGGCATCAACGACTTTGTGCCCGATTGGCAAGCTCTGGCGGCCGGAATGGCGCAGGATGGCGTTGTGGTGCCCGCGCTGGTGCGGCGATTGCGGGGGCTGGTCGCCGAGCCGCATCGCGCGGCCGTGCACAAGGGCGCGACCAGCCAGGACATCATCGATACCGCCCTGATGCTGCAGCTCGCCGAGGTGTTTGATCTTTATGAGGAGCGGCTGAGCGCCCTGCTGGGGCAGCTCGACCGGCTGGCGGAAACGGCTGGCGAGCGGGAGCTGATGGCCCATACCCGCATGCAGGTGGCACTGCCGACCAGTTGGGGCGCCAAGCTCGCGAGTTGGCGCGAGCCCCTGCAGCGCTATTTGCGCCTGCTGCTGTCCATGCGCCGTACCCTGCTCGTGGTGCAACTGGGCGGGCCGGTGGGGGATCGCGGCAGTTTTGCCGGGCAAGGCGACGCCATTGCTGCAGCCCTCGCGCTGCGGCTTGATCTGGGACTCGCTGCCCCTTGGCAGGCCACGCGCGACCCCATCGTGGCGCTTGGCAATCTCCTGGCGATGATCAGCGGCAGTCTGGGCAAGATCGGCGCGGATATCGCCTTGTTGGCGCAAAATGAGGTGGCAGCAGTGCAGCTGCACGGCGGGGGCGGCTCGTCGGCCATGGCGCACAAGTCCAACCCGGTCAATGCCGAGGTGCTGGTGGCGCTGGCCCGCGCCAATGCGGGCCTGGCCGGCACGCTGCAACAGGCCATGGTGCATGAATATGAGCGCTCGGGCGCAGCCTGGACCCTCGAATGGCTGACTTTGCCGCCCATGCTACTCAACACCGGCGCCAGCCTGCGGCTGGGTCTGGAGGTGCTCGATCAGGTGGAACTGCGCTAGCGCAGCATACATTGCAATTCGCGTGGACGCGCCGCATGGCGGGCAGATACCTGGTCAGATCCTCGGCGCTGCTCCGCAGATCATGGGCCTCGCAGAAGATGATCCGCGCGTTAACTCCAATGGCGGTGCCATCGCCTTCGGGGCACCCGCTAGGCATGAGCGGGCCCGCATCACCGGCACCGCAGCGCTGGAGTTGTCACTTACTGGTAAGCGCCGCGCGCTCGTCACCATGTGCATCGGGGTAGGGCAGGGCATTTCAGTCGGATTTGAGGGTGTCTAACCGTGAGCAGGTGAAAAGAACACCGCATCAAGCAACGCAGGTTGGCAACACGTCTTTAGCTAGAGAAGCCATCGACGTCTGCTTTGGACCAGAGCTGCTTGAATGCGGACTGGCAGCATTCCACCCCCAGGAAGACGTTCCGGGGCGCCGAACCAGAACGGCTGCTTTCGGGAGCTTGATTGGACTGGCTGAACGGCCTCTGTGGATGGCTCCCGCATTGCAAGAGGTAATTCGACATTTTGGCGCGTTGTTCGGGTGCAGTCTTCTGTCCGGCCTGTTGATGCAGCCATAGAGACTGCTGGCCCTGATGGGGTCGGCGAACAGGGTCCCAATCTGGAATTCAGGCTATCATGCCTCGGTCGTTCGACGGGTTGTCCCTGTTTCCGGCCTGACCGGTTTCGCCATCACATCGCTTCGCTCTCACAACCTCATGGAGCCGGTTGGTCGGCTCGAACTGGATCTTGCTTCAAGATTCAATCTCTTCCTGGTTTTACGCTGCAAGACCGGGGGCATGGCGAGCCTGGTAGACCTCGCCGCGGGCCATGACCGCCCAGACCACGCGGGCCATTTTGTTGGCCATTGCCACGCTGGCATCACGCGCCGGCTTTCGGGCAAGCAACGCCAGGAGGTAGGGATCCGCGGCCTCTGGCTTGTGCTTGGTTCGGCGGACCAGAGAGGTCGCGCCGATCACCAGGAGCTTTCTCAGATACCGGTTACCCATCTTGGTGATGCGGCCAAGCCGGTCTTTGCCGCCACTCGAGTTCTGCGAGGGTGTCAGTCCCAGCCAGGCGGCAAACTCTCGACCGGAGCGGAACTGTCCTGGATCGGCAACCGATGCCGCGAGCGCTGTGGCACCAACCGGCTTGATGCCAGGAATGGTGGATAGTCGCCGCGCCACTTCGTCTGTTCTCTGCAGGGCAATGACCGCGCGGTCGATCGCCTGCAAACGGACATGGGTGTCCAGTACCTGACCACACAGGAGATCAAGAATCTGCATCGCTATCGCGGGCACTTCTGGTTTGGCTTCCCTGGTCGCGATCTGGCTCGCCAGCTTAAGCGCCCGCTCCAGGCCTTCTGGGATGTTGATGCCGAACTCGGCCAGGAGGCCGCGGATCATGTTCACCAGTTGTGTGCGCTGCTTGACCAGAAGGTCGCGTACCCGATGCAACGACAGTGCTGCCTGCTGATCGGTCGACTTCATCGCCACAAAACGCATGGTGGGGCGGGTCACGGCTTCGCAAATCGCTTCGGCGTCCACCGCATCGTTCTTGCTGCGCTTCACATAGGGCTTCACGTAGGCCGGCGGCATTATGCGCACTTCATGGCCCAGCTTTGTCAACTCGCGAGCCCAATGGTGGGATGTGCCGCACGCCTCAATGCCGATCAGACAGGGCGGCAACTTGGTGAAGAACGGCAGCACCTGCGATCGCCGCAGTGTTTTGCGGACAACAACGTCTCCGGATACGTCGACGGCATGAACTTGAATGGCCAGATCAAGGCCCACGGTGGTAATCTGCATGGCGGATGGCTCCTTTGCTCGGGTTGCCTGATAGCAAACCCACTTTGGCACTCAGATGCCGGGAGCGGGAGCCATCCACCTCATCTGGAATGGGGCGGAGGCTGTGTGAGAACTCGCGGCGGCGTCTGGCCTGAGCGTGATGCGATGGCATCAGCGGGACCGCTTCATCCCCTTAACGCTTGGAGGACTGGCACGACGCCGACGACAGCGATGGCGCGCTTGATGTTGTAGGCCAGGATTGCCAGGCTAGCTTCGGTGGCGACGTTCTTGAGCCCCCGCGTTCGGAAGTGGGTGGCACCCATCCAGCCCTTGATGGTGCCGAAGACGTGCTCGACAGTACAGCGGCGGACCGCCATTGCCTCGGGCATCGCTTCGAACCTGCGCTCCATCTCGTCGAGCACCGCCTCATGCTCCCATCGCCGGATGCGCTTCTCCTTGCCGGCCGTGCACAGGGGACGCGAGCGGCATGCGCTACAGGCCTTCTGGTTGAAGTAGGCCCTGATGAGCTTGCCGCCCTCCACTCGGGCGAAGCGCTTCTGCAACTGCTGGCCGGCGGGGCACCGATAGGTGTCGGTCTCGGGCTCATGCACGAACATGGCCTTGCCCCAAAAACCTCGCGCCTGAGCCGGTGAGGTATTGGGCTTGGGCACCATCGGGATGATACCCGCTTCGGCGCAGGAGCGGATCTGCTCGCCTTCATAGTATCCACGATCGGCAAGGGCGATCATTCCCGGAGCGCCGGTCTCTGCCTGTGCGGCCTTTGCCATCTCCAGCAGGTGCGATCTGTCATGGCTCCCGGTTCGTCACCGCATTGGCGACGACGATATGGTGCTTGGTATCGAGTGCCGCCTGGACGTTGTAGCCAACGACGCCGCGATGGTCGCTTCCGGTCGCCATGGCCCGCGCGTCCGGATCGGTAAGGGAGATCTGCTCCTCGGGAGCGGCTTGCAGTTGGCGGCCGATCTCCTCGAGTTCCCCAAGTCGCCCGCGCAGCGACGCCAGCCGTTCGGTCAGGTGCTCGATGCGCGGCGTAGCCGGGCCGGTCTCCGCACTGTCGGCTTCCTCAAGCTCGGCGAGATAGCGCGCGATGCTCTCCTCGACATGGGCTTTGCGCCGCGCCAGCTTGCCCTTGGTGTAGTTCTTCTCGTGCGTGTTCACTGCCCGCAAGCGTGAGCCATCGATTGCGACCATAACGCCGCCGACCAGATCAAGAGCGCGGCAGATGGCAACAAAGCGCTGACATGCGATCTGGATCGCGCCGGCATTGTCGCGGCGGAAATCGGCAATGGTCTTGAAGTCCGGTACCAGCTTGCCGATCAGCCACATCAGCTCGATATTGCGGCCAGCCTCGCGCTCGAGTTTCCGGCTCGAGGTCAACTGATGCAGATAGCCATAGACATAGAGCTTGAGCATGGTGCCGGGGGCGTAGCCGGGTCTGCCAGTCGCTGCCGGCTGCACGCGGGCAAAGCCGAGTTCGGCAAGATCGAGTTCATCGACAAAGGCGTCGATGATGCGGACCGGGTTGTCAGGGTCAACATAGTCTTCAAGACAGGCCGGCAAAAAGCTCGCCTGGTCACAGTCAACAGCTTCAACGAAACGTCCCATATGGCACCCCCGAAGCAGTGCCAGATTATAGCATCATCAGGGGTTTTCACACAGCCTCGGGCGCAATGCTGTCGGCCATCTACGTGGCTTGGGCGCAACGATAGCCTAGGCTGGCAGGGTCCTCTATGTCAGCCATGACCTCTTCCAGCCGCGAGAAGCCGATCCCGGTGCCTGCTTCGCGAACCTCGCCATGGGCCGTGCTGCTGAAGACCGCCTGCTCCGTGAAGGTCATGAGGGTCTTGCCGTCTCCACCTTCAAACTCGACCGTGACCAGCGACGACGAGATGGGCGCACCATCCGCTCGCATAACGTAGGCGTAGATGATGCGCTGGCGAGGGTGAACCTCAAGGAAGTGAGCAAGCATGGTCTGCTCGATACCGTCGGGCGTGCGCCAAGCCAGGACCTCCTGCCCATCAACCCGGAAATCAAACCGGTCCTCAATCACGTGCCAGTCAGGGTGGCAGGCGGTCCAGCGGCGCTTCAAATCATGTTCGGACCAGAAGCGGAACGCGTGCGCGGGTGTACCCGGTAGTTCTCGCTTGATGACGAACGATCTGTGGTGAATGGAAGCACTCATCAGTGATCCTCCTTCTCGGGAATCTCCGACATCAAGCTGGCAAGGCGATCGAACGCAGCGTTCATTTCGCGCTGTCGCTCATCGAGCCAATCGGCCAACACAGCAAAGGCTTCCTGACGTATCCGGTAGGTTCGTGTGCGCCCCTCCTTCTGGCTGATGACGATCCCTCCGTCTTCCAGCGCTTTGAGGTGCTTGAGGACTGCCGGCAGCTGAACGTTGGCCGGTGCGGCCAGCTCGGTCACCGTTGCCGGCCCCTCACACAGGCGCTGCACAAAGCTGCGGCGGTGCCGGTCGGCCATGAGCTGGAACACCCGGTCAAGGCCGTCCTGGTTCGTCATGACAGTGGCTCCAGGAACTGCCGCGGCATGGCCTCTCGGTAAGGAAAGAACTCGAAGTAGGGCTGCGCCTCGGACAGCACGCGTTCAACGGAAGGTCGTGCGAGAAGACGCTCAAGGTAGCCCTGCAACTGTGGGCTATCGGTTCCGGCGGGATGGACGATCGTCGAGAAGAACAGGGCTGGCAATGCCGAGCAGTCCGCCATGGTGAAGGTTTGACCAGCAATCCACGGCGCCTTATGGAGCTGTCCTTCGATCATCCTGTAGGCCGTATCGAGTGTGGTCCGCGCTTCCACGACGCCATAAGGGTCTGCCGCACCCTCGGGGCGTATGCGATCCCCGACGATCTTCTGCATGGGCACGCTGACATAAAGGTCAAAGAAACGATCCCACAGACGCACGTCCAGCTGACGCTCCGCGTCGTTCGGGATCAGTTGCACAGGGCCAGGATAGTGGCTCTGCAGGTATTCGATCATGATGCTGGTTTCGGCGACTACGCGGCCGGTCTTGCTGTCATAGAGAACCGGGATCTTGCCAACCGGCCAGCGTTCAAGGAGCGCTGCCGCAGAGCCCGGGCTTGAGAAGTCAACGAGGCTGGCCTGGAAGGGCGTGTCGTTCTCATACAGGGCGATGAGCACCTTATGGCAAAAGGAAGCCAGGGGATGCAGGTACAGGGTGAGGCTCATGGTATGACTCTCAGTTTCCTTGCGCGGAAACTATTAGTACGCTGTCGCAACTAAGGCAACCCACTTCCGGAGGAGTAGAGTGTGTGTAGCAATCGATGAAGGCGCCGGTCGCATTGCACTCCGCGCGGTGGTTTCCAGGTCCGCTCTCGGGTACGCGCTGGCGCAGCGTGAACGGCCGACATGGGGCGCAGAGCCGATGGGCAGCTTTCGGCAGCATCAAACCGGAGGCTCAACGGCGCCGATCGTGGCGCCTGGTATGCTGCTCTGGATGTCGCCACCTGCATCAGCGAAGTCGGACGTCACCTGACCAACATGCTGGCAGATGCGGGGGATTGCCACGCCAGGGTTTGAGTACGCGGAGATGTTCTGTAGCCTTGCCGGCGAGTTCCTTGACCTTAGGCAGGTACCCGACCATCCTTCGCTCGATCCGGACACGGCGGGGGCCTACCCGGTCGGCAACGCCATTGCGGAGCGCGCCCGGGCCACTGGCCTCAACGGCATTATCTACCCATCCGTACGGCACCCGGGTGGTACCTGCATTGTCGCCTTGCGGCCGGCTGCCGTTCAGTCCGTTCGCCAGGGGGCCGTCTACCGCATGATTTGGAAGGGCGATCCAGCACCGCTGATCGAAGGGCCGCTGTGATCGCTTCGACCCTGATCAGATGGATGGTTGGACGGAGGCAGGGCAGGGCAGGGGCGCGTTGCCGCCCGGCAGCAATCGACCCCCCCCAAGGAGGCCGTTCAGCTATAAACCGCTTTCAAGCCGTCCCAGGCCTCCTTACTTTTAGCCGAAATCGGACATCCAACGCGGGATACCATGAACCTCAAACACATTGTGCTGTCCGGGTGTTCGGGTGGCGGGAAGTCGACCCTCCTCGCAGAGTTGGAGCGAAGGGGATTTTCCGTCGTACCTGAACCTGGTCGCCGGATCGTGGAGGAGGAGCAACGCAGTGAAGGGCTTGCCATACCCTGGGTCGACCTTGCCGCCTTCGCCAAACGGGCAATTGACCTCGCGTCCGAGGACCGGAGACGCATGGTAGACGAGGCGAGCTGGGTCTTCTTTGACCGGGGTCTGGTGGACGCGGCAGTGGCGCTTGAGCATGCGACAGGAAGCCCAGCGCGGACCTTGCTGGCCTCCTACGACCGCTACCATCAAAGCGTTTTTCTAACGCCTCCTTGGCCAGAGATCTATGTGACTGACACGGAGCGACAACACGATCTAACCGAAGCGACTTCAGAGTACGACCGCCTACTGACCGCGTACCGCGAGCTTGGATACGACACGGTCATCTTGCCAAAGGTCGGGGTCGGAGATCGAGCGGATTTCATCCTCCGGCATCTCAGCTAACGACCCCTTTGCGGTCGTAAATTCGCTTAGCCGCACTTCCCGAACCCGAACCTGGCCAGACGGCAAGACGCTGATTTGCGCCGAGTCTTACAACGGCAAATTGACCGCATTCGACATTGCACCCGACGGGACTCTGTCCAATCAGAGGCTGTGGGCGCATATCGAGGGACAGGGCGGCGACGGCATCTGCGTCGATGCGGAAGGCGCAATCTGGGCAAGTTCTGGAAAGCGCTGCGTCCGCATCATAGAAGGCGGCGCCGTGCTCGATACCGTCTATCTGGACCGGATGGCATTTGCCTGCATGTTGGGCGGAGTCGACGGTAAAACGCTTTTTATCGCAGCTAACGAATGGACCGGCAAAATCGACCCAACTGGAACAACCGGTCGGCTTTACTCGACGCAGGTTCAAGTTCCCCATGCCGGCTTCCCCCGCAATGGGTGATGGCGGAAGTTGATCGCGCTTAGTGATATGCTATTTGGCAGCAACCTGTCTGAGCATAAGGGGCATCTTTGCTGGGCCGAAAGCAGGCATCTTAAACCTCCGGCTTGATCATCCCGACCCTTAGGTCTTTGGCTGAGTAGATAGCCTTCCCGTCCACCAAAACCTGTCCATCGGCCTGCCCTAGTGTCAGTGCACCCCGCCGGGCTCGCTTGATGCTGACTTCGTACCTAACCAGGTTGGATGAGGGGGTGATGTCGCCACTAAAGCGCACTTCACCAACGCCAATAGCCCGCCCCTTGCCGGGCGCACCCGACCAGCCCAGCCAATAGCCGACGATCTGCCACATGGCGTCCAAACCAAGGCATCCAGGCATGACCGGATCATTTACGAAGTGGCAGTTGAAGAACCAAAGGCTTGGAGTGATATCGAGCTCAGCGACAACGTAGCCGTTCCCATATGAACCCCCATCCATGCTGATTTCGGTGATCCGGTCCATCATCAGCATCGGAGGAGCGGGAAGCTGGGCGTTGCCAGGACCGAAATATCCCCCGTTGGCCGAGGCGATCAGGTCAGGCTTGGAGTACGACGACTGCGGTGTGTGGAACGCGTGTGGACTTTGCACCCTTCAATACTCCAGTCAGCTATGTGTCTGCCGCGAGGCTGTTTCAGTTCCACCAGAATTAACCCGCTCCTGTTGAGACCGCCACTCCCTTGAAGCGCCACGGCGCTAACGCATCTGCCTACTGCAAATTGGCACTCGATAGCGGACCGGCAGAAAACCACCCCATTTTAGTCCTGTGAATGCCGACAGCATTCAGTTTAGGTGCGACGCCCGCGTAAGTGAAGTTGGAACGTGCTTCGTTGCGTCACCGACACGCGATCCGGAAGGCAGCGTTGCCCTCAACATTGCTGCGTCTTCGCTGGGTGTGAGGTTGAAAAGCCGGCGATAGTCGCGGTTGAACTGAGAAATGCTCTCATACCCCACATCATAGGCGACTGCCGAAATCATGCTGGCGCCCGATAGCCCACGGCGAGCTTCCTGCAGGCGAACGCGTTTTTGAAACTGCACCGGGGTCATTGATGTGACCGCTTTGAAGTGCCGGTGGAAGCTTGGAACACTCATGTTCGCCCGTGCTGCAAGATCAGGGATGGCCAGCGCTGAAGCGTAGTTGTCTCTGATCCATGCGGTGGTGCGCCCAATACGCGCCGCATGGCCGTTAGCAAAGGCCAGCTGGCTCAGCATGGGGCCATGCTCGCTGTGCAGCAGTCGCCATGCAATTTCTTTGACGATCAGGGGCGCCATGACAGGCATGTCATAAGGACGATCAATCAGCAACAGCAGCCGAACGAGCGGATCGATCAGGTCCTGATCCAGTGCATATTTGCCCGCAACCTTGATGTCCGGAGCAGTTGGACGTGGGCCGGGCTGTTCGCGCAAGAGCTCGGCAACTAAGGATGGATCAAAATCCAGATGGATAGCCAGGTAAGGTGCCGAGGGGCTTGCTTCCACTATTCGTGAGGTCACTGGAACATCGGCAGCACACAACAAGGATTCGCCCGCGGCATAGCGGAACGGCACTTCACCCACCATCAGTTCTTTGATGCCCCGCGCCACCAGGCCGAAGGACGGCTGGTACATCGAGTGTGCGACTTGCGTCGGCAAGTCGGTTCGCCCGACCTTTAGACCAGGGACAGGCGTCACATAATCATATCGGGCGTAGCGCTCAATGACGCTAAGCAGGTCGGAAAACTGCGGTTCGATCATTGGCAGATCCTTTAGTGCAAGCCAAACAACCGGCTCGACTTCGCTCTCCAGAACACCACCCAATGCAAGCAAGCGCTACGCATATTCTATCACGGACACGCCTTTTGATATCAAACGAGTTCGCGGCGCGAACCTGGGGTCATGGTTGAGAGCCGCAGGCAAGTCCCTGATAGGATCTGCATAGGGTCGGAGGCCGACCCTTCTCTATCCTTTGAGCAACAGCGCTGAGCGGCGCCTGTTCATCCCACCTCATCCCAGGATAAATGCCATGCGCATGCGCAAGTTTGGAAGCAGCGGTCTTTTTGTATCGGAGCTGTCATTGGGTGCCATGACCTTTGGTGGCACAGAGGGGATCTGGGGGCAGGTCGGTAAACTGGGTCAAGAAGAGGCGGATCTCCTGGTCAAGGCCGCTCTTGATGTGAGCATCAATCTCTTCGACACCGCCAATATCTATGCCAATGGTCGCAGCGAGGAGATCCTCGGGCAATCGTTCAGGAACCTGGGCGTGGCTCGAGAAGACGTGGTGATCGCCACCAAGGTGCACGGCGCCATGGGCAAAGGTCCAAACCGCCGAGGCGCCTCTCGCAGCCACATCCTGAGCGAGGTCCGCGCCAGCTTGAGGCGCCTGCAAGTCGAGCACATCGATCTTTATCAACTTCATGGGTTCGACCCGAACACGCCGATGGAAGAAACCCTGGAGGCGCTTGACACGCTCGTTCGAGCTGGAGATGTCCGCTACATCGGTCTGTCAAACTGGGCGGCGTGGCAGATAATGAAAGCGATCGGCATCACCGCACAGCGCCACCTTGCGCCGATCACCTCCTTACAAGCCTACTATACTCTGGTCGGACGAGAGCTCGAGCGTGAGATCGTGCCGATGCTGACCTCCGAGAAGATTGGCCTGATGGTGTGGAGCCCTTTGGCTGGAGGCTACCTCAGCGGCAAATACTCTGCTGGCGGCCACAGCACTGGCGGCCGCCAGACCGAGCTCAATTTTCCACCCATCAATCGGGATCGGGGCGAGCCGTTGATCGAGGTGCTGAAGGCCGTGGGTGCCAAGCATGGGCGCCAGCCGGCGCAGATCGCTATCGCCTGGCTCTTGCGGCAGCCTGTAGTCTCAACCGTCCTGATCGGAGCCAAGCGGACTGGCCAATTGCAGGAAAACGTCGCGGCCACCGAGATCACGCTGGATGATGACGATATGACCCAGCTGGAGTCGGTTAGTCGGTTGCCGATCGAGTACCCCGGCTGGTCACTCGGCGGCTAGCTTCTCCGAAGAATTGGAGTGGCAGGTTCCACCCGTGTTCGGGCTGCAAGCTGCCATTCCGCTACCCACCCCGGTGACGACAGGCACCTGCCACCCCATTCCTGACCCACAACACGGCGTAGCGACATCCCGAAAGCGGCCGTTGGCATGGTGCGCGCGCACTGTCGAACCTGGAAGAAGTTGCTCAGCCGACGAAAGTGGTGATCGCCAACCAGCCAGCATAAGCGAATGCGACGATGATGCTGGAAACGATCACGAGCTAGGCGATGGACACCAGGGTGCCGATCACCACCCAAAGACCATCCCGCTCTATCAGGCCGAACACCTGGATACAGATCGCAATAGGGGAAGCATATTCCCCAGTGGGATGGGCAGAACAGAATAATGCCGAGCAGCAAGGCAAGCGCGCCGACCAGATACTCGGCTGGTGATCTCGCGAGCATCGTCAAGCGCGGACGCATCAGCTTTTCTGCTGTCTGGAGCCAGGGTCCAACCTTGGTCACGACCTGCCGACCGCGGCAGTCCCTTAGCGTCACAAGTTGTGCACGGTGCGGCGATCACCCATGTGTGGCTTTGGGCGAGGAATGGAAGGGGCCGACTGATCCCGTCAACTTCGAGGACTGCACCCCGCCACCCCGGCACCGGTGAAATCGTCACGATCTTGACTTTGGTCAGCGCCGCAGGGGGTGAGGGCATTAGAATGATCTCAGGCTCCGAGGTGCGGGGCTTCCAAGGAGATCACGATGCGCCAAAACTCTGAGATCCAACCCCGGTACACTGACGGCATCCAGGCAGACGCTTTCCGCCATGCGATCCAGCAACGGGTAGTAAAGACGGGACTTCTTGCAGGGCTTACCCTCCCCATGATGTTTGGAATGTCAGGGGCCGCCTTCGCCGCCAAGCTGGAGGTCGGCACTCTGGCCTGCACGGCCGGATCCAGCGGCGGCCTCATCGTAATGACCGAGCAACCGCTGGACTGCGTATTCCAGCCGGCCGACGGCGGTGACGCCCAGCAATATGTTGGCGAGGTCCGTAAGTTCGGACTGGACGTTGGCGTGACGGGCGGGACCCAGATCCAGTGGCTTGTTCTCGCAGACGAGTCCGACTGGGATCCTTCGGCGCTTGGCGGTAACTATCTCGGTGTGTCAGCCGATGCGTCCCTGGGCATCGGTGCGGGCGTCAATGTCCTGCTCGGTGGCACCAACGGCTCCATCGTGCTGCAGCCGGTCAGCGTCCAGGAAGAAGTCGGCCTCGATATCGCCGTCGGCATCACCGACCTACAGTTGACCCCGGCATAACTGTACCCGACGGCGCTAAAGGGGGGGGGACAATGGGTGAGGTCGTCCAGCTTGCTCCGGCGGTGATGAAGCGCATTGGCGAGGTGCATGAGCGCTATCAGTCCTTCAACATCGAAATGCTCGAGGTGACCGGCGGCAGGTTCTGGAAGCCCTATAGCTCCATGGGTAAAGCCGCCAGCTCTGATGGCGCCGCGCCTGGTGGTGAACAAGGGGTGCCTGCTGGCATGGACCCCAATCTTTATGAATATCGTGCCCCGATCAATCTCACCAATCTGCGCCTGCTGGCCAAGGCACTGGCGCCGGCCTTTCTGCGCATAAGCGGCACCTGGGCCAATTCGACGTATTTTGCTGAGGGGGACAACCCGCCAGCGGCGCCGCCCCCGGGCTTTGGCAGCGTGCTGACGCAACAGCAATGGCAGGGGGCTATCGATTTTTCGCGCGCGGTTGAGGCGCCCATTGTCACCTCCATGGCGGTGAGCGGAGGTACCCGCGACGCCGACGCAGTCTGGCAGCCCGACGCGGCGCGCAGATGGCTGGCCTTTACCAAGGCGCATGGCGGGATGGTCGCCGCGGCTGAATACTTCAACGAGCCCACGATGGCGAGCCTGGGCGGCGCCCCCCAACTACACCGCGGCGGACTTTGGTCGCGACTTCAACATTTTCGAAACGATGCTGCGCCGCGAGTTTCCGGACACTGCGCTGCTGGGTCCCGGCTCAGTGGGCGAGGCGGATGCCAATTGGGCGGTCGCGCGCGGCGGTTATGGCAGCTTCCAGATTTTGAAAAGTGAGGACCTGGCGCAGTACACCGGGGGCGCCGACGCCTTTTCCTACCATCATTACGGCGCGGTATCGCAGCGCGGCGCACCCATGGGCCATCAAACCAGCCCGGACCGAGCGCTGGGCGAGGGGTGGCTTTCCCGGACCGACCAAACGCTCGCCTATTGCCGGCGCGTGCGGGATCGCTGGATGCCGGGCAAGCGCTTCTGGAACACCGAAACGGGGGAAACGGCCTGTGGTGGAAACCCCTGGGCCGGCAGCTTTCTCGACACCTTCCGCTATCTCGACCAACTCGGGCGTTTGGCCCGTCAGGAGGTGGAGGTCGTGCTCCACAACACCCTTGCGGCGAGCGGCTACAGCCTGCTCCACGAAGGCGACTTCACGCCTAAGCCAAGCTATTGGGGGGCGCTGCTATGGCGCGGGCTAATGGGAACAACAGTGCTCGATACCGGCTTCACCAATCGACCCGGACTGCATGTCTATGCCCATAACCTGCGCAGAGCGGCGGGGGGCGTGGCGCTTTTGGTACTCAACACGGATCGTGCGGCAAGCCGCAGCCTGGCCATACCGGTGGCCGCGCAGCGCTTCACGCTCGCCGCCACCAGCGTGACCGACACGTCAGTGACCCTCAACGGCACGCCGCTCGAGCTCGGCGCCGGCGATGCGCTGCCAGCGATGGCGGGCCAGCAGGTGGGCGCGGGCGAACTCGCCTTTGTCCCTGCAACCATCACCTTCCTCGCGATCCCTGCGGCGCAGAACGAAGCCTGTCGCTGAGATCGTCGCGCCCTGAGCAGGGTCGCGAAAGTTGGTTCTCTGGCACTTTGGCGGTGGCGCCGGGTTCCACCCCCGGCGGGCGATCACGCGTGCCGGTACGAGGGCGCATTTACTGCGTGGCAGCTATTGCTACCTGCCGCCCAAGAGCAGTCGGTCGGCTTGCCACCCCACTTCAGCCATGCCCGGCGCTCGAGCTAGCCGCGGGTCTCTTGGCCTTCGCTGCCCCAGTTGGGATCAGAATTTCCCAATCATTACAGTGCCCATCTATGTCGCAGCGGGCGCGCCACTTCTTTTCCATGACTTAGATTATTCCACCCGCCTTTGCCGCAGTGCTCGGCGAGGTCGGTTGTGAGTGCGCCAGCTTTCCCTTGGGAGACGGTTGCCAGCCGGCGGCCGCGCCGGCTGGCAACCAGATGCGTTTACGTCTCCTGCAGGCTTCTTCGGACCGCGAGGCGGGTCATTTTCTCGCTAAGCGTTCGCCGGGGGACCTGGAGGGTTTCGGCAACGGCCGCGACCGAGCCGGCGTGGAGAGACAGTTCGGCCTCGATGACGTGCCGTTCATAGCTCGCGACACGATCGGCCAGGCTCAGGCCCGAAACTGGCACCGCCTTGATGCGCGGATCAAGGATCGCCTGGAGCGAATGGCCCGACGGGTGAAGACCTAGCGCAAAGCGTTCGGCGGCGGCGCGCAACTCGCGCACATTGCCCGGCCAGGAATGCATCACCAGGGCATTGATGTCGGCCGGGTGGAGCGGAGGCACCGGTCGGCCAAAGCGGTGGGCGGCTTGGGCAAGGAAATGGTGGAACAGCATGACGCAATCGTCACCGCGCTCACGCATGGGGGGCAGCTGGAGCGTCGCCATGTTGAGGCGATAAAACAGGTCCGCGCGAAACCGCCCGGCCTCTGACTCAGCGCGCAGATCCACTTTGGACGCGGCAACAATGCGCAGATCGAGCGGGATCTGCCGGTTGGAGCCGAGGCGCTCCACGGTGCGCTCCTGGATCACCCGCAGCACCTTGGCCTGCGCGAGGAGCGGCATGGATTCGATCTCGTCCAGCAGCAGCGTGCCGCCATTGGCGAACTCGAATTTGCCGATGCGCTGGCCCTTGGCGCCCGTAAAGGCGCCGCCTTCGTGGCCAAACAACTCCGATTCAATGAGCTCGGCCGGGATCGCGGCGCAGTTGACGGCGACAAACGGGCCCTTGGCGCGGGGGGAGAAATCATGAAGGCACCGGGCGACCACTTCCTTGCCCGTGCCGGTTTCCCCCAGCACCACGACGTCGGTTGGAATGGGGGCGAGCTCACGGATGGCATGGCGCAGCTCTTCCATGATCCCTGAGGCGCCGACCAGGCGGGCGGCGAGTTCATTTTCGCCCCCATCGAGGCGCCGCCGCAGCTGGGCGATTTCGCGCTTGAGCGCGGCCTGCGACACGGCGCGATGAAGGCTGGCGACGAGTTCGTCGGGCACATAGGGCTTTTGCAGGAAATCAAAGGCACCCGCGCGCATGGCCCCCACGGCCATGGGCACATCGCCATGACCGGTAATGAGGATGACCTCGGTGGGCAGCGCCCGGTCGCGTACGGTGCGCAACAGGTTCATGCCCGACAGCCCCGGCATGCGCACATCGGTCAGCACTACATCGGGATGCACATCATCGAGCGCCAGCAGGGCTTCGGCGGCGCTGGTCGCGACCTCCACGGCAAAGCCGGAGAGGCGCAACCATTGCGCAAGGGCCGTGCGCACCATCTCCTCATCGTCAACAATTAGAACCAGGGGATCGCTCATGCGAATAGTTTCTCCGCAACACTGGAGTGGGCAAGGGGAAGGCGGACGGTGAAGGTGGAGCCCTGCTCGGGAGAGCTGCGTACGGTGATGGCGCCCCCCAGATCGCGCACCAGCCCATAGGATATGGCAAGGCCGAGGCCCAGCCCGCGCCCGACTTCCTTGGTGGTGTAGAATGGGTCGAAGACATTGCCCAGATCGGCCGGGGCGATGCCGGTCCCGGTATCGGTGACCACTATCTCGGCGCTGCGCTCATGCCGGTGCACGCCAATTGACAGCACCCGCACCGCGCTATGTTCCATCGCATCGGCGGCGTTGGACAGGAGGTTGATCACAACCTGTTCGAGATGAACGGGATTGCCGGTGGCCGGCAGCGCGGCGCGATGGCGCTGATATTCCACATCAATGCCAAAGGCGCGCAGCTTGTGGTCGACGAGGTCGAGGGCGTTGTTGATGACGCTGCCCAGCTCGGACTGCTGTTCGGTGCGCGTGTCCTTGCGCGCAAAGGTCTTGAGATGGCTCGTGAGGGCCGCGAGGCGATCGACCACCTTGTCCATGGTGACCAGGATCGGGGTGATATCCGTATTGGGCGAGCGGGTAGCGATGAGCTTGGCACTGGCCAAGTGCGTGGTCAGCGCCGCGACGGGTTGGCTGACCTCATGGGCTACCCCCGCAAGCGCCTGGCCAAGGCTGGCGAGCTTGGCCGCCTGCACCAGCCCCGCCTGCGCTTCAGCCTGCGCGCGCTCGGCGTGAATGCGCTCGGCAATCTCGGCGCGCAAAGCTTCATTGGCGACGTGAACGGCTTCCGTGCGTTCGGCCACGCGCTGCTCGAGCTGTTCGTGATCGGCAAGGCGTTGGGCGACGATGCGCTGGCGTTGCCAGAGAAGCGCGAGGATGAGGAGCACGGCCGCGGCGCCCAGCCCGCCCGCAGCCGCGGCAATCCAGGCCGAACGGAACAGCGGGGTCATGGGCGTAAAGGACACCAGCCGCCATTGATGGGTGGGCAGGCGCATCTCATCGACAGTGAATAGGCCCCGGGTTTCGCTGTCCTGGCCGGTGAGATAAGCCAGCTGGGTGCCGCGCGAGGGCCAGATATCGGCGGCGATAGGCGTTTCCACCCAGCCCCCGTCGCCATAGCGGCGCTGGTCGGTGATGCGGGACAGCTCGGCTGGGGAGGGCGCCAGGAGCGGGCGATAGCGCCAGTCCGGGCGCGTCGACAAGATGGCGACAGCGTTGTTATCGACAATGGCGATCAACTCGCCCGAACGCCACCAGGTCGCCTCGATCTCCCCCAGATTGATCTTGGTCACTGCAACGCCCAGCGGCCCGTCCGGGCCATCGATCCGGCGGGCCAGGAAATAGCCGGCAACACCGGTGACCGTGCCCACCGCATAGAATTTGGCGTCGCCATCGAACATCGCTTCTTCGAAATAAGGGCGATAGCCGAGTTTCTCGCCGAGCAAGCTGTCATAGGCCCACCAGTTGGATGCGGCGACCACCTGCCCATCCGTGCTCATGATGAACAATTCGCTCGCGCCGGCCGCATCATTGAGCTTGGACAAAAAGCCATTGGCGCGCTCGCGCAACTCGTCGTTGGCGGGGCTTTGCAGCAGGTCGCGCGCTTCGGCGGCAAGGGCTACCGAGGAGGGAAGATAATGAAAGCGCTCGATGATGGCCTCAAGCGTGCGATCGAAGAGGGCAAGCCGCCGATCCGCTTCATGCCCAGCATTGCGGATCGCGCCGGCCAAGGCGAACTCGAGGCACGCCCAGCCTACCGCGGTCACCAGCACCAATGCGCCCAGTGCTCGCGCCAGCTGCGCGCGGTTGGTGCTGGCCAATGGGGTGAAGAGTTGGGGCATTCGTCTCCCTGGCAGGTTTTTGCCAGATCTTGGTAGAAGCTCGGCAAGTTCTTGCCGGAACTGCTAGCACGCCAGAAGCTCCCTGCATATCTGCCTTGCGTATGCCGCTTGGCACGGCGATTGCAAAGCTTCCAGCATCGGGGTGGGCACGATCTGCTGCCCCTTGCTTATCCCCCGGGAGGATCAACAATGAAAAAGACTTTGACTGCCCTTGCCGCTGGCGCTTTCGTTGCCGGCCTCGGCCTTGCCTCCACCGCCTTCGCGCAGGATTACCCGACCAAGCCGATCACGGTCGTGGTGCCGTTCTCGGCCGGCGGGCCGACCGACACGGTTGCGCGCCTTGTTGCCGAAGTGATGAGCGCCGATCTGGGCCAGCAGGTGGTGATTCAAAATGTGGGTGGCGCGGGCGGCACGCTGGGTGCCGGCCAGGTCGCGACCGCGCCCAATGACGGCTACACGCTGCTGTTGCACCATATCGGCATGTCGACGGCGCCCAGCCTCTATCGCAGTCTGCCCTATGACCCGACCACCGATTTCGAGCCGATCGGGCTCATCACTTCGGTGCCGATGACCCTGGTGGCGCGCAAGGATTTCGAGCCCAGCACGCTGTCCGAGCTGCTTGAATACATCAAGGCCAATGGCGAGAACATCACCTATGCCCATGCCGGCATCGGTTCGGCGAGCCAGTTGTGCGGCATGCTGCTGATGAACGCGCTTGATACGCAAATGACCACCGTGCCCTATCAGGGTGCCGGCCCGGCCATGACCGACATCATCGGCGGCCAGATCGACATGATCTGCGACCAGACCACCAATACGACGAGCCAGATCCAGGCCGGCGAAGTGAAGGCCTATGCGGTGACGACGCCAGACCGTTTGAGCAATTTGCCCGACCTGCCGACCACGGCCGAAGGCGGTCTTGAGCTCGAGATCGGCGTCTGGCACGGTCTTTATGCGCCTGCCGGCACCGATGCAGCGATCATTGCCCGGCTCGAAGCCGCGCTCCAGGCCGCTTTGGCCAACGAAACCGTGGTGAGCCGCTTTGCCGAACTGGGCACCGTCCCGGTTTCTGCCGATGAAGCGACCCCCGCAGCACTGACCGAAACCCTGACCAGCCAGATTGCACTGTGGAAAGGCGTGATCGAAGCCGCCGGCGTCTTCGCTGAGTAAGGCGCGCGAGGTCTGAGGACCCCGTGCTGTCGAGTGTCGAGGTCGTGGCGCGATGCGATGCGCCGCGACCTGGCCCTCGGCATATCGATACTGCATCTAAGCGCAGAAAAGGAGTGACCGGCTGATGGCGGTCAATGCATCGACTAAAGAGCTCGTTTCCGGCGGGCTGTTTGTGGCCTTCGGCACCTATTTCGCCACCGAAGCCCTGCACTATGAAGTGGGCACGGCCTTTCGCATGGGCCCGGGCTTCATGCCGCTGATGCTGGGGGGTGTACTCGTCGCCCTTGGCGCTGCAGTGGCCATCAGCGGGCTGGGCAAGCCCGACAAGGAAACACGTTCGCCGCCGTCCTGGCGGGCGATCGTGCTGATTCTCGGGACGATCATCTTTTTTGCCGCAACGATCCGGGGCCTTGGCTTTGTGCCCGTGGTCTTCATTTCTGCGTTCGCCACCGCGATGGCCAGCCGCAACAATTCGCCCGTCTTTGCCGTGATCTTGGCGGTGGGACTAACGGTGATGTGCGCGCTGATCTTTGTGATCGGACTTGGCTTTTCCGTGCCGCTCGTCGGCCCCTGGCTCGGGCGATAGGAGACGGCCATGGATATCATTGCTTCGCTTGGACTTGGCTTTTCCGTTGCGCTCGATCCGATCAACATCTTTTATTGTTTCATCGGCGTCCTGCTGGGCACCCTGGTGGGCGTATTGCCGGGCATCGGGCCTACCGCCACCATCGCCATGCTCCTGCCGATTACCTTTTCGCTCTCGCCGGCCACCGCATTGATCATGCTCGCCGGTATCTATTACGGCGCGCAATATGGCGGCTCCACCACCGCGATCCTGATCAATCTGCCCGGTGAATCCTCCTCGGCGGTAACCGCCATTGACGGTTACCAGATGGCCAAGCAGGGTCGGGCGGGCCCAGCACTCGCCGCCGCAGCGCTGGGCTCGTTTTTCGCCGGGACCGTGGGCACGCTGTTGCTGGCCTTTTTCGCGCCGCCCTTGGCGCGAGCGGCGCTCAATTTCGGTGCGCCCGAATATTTCGCGCTGATCGTGCTGGGCCTGCTGGTCTCCATCGCGCTGGCGCATGGCTCAATCCTCAAGGCCCTCGCCATGATCGTGCTTGGCCTGCTGCTGGGCATGGTTGGGCAGGACATCTATACCGGCCAGCCGCGCTTCACCTTCGGCATCCGCGAGCTTTATTCCGGCTTGAACTTCGTGTCGGTTGCCGTGGGCATCTTCGGCGTCGCCGAAATCCTGCGCAATCTGGAGGTCGAAAAAGGCCGCGAGATCATGGTCAAGGCCGTCAAGAATCTGTGGCTGACCAAGGAAGATTTCCGCCGCTCCACGGGTCCCGTGCTGCGCGGCACGGCACTGGGGTCGGTGCTCGGTATCCTGCCCGGTGGCGGGCACATCCTGGCATCCTTTGCCTCCTATTCCGCTGAAAAGCGGCTGAGCAAGAATCCACAGGAATTCGGGCACGGCGCCATCGAAGGGGTGGCCGGGCCGGAATCGGCCAATAATGCTGCGGCCCAAACCAGCTTTATTCCGCTAATGACGCTGGGTATCCCCGCTCACCCCGTGATGGCGCTGATGGTGGGTGCCTTTATTCTTCAGGGCATCACGCCCGGCCCCAACGTCATCAACGACCAGCCGGCGCTGTTCTGGGGCATCATCGCTTCGATGTGGATCGGCAATGTGCTGCTGGTGCTGCTCAACCTGCCGCTGATCGGGCTTTGGGTGAAACTGCTGTCCATTCCTTACCGGGCGCTGTTTCCGGCCATCGTGCTCTTCGCCTGTATCGGGTGTTTCTCGATCAACCAGAACATCTACGACATCTATGCCATCGGGTTCTTCGGCATTGTCGGTTATGTGCTGATCCGGTTCAGTTGCGAGCCGGCGCCGCTGCTGCTGGGCTTTGTGCTGGGGCCGCTGCTCGAAGAGCATCTGCGCCGCGCCATGATCATCTCGCGGGGCGATCCGATGATCTTTGTCACCCGGCCCATCTCGGCAACCCTGCTCGCCCTGGCGGTTCTGGCGGTGGTGATTGCGGTGCTGCCCAATATCCGCAAGAAACGGCAGGAGGTTTTTGTCGAGGAGGACTGAGACCGCTTTTTCAAGCTACACCAAACGGGCGAATGTCCGCCGCAGAGCGGCTTCGCCCATTCATCGGGAGGAATAAATGCAACCAACGTCTTTGCTTGTCGCCGCCTTGTCACTCGCCTCAGCCCTGGTCACTCCAGCCTTGGCGCAAGACAATTTCCCCACCAAGTCCATCAACCTCGTTGTGCCCTTTGCACCCGGCGGCTCCACCGATCTGGTGGGGCGCGTTGTTGCCGAAGCCATGAGCCAGCAACTTGGCCAGCAGGTGCTGGTGGTCAACCAGGCCGGTGCCGGCGGCGTGCTCGGTGCCACTGCGGTGGCCGACGCAACCCCAGACGGCTACACGATCCTGATGGGCACCATCGCCACCCATGCCCTCAGCGCCTCGCTCTACACCACGCCGCCCTTTGATCCGGTGGCCGATTTCACGCCGATCTCCCTGCTGGTGACGGTGCCTAATGTGCTTCTGGTCAATCCTGATTTCCCAGCCAACACTGTCGAGGAGCTGATTGCCGAGCTCAAGAGCAAGCCCGAAGAATATGCCTATGCCTCTTCAGGGAATGGCACGCCCCTCCACCTTTCAGGCGAAGTGTTCAAATCCATGGCCGGAGTTGAAATGGTTCACGTTCCCTATCAGGGTTCGGGCCCTGCACTGGTGGACGCCATCAGCGGCGCCGTGCCGATCATCTTCGACAATCTGCCTTCCGCGAGCGAGCACATGAAGGGCGGTACGCTGCGGGCGCTGGCGGTTACGACGCTCGAGCGCTCGCCCAGCTTCCCCGACCTGCCGACCATGGATGAATCAGGAGTTCCCGGTTACGAAACCAACACTTGGAATGCGCTTTTTGCGCCAGCCGGAACGCCGCCCGAAGTGATCGCCAAGCTTAATGAGGCAGCGGTCGCGGCGGTCAAGGATCCCGCTGTGACGGCCCGTTTGGCAGAAGTAGGGGCTGTTGTGGTCGGCTCCACACCCGAAGAACTGGGGGAATATGTGCAGGCCGAAGTGCAGCGCTGGGCGCCAGTGATTGCCGAGGCGGGCGTCAAGATCCAATAAAGCTTGCCGCGTGAGCCGGACGACCCGCAAACCACGCTCGACACAACAGACCGGCGCCAGATCACTTCTGGCGCCGGTCTGTTGATCTTTGCAGCTAGCTTGTGCGCCGCATTGCCGCCAAGTTGATCAGTGCTTGCGCGGCAGCGGGAAATCGGCGCTGCGGTAAAGCTGAGTGAGTTCATGCTTACGATAAGCCTTGGTGCCCACCTGGAGCAGTGCCCCATGCAGGCTCACGGGTGCAGCTTCTTCAACGGCAAAGCGGATGGCCTGGGCAGCGGTCCGGAACCGCTTGGCCCCCTGTTCGAAGGCAGTCTGGTGATCACGGCCAAGGAAAAGCTCGGCGGGGGCAGTGTAGTCGGTATGTGTCATTCGGTCTCGTTCTAGGAGCCCCACTGGAGCGGGGGCTATGCTAACTCGCTGAACGCTTGTGGCGCTTTGGGGCGAGTTCCTGCGGGCTGAAAAGAGTTGGACGCGCGCAGGGTTGATGGTTCGGCAAGGGGAGGGCTGGCTGGCACCAATCCGGCGCCGCCTCGGCGGTGCGGTTCACATTGAACCTGGCCGCCAAGCCTGCCCCTCGACGAGTAAGGGCGAACAACGCGCTTTGGTTTCAGCTCTTCGGCAAATCGACCATGATGGTGAGCATCGTGGCGATGGCAGCGCTTCCCAAACCTGTCAGGTCGAGCTCAACAACCGCTCGGCCATGAGCCTGCGGTTGATAAACCTGCGCAATAAAACGAAGGAAGCCGCGCCGAAAATCCGCAGCCGCTTGGGCTGGAAACGCGTATGCTGCACAAATAAGCGCTCGCGGTGGGAAAGTAAAGCCCGCGGCAGCTTATCAGGTACCAGCCGGCGAACTACGGTGACTTCAGGCCAGTTCGCCCCAGTCATTGCGCCAAAGCCGCTCGTCTTCCACCATTACGACGATGCGGTTGAGACCCGTCTTGCGCCGTAGCTCCTCGGCGGCGGCCAGGGCCGCCGGCACCGGCAGGGGAAAGTCGGCGATAACATCCACCGCGGCAACATCGGCCACAGTTCGCCCCAGAGACTCCCGCACGGTCACCACCACTGCGTCCCAGGGCACCCGAGTTTTGGGTAACAGGCGCTCAAGTTTGATCAACACGCAATCCCCGACTGATTTCTAACACGGTAAATAAACGGCTAACCAGTTCGGTTGCATCACAAATGAGCATACATAAGTCATGGCCGTCATTGAACAAACACCGTGGCCGAATCTGCGCGCCCTTGGGCATCGACCACGGCCAGTTCAACAAAGCCAGGTCCATCGGGATGCCAGCTGTTCTGGCGGGCAAAGGCCGAACTCCCGATCGGCGCGCCGTTGGCGAAAAAGGTAAAGGGTGGGGCGCCGTTGCGGATCTTGACCGTCAAGGGGCTGTCAGATCCCCCTGCGAGCCCCAGATCAAGGTCGACCCCGTCGAGGGGAAAAGCAATCTCTGGCCCGCTCTGCTGGGCTACCCTTGTTTCATCAGGATGCCGAAAGCGGCGCAGGGGCTGAGGCAGTTCCGAATTCGCCGTGCGCAGCACGCCCGGAGGCGGCTGGCGCAGAGGCACGGCGGGTGCCCCGAGCCGATCAAAACTCTCGAACAGGATCGGCGCAGCACTCGACACACCCGAAAGGCCCGGAACTGGCGCGCCATCCGGGCGGCCAACCCAGACACCGATCACAGTCTGACCATCAAATCCGATTGCCCAGCCATCGCGGTAGCCATAGGAAGTTCCAGTCTTGTAGGCGATACGGCCGGGAGAGCCATTGAGCGGCGGCGGCACGTCACCCAAGATGTCGGCGACATACCAGGCCGCGGTGGCATCCAGCACGGGGGCTGCCAGTGGTGGTTCGTCGGCCTGGGTCAGTGTTTCATGCAAGTGGACCGGGGTGCCGCCGCGGCCAAGCGCAGCATAAACCCCAACCAGATCGCGCAAGGTCAACCCGACGCCGCCCAGGCCCATCGCCAGCCCCGGCGCGGCGCCCTTGGGCAGGAGAGGCGTAGCGCCCGCTCGCCGCAGCCGCGACACCAGCCGGGCGGTGCCCACGGCATCGAGCACCACCACGGCGGGAATGTTCAGCGACTCCGTCAAAGCCTGGCGGATGCTGACCGTCCCGCGACTGTAACCATCGAAATTGACCGGCACATAGCTGCCAAAAGCGGTGGGCCGATCTTCGATCAGGCTTTCGGGATGCGCGAGTCCCAGTTCGAAGGCCAGCCCATAGATTAGCGGCTTGAGGGTCGAACCTGGCGAGCGAACCGCCTTGGTCATATCCACAAAGCCGGCGCTGTCCTCGGCAAAAAGGCCCGCCGAGCCCACGGAAGCCACAATGGCACCACTGCTCTGGTCGGCAACGAGGATTGCTACCGAAACGCCGGGTCCCAACTGGGCGGCTCGCACCGCCCCCAGCCGCTCAAGCGCAGCCTGGAGCGGGCGCTTGAGCGTCAGCCGGATTTCGCGTTGGTCGGGCGCTGCCACGAGCGCAGCCTGAGCGAGATGGGGCGCCAGCAAGGGGAAGGGATGGCGGGCGGTGGGGATGGGTTCGCTCATGCCCGCTGCGGCATCATCGGCGGTCAGAATGCCGCGGCTCACCATCCGCTCCAGCACCAGATTCCGGCTGGCCAGCGCCGCCTGCGGGTCGCGATCGGGCCGGCGCGCTTCGGGCGATTGCGGCAGTGCCACCAGCAAGGCGGCCTCTGCGGGGGTGAGGCGGACCGGCTCCTTGCCGAAATAAGCCAGGCTCGCGGCGCGAATGCCCTCGAGATTGCCGCCATAGGGCGCCAGTGTCAGATAAAGGGCGAGGATCTGGTCCTTGCTCAGCGCGCGCTCGAGAGCATCGGCATGCACCATCTGGCGCAGCTTGCCCCAGCCATTGCGCGTCGGCTCGCCCTCCAGCAGCCGCGCTACCTGCATGGACAGGGTGGAGCCACCCGAAACGATGCGCCCGCCCGCGCCGACAAACTGCCCCGCCGCCCGCAGCATCGACCACCAGTTGATGCCATGGTGGCTGGCAAAATCGCGGTCTTCATAGGCCAGCAGCATGCGCAGGAATTGCCGGTCGACGGCGTCTGGAGCAGCCGGCAAGCGCCAGCGCCCGGCGATGGTGAAGGGGCGCAGCAGCGCGCCGTCGCGGTCCACCACGACGCTCGAGACCGGCATGGTGGCGAGATCCGGCACGGGCGGCAGAGTGGCGCGGATCTCCTCGATGGTCGCGCGCAGGCAAAGGGCGCCGCCCGACCCCAGCACAAGCAGCAGCAGGAGGCCGATCGCGAGGAGGCGCCGGGCGCCCCAGCGCCTCCGAGGGGCCGGGCTCATGGCCCAGCCGGGACAACCTCAAGGCTCCCGGCTCCCCCGTTGGCGCGCAGTTCTGGCCGGTACATGTCCTCCACCGTGGCGCCGGGCAGGGCGAACTGGCCCGGCGTGACCGCGCGGACGAGGTAGGCCGTCGAGAACTCGGGCGCTTCGGACCAGTAGCGGAAGGCGGCGACATATTGGTCGGTCCGTGCTTCCACATGGGCGGGGGTGGCGACCTCCAGCCAGGCAAAATCGGCAACGCCTTCGCCGCCCGCCAGCCGCGGGTTCTCGATCTCAAAGCCGGCGGGCAGGGGATCGACCACCAGATATTGCCCGGAGCCGAGTGTGGTCGGGGTGACCGTCAGCACGACCACCAATTGCTCGTTCTGGGCAATGGGAGTGGCGGTGGGGTCGACCGGGGTGCCATCGGGGCGGAAATATTGCCGGCTGAGACTGAAGCCGTTTTCGCTCGCGGGCGGGGCGACGGCTGGGACCCCCGTCACTGCCACCATTGCTTCGGTGGGCGTGGTGCCGGTGTTGCTCAGCTCGACCGGCGTTTCGCTGAGTTCCTGCTGGCTCCGGCGCCGGAAGATATCCCCGGAGAGGGGCTCGCCCGCGAGGGTGATGCTGCTGGTGGCCGTCTGGTCGGCGAGTGCTGCTGCCGCGAGGAGCGTCCAGGCATCCTCCTGGGTGGAGGTGTATTGGGCGTTGTTGCGCTGCTTGCTGAGGCGAGCGGCTAGAGTGGATGGATCAACTCCGGCGGGGGCGAACTCCGCAACCAGGGCCAGCACGGCGGCGGTGTCGCGCAACTGACTGCCGTAATCGGGGCGGTAGCCGGTGCGGTCATCGCCCCCTGCGAGCGCGTCGGCCGCAGCCAAAAACGCATCGGCTGCGCGGGTTTGGTCGCCATAAAGCGCGAGCGCCGCGCCCAGCTGCGCCTTGGCCAGGGGCGTTGCGAAAGCGTCGAGGCGGGCTTCCGCGTAGTAGCGCAGATCGCCGATGGCGGCGCGGCCGGCGCGGGCGAGGTCATGCAGGGCATAAGCAATGCCTTCCCCGCCATCGGTGAACTCGCTGGCATAGGCGACCTGGTTAGCCAGGTTATCCAGCGCCATCTCCAGAGATTGCTCTGGAACTGCAAAGCCTTGCGCCTTGGCGCGCAGCAGGAAGTCCGTGACATAGGCATCGAGCCAGAGATCGGTGGTGTCATAGGCGCCCCAAAGGCCGAAGGCGCCGCCCGAGTTCTGGTTGGCGAGGAGGCTCCTGATGGCGCCGCGGATGCGCTCATCAAGCTCGGTATCGTTGCCCAGACCGAGCATGGATGCGGTATTGTTGAGGTACAACAAGGGCATGGCCCGGCTCGTGACCTGCTCGGAGCAGCCATAGGGATAGCGGTCGAGCTGGGCGAGGAGCGAGGGGACATCGAGCCGCGCGATGGGGCCGACCGCCAGGGTCAACTCACCGGTGCCGGGCAGCAAGCCATTGAAATGGCTGGCGTCCAGCACAAGGGTGGCGCCGGCTTCGAGCGGCAGGAGGTTGCGCGTGGTGGCAGGATTGCTCGTGGCGAGCACGCCCAGGGTCAGGAGCTTGGTTTGGGTGGGGCCATCGGGGGCGGTGATGGTGAGCTCGAGCGGGAAATCGCCGATCTGCGTGCCCGAAAGCGCCACGTCAAGCGCCACCCGCTCGCCGGTCGCGAGGGTCACGTCGGGCTGCGGCAGCTCCGCCACAAGGCCCTCGCCGGTGCTGATGGCGAGGGCGTAAGTGCCTGCGGCGCCTTCGATATTGTTGATTTCGACCAGGAGGCGCGAGGTGTCGCCGACCCGCAGGAAGCGGGGTGGGCTGAGGGTTGTGACCACCGGGTCGCGGACCACGACATCAGCCTGGGCATGGCCGAGCGCGGTATCGGTCCAGGCCATGGCCATGAGGCGCACGGTGCCGGCAAAATCGGGCAGGTCAAACGTGACCTCGGCCACACCATCGCCATCAACCTGAACGGTTCCTGAATGAAGCGCGACGAGAACCGAAGTGGGTGGCGGCGTGCCGAGCCGGACACCGGCGCCATCGCCCCCGGATCGCATGGCGCCGGGCAGGCCCTGCATGGGATCGATCAGCTGGCCATAAAGGTCGCGGAAGGCGACGCCGAGCTGGCGCTGGCCGAAATACCAGCCATCGGGATCGGGGGTGGCAAAATTCGTCAGATTGAGGATGCCGAGGTCAACGGCGGCAACCGCGACATAGGCGGTGGTGCCGGGCGCGACATTGCCGAGCTTGACGCGGGCGGTCACCGCTTCGCGCGGCAGGGTGATCTCGGGCGCTTCGATGCTGACTTCGAGCACGCGATCGCCCGGATCGACATCGGCATAGGCGAGGCCGAGCGCGCGGGCGGGCATGCGCTTTTCGGCGGCGTCGGAGGGACGATAAAGAATGGCGGTGACATAGGCGCCCGGCCCCCAAGCCTCGGTGACGGGGAGCGAGACCGAAGTGCCTTCGGCCGGGACGGGGACGGCCAGCATGTCGATGATGCCCTGATCGACCACCATGACGAGCGCCGTGCCGGCAAATTGCGGCTCAAGGCGCAGCGTTGCGGTGTCGCCGGCGCGATAGGCTGGTTTATCGAGGGCGACCTGGAGCGTGTCGGGCGTGTCCGAGCCCGCTTCGGCATAGTAGTAGCCGGCATAAAAGCCGTAGCTGCTGGCGGTGGCGCCGGGGCCGCGGCTATCGACGTCGAGCTGGTAGCGACCCGAGGCGACGGGTGCGGCGATGGTGGCGGGACCAGCGGCCGTGGTGTCGAGCTCGCCATTGGCGACTTCGCGGCTGGTGCTGATCGCTTCCCACTTCCAGGTGCTGCCGTCGCGATACCATTGGTAGCTGGTTTCGATGCGCGACAGCGTCCACTGCAGGTCCGTAACGGCGACGGGCTCGCCATCGGTGCCGACCACGAGAATGTCGAACCGGGCTTCGCTACCTTCGGGCAGGTCGCCGGTACCAAACAGGGGCTTGATGCCGATGAGGTTGGTCGCGGCACGCACCGGGCGGGTAAGGCTGCGCTCGACGGGGCGACCATTGGTGTCAACGAGCCGGAACAGCAACTGCGCTTCGAGCGGCTTGGTGGTGACGGGCAGCTCGGGGATGGTGAGTTCGGCCGCGGCAGTGCCGTCGCTGCCGGTGGTGGCGACGACGCCGAGCGGGCGGCGGTCGGTTTCGATGGCATCATCCAGACGGCCGAACTGATAGCCGGGGAAAGCCGGGAGCGTGGTGCGCGGGCGCAGCACCAGATCGGCCTCAAGCTTCAGATCGGGCGCGGTGGCGCCATAAAGATAGCGGGCGGCAACATCGATGGCGGCCGTTCCGCCAGGCCTAACAGGGCCTTCGGGGGCGGTGACCTCGAAGGCCAGCCGCTCGGGCTCGAAATCTTCCACGAGGAAAGCAATATTGGCCAGCGGCTCGGCCTTGGGATCGGCAAGAAGGCGCAGATGCCAGGAGCCGCGCATGGCTTCGGCCGCCAGGGGCAGGGCCTGGTGATAGCTGCCGCTACCCACGTCGGACAGCAATTGACGCGAGGCAATGACGCCATCGGGGCGTTCGACCTCGAGGGTCAGCGGCAGGTCCTTGACCGCCTCGGCATGGTTGTCGCGCAGGAGCGCGGTGAGAAAGACGGTTTCCCCGGGGCGGTAGACACCGCGCTCGGTGGTGGCAAACAGATCGAGCGGACCGGGCGAGGGGCGCCCCTCGACGCCGCGGTCGGTCAGATCGAAGGCGGGCTGGGACACGTCGAGAAAGGCATAATCGCCGGCCGAGGTTTCGGCGACGAGCAACTGGGGCGCGCGGCCGCCGGTGCCACGGGCAAGGCCCGGCGTAAAGTCAAAGCGCCCCTGCGCGTCCGTGCGCCCTTCGCCCAGGATTTCGTTGTTGACGGCAACGAGGCGCAGGCTGGCATCGGCCACCGGCTCGGCCGATGTCAGCGAGCGCACAAAGGCATGCACGCCATCTTCACCGGCAATAGTGGTGAGGCCCAGATCGGTGACGATGAACCATTGGGTGGCGATCTCGTCCCAATATTCGCTCTTGCTGTCCTTGACCCGGGCGGTGATCACATAGGCGCCGGGTGCGACCCCGGCCAGGACGTCCGCCACGGGAAGGGCGGTGGTGGTCATGGCGTTGCGTGCGCCAGTGGCAAGGTCGACCTCGCCTTCCCAGAGCTTTTCGCCATAGTCATTGGCCACGGTTTCGGCGGAATAGCCGGTCAGGGTGCCACGAAACACATTATTGCGCACGGCGGCGGCAATGGAGCGGTCGCCAATGCGGTAGATCACCGCTTCTGCGGTTTCGGCATTGATCGAGGAGATCGGCAGCCCGCCACCGAGACCCGCGGGCAGCACATAGGCATTGTTGGCAAAGCCCACAAAGGGCGAACGGTCGGGCACGTAAACGCTCAGCGCCACATCCTTGCGCAGGGTCTCGTTGTCGGCCGAAGGCAGGCCGGCGCGCAGGCGGATCTCATAGCGGCGGCCATGTTCGGCGCCATCAAGGCAAATCTGGCTGGTTTCGGTTTCCACCGCCAGCGTCGGGGCGTTTTCGACCATGACGAACGGGGTCAGGTCGGTATTGCCAGCGGGCAGGGGATCGGAAAACACAACGCAGATGCGCGGCGATACGGCTTCCGCATCCACCTCATGCGAGACAACGCGAAAGCCGTGTTCGGCCACGGCTTGTTCGAGCCGCTCGGCGGTGGCGGGATCATTCGCAAGGGCAATGCTGGCGCGATAGGTAGCAATGGCTTCGCGCCACATTTCCCGGCGCGCGAGGCCGCGGCCGAGGAGGGACAGGGCATAAGCGCGCTCGGCTTCCCCTTCGGACGCCAGAAAGCCGTTGAGCGCGGCCGAGGTGCCGACAACGCCCAGATCATAGCTGTTGTCGCCCTCAGATTGGCCGGCCACCGCGTCAGCTTGCGTGAGGGCGAGCTCTGCCAGCTCCAGCCAAACGGCGGGGTCATTGCCGTTGATCGCCAGCGCCTGGCGCAGGTTCAACATGGCGGCGGCTGGATTGGCTTCGGCGGCGGCAGCACGCCCCTCCGCCACGAGATCGGCATAGCTGGCATTGGGCGGGGGTGGATCGGTTTGTTCGAGCTCGGCGGCAAAGCGTCGGGCTGCATCGATCAGGTCGGCGGCGGGAAAGGGCAGTTCGGTTTGGCGGGCCGCGGTGATCTCTTCGGGGGAAGCGCCATGGCTGACGCGGCCGGAACTGGCGGCGGCGAAGGGGACCTCATCGGCGCTGCCCGATTTGAGAAAGCACCAGTTCGCTTCGGTGTTGAAGGTGAAGGCGCGGCAAAGATTGTCGTCTTCGCAGGCGGCCTGACAGGCCCCGATGGTGGTGTTCTGTTGCACGGCATAATCAAAGCCGGGCAGGTCGATGCCGGGCAACAGCTCGGTGCGGCTTGGCTGGGCCAGCGCCCCGCTGGCCAGCATGGCAACCAGCGTGGCGCCAAGCACCGCGACACTCCGCATCATCACGCGCATTGGTCCCACCCTCATGCCCCCCGGCGCTGCCACCTTATGTGCACTCCCAGGTGGCGTAAAGCGCCACTGCAGCAAGCTTGCTGGCGCGACTGTGAGTCGATGGCGGGGGAACATCTGGGGAAAGGACACGTTGGTTTTGGTGCAACCCAAAGGAGAACCAACATGGCCAATCCTTCCAGCAATACCGGCAATCGCAGCGGCGGCCAGCAGGGCGCCAAAACTGCCGGCCAGGGCGAGCCCGGCGCCACCCTCGACGAGTTCGACCTTGCCGCCGATATCCAGGGCAAGAACAGCCTGCAAGGCGACAACCAGACCAATGTGGTCAACCAGCGCCAGGCGCAAGCCGGCGCCAAGGGCGAAACCGATGGTTTGATCGAAAGCTTTGAAAAGCTCGACAAGGATGTCCGGGCCGAACGCGACCTGGGCAAGGGCAATCGCAGCGGCGGTAAGCACTAACTTCGATCAGTGGCCAACAGGCCGATCATTCATCCCAGATGTGGGTGATTTGCCCTCCCTCCTCCTTGGGGAGGGGGTGGGTTTGGTGACCCGCCGATGGACCTCCACCCTAGCCCTCCCCTCAAGGGGGAGGGGACTGATCGAGTTGGCGGCGGCGCTCGGGTTCTGCGCGGGCGGTCCGCAAAGATTTTGCACAGGCTTTTGGAGGTCGCGGGGCGCAAGGGGGCGCGAAAGCGGCTAGGTTTTGGCCAGAAGGACAAAATCGAAAAGGAGCCGGATACATGCCGATCAAGCGCTATGGGGCGGAGAAAAGCGGTGCGGGCGGGCAGAACCTGCCATTTGCGCGGGCGGTGGAAGCCGGCGGCTTCCTTTATGTCTCGGGCCAGGTCGCGATGAAGGACGGCGAGATCGTTGGCACCGGCATCGTCGAGCAAACCCATCTGACCATCAAGAACCTGATCGCGATCCTTGAGGAAGCCGGCTACGGGCTCGAACATGTGGTGCGCTGCGGCGTGTGGCTCGATGATCCCCGCGATTTCTGGAGCTTCAACGCCGTTTACAAGAGCTATTTCGGCGAACATCCGCCGGCACGCTCGGCCGTGCAGTCGCACATGATGGTGGATTGCAAGGTCGAGATCGACTGCGTCGCCTTCAAGGATCCCTGAGTGGCGCAAACGTTGCTGAGCGCAGCGTTTTTCAACCGTCCGGTGACGCAGGTCGCGGCCGAGCTGATCGGCGCGACCCTGCTCGTCGACGGGGTCGGCGGACGGCTGGTCGAGGTGGAAGCCTATGACGGGGCCGACCCGGCCTCGCATAGCTTTCGCGGCCCGACGCCGCGCAACGCCGCGATGTTCGGGCCGCCCGGCCAATCCTATGTTTACAAGATCTACGGCATCCATTGGTGCCTCAATTTCGTTTGCGAGCCCGGCAGCGCGGTGTTGATCCGCGCGCTCGAGCCCACCACCGGCATCGCGCAAATGCGCGAGCGGCGGGGCGGATTGCCCGATCGCCAGCTCTGTTCTGGGCCGGGCAAGCTGTGCCAGGCACTGGGGATTGATGGCAGGCACAATGGCCTGCCGCTCGACGAGCCGCCTTTTGCCGTGCTGGCGGCAACTGGTGAGGCGCGCGTCGGCACTGGGCCGCGCATCGGCATCACCAAGGGCGCCGATACGCCCTGGCGCTTTGCCGAACCGGGCTCGCCCTTTTTGAGCCGGCCGCTGCCCTTGGGCTAATCTTGGTGCGCTCGGCGGAACAATCCGGGCGCCCGATCTTTTTCCCTTTATCGACGGCTTGGCAGTGACGGCAGCGCGCGGGTCCTTCCCGTCAGCGCTGGTCCACCTTTGCCGCTCCGCAAGAGGGAGATCCACCATGCCTCAAAGCGACAAATCCGCTTACACCGACAAGCAAAAGCGCAAGGCCGAGCATATCGAGGAAGGCTACGAAAAGCGTGGCCTGCCTGAAGAGGAGGCCGAGCGCCGGGCCTGGGCCACCGTCAACAAGCAGGATGGCGGGGGCAAGCAATCCGGCTCCGGCCGCAAGCACTAGTTCCCCACCAACCCAGAAGGTTCCCCCATGTCCGACGATCAGATCAATCCGCCCCAGCACCAGGACCATCAGCCCGGCCGGGAAACCGAAATGACCCCGGCACCCGATTTTGCCCCCAAATTCCCCGGCAACGGGCGGCTTGCCGGCAAGGTCGCGATCATCACCGGCGGCGATAGCGGCATTGGCCGGGCCTGCGCGGTGCTGTTTGCCCGCGAAGGGGCCGAGGTCGCGATCGTTTATCTCGAGGAAACCGAGGACGCCAAGATCACCGCCGACGCGATCAAGGCGGAGGGCAAGAATGTCCTGCTGCTGCGCGGCGATGTGGGCGAAAAGGCCTTTTGCGACAATGTCGTGGGCAAGGTGATCGAGGAATTTGGCAAGATCGACGTCCTCGTCAACAATGCCGCCGAACAACACCCGCAGGAAGAAATCACCGACATTTCCGAAGAACAGCTGGAAAAGACCTTCCGCACAAATATCTTTGGCTACTTCTTCATGACCCAGGCGGCAATGCCGCATCTGCAGTCGGGCGCATCCATCGTCAACACCACCTCGGTCACCGCCTATCGCGGCTCGCCCGAACTGCTCGATTATGCCTCGACCAAGGGCGCGATCCTGGCCTTTACCCGCTCGCTTTCGGGCAGCCTTGCCGAAAAGGGCATTCGCGTAAATGCCGTGGCGCCCGGCCCGATCTGGACGCCACTGATCCCCGCCACCTTCCCCGAGGACAAGGTGGCCGAATTCGGCGCCTCCCAGCCGATGAAGCGCCCCGGCCAGCCCAATGAAGTGGCGACCTGCCACCTGTTCCTGGCTTGCGACGAGAGCTCCTACATCTCGGGTCAGGTGCTGCATCCCAATGGTGGCGAGATCGTCGGGGGCTAAGCCGGCGGCAGATTGATCTCTTGAGGGCCCCATGCCACTCCTTGTTGCGCGATGCAGCGGGGGTGAGGCATGGGGCGCAGTGTTTTGGTGCGGCTGGGCGGATTGGCGGCGATCGCCATTGGCGTCGCTGTTTTGTATTTCTTTTTACTGGTGCCGCTCGGGCAGGCGCAAAGCGGCGCGCCCGAGGTGCACTATCAGCTGCGCGCCTTTGCGCTGGTGCCGCTATGCCTCGTCTTCGGGCTGGTGTTTCTGCTCGGGGGCGAGCGCTTCCAATATCGCACGGCCGACCACAAGAACCTGACCGCGGCAGGCTGGATCGCCTTTGCCGTCGTGGTGGCGCTCACCGCAATGGGCTGGTGGTGGTTCGACAGCCAGTTCACCGCGCTGGGCTATGTCTAGCTGTTGAATCAGCTGTGAGTTGCCCGTCACGCTCAGCTATGCTCGAAGCACGGTGCGGCGGGATTCGCCGCTTCGGAGCCCCTCCCTCGCATGGCAGCCTTGAGCCAAACCACCTCGCTTGATCTTCGCCCCGATCCCCTGGCGGTGCTGCGCGATGTGTTTGGCCACAAAAGCTTCCGCGGCCAGCAGGAAGAAGTGGTGCGCCATGTCGCCGATGGCGGCGATGCGGTGGTGCTGTTTCCGACGGGCGCGGGCAAATCGGCCTGCTACCAGATCCCGGCCCTCTGCCGGCATGGCGTGGGCATTGTGGTTTCGCCGCTGATTGCGCTGATGCGCGACCAGGTCGAGGCGCTGCGCCAGGCCGGGGTCGCGGCGGCGGCGCTCAATTCCTCGCTGTCGCCCGAAGAGTCTGCCCAGGTGCGCGGGCAGCTGCGCCGCGGCGAGCTGGACTTGCTTTATGTGGCGCCCGAGCGGGTGGCGACGCCCGGCTTCCGCAACATGGTGGATGGGCTCGATATCGCGCTCTTTGCCATCGATGAAGCCCATTGCGTCAGCCAATGGGGCCATGATTTCCGGCCCGAATATCGCGAACTCGCCCAGCTGACCGAACTCTTTCCCGGCGTGCCGCGCATTGCCCTGACGGCGACGGCCGACCCCACCACCCGCGCCGATATCATCGAGCGGTTGGGCCTGGGTGGGGCGCGCGTATTTGAGACCAGTTTCGATCGCCCCAATATCTCCTATTCCATCATCGAGCGCGACAATGCCCGCGCTCAGCTCTTGCGCTTCCTTGAGGGGCACAAGGGCGAAAGCGGCATTGTGTATTGCCTGTCGCGGGCCAAGGTGGAGGACACCGCGCAATGGCTGGAGGGTAAGGGCGTTCGCGCGCTGCCCTATCATGCCGGCATGGATGCCAGCATCCGCTCGGCTCACCAGGACATCTTCCTGCGCGAGGAGGATGTGTGCCTCGTGGCGACCGTGGCTTTTGGCATGGGCATCGACAAGCCCGATGTGCGCTATGTCGCCCATCTCGATCTCCCCGCCTCCATCGAAGCTTATTACCAAGAAACCGGCCGCGCCGGGCGCGACGGCCAGCCCGCCGACGCCTGGATGAGCTATGGCATGGCCGATGCGGTGCAGCGCCGGCGCATGATCGACGAGGGCGGGGCGCCCGACGAGATCAAGCGGGTCGAGCACGCCAAGCTCAACGCGCTCCTGGGCGTCTGCGAAACTGCCGAATGCCGGCGCCAGGCGATCCTCGCCCATTTCGGCGAAGTCTATGAGGGCCCTTGCGGCAATTGCGATACCTGCCGCTCGCCCGTCGCCAGCTGGGACGGCACCGAGGCAGCGATCAAGGCCATGGCCGCGATCTATCGCACCGGGCAGCGCTTCGGTTCGGGGCACATCATCGATGTGCTGCTGGGCAAGCGGACCGAAAAGGTCGAGCGCTTTGGCCACGACAAGCAGGCCGTGTTCGGCCAGGGCCAGGAATATGACAGCCGCACCTGGCAATCGGTGCTGCGCCAGCTGACCGCGTCCGGCCTCGTGCGGGTCGACCATGCCGCCCATGGCGCCTTGACGCTGGGGGAGGGCGCGCGCGCCGTGTTCCGCAAGGAGCGCACCGTCACCCTGCGCAAGGACCGGCCGAAAAAAGCGGCCGAAGTGCGCCGCCAACTGGCGGGCGCGGTGGAACTCGACGAAGCCGATATGGGCGTGTTCAATGCCCTGCGCGCCGAACGGCTGCGGATCGCCAAGGCGCAGGGCGTGCCCCCTTATGTGGTCTTTGGCGACGCGACCCTGCGCGCCATGGCGCAAACCCGGCCGGCCAAGTTGCACGATCTGCTCAATATCCCCGGCGTGGGGCAGGCCAAGCTCGAGCGCTATGGCGCGGCGTTCCTGGCCATACTGGATAGGGCGCGGTGAGCGAGCTCACCGCCCCACCGGTGCGCGCCCGCTTCCCGGTGATCGACATCGCCCGTGGCGTCGCCATCATTGCGATGATCATCTATCACCTGTGCTGGGATCTCGCCTATTTCCGCTTCATCCCCGCCGATGTCGGGTATGACCCGGGCTGGGTGCTGTTTGCCCGCAGCATTTTGTACAGCTTCCTGTTCCTTGTCGGCGTCGGCATGGCGCTGGGCAGCCGCGTGCCGACCGATTGGCCCCGGTTCTGGCGTCGCTGGGGGCTGCTGGTGCTGGGAGCGCTGGCGATTACCGTCGCGACCCTCTTCGCCTTCCCCGACACCTTCGTTTACTTCGGCGTGCTGCACGCCATAGCCCTTTTTACCCTCCTGGCGCTGCCGCTGCGCCGGGCGCCCTCCTGGCTGATCGGGCTAATCGCTGTGGTGGTGCTGGTGCTGCCCGCGGTCTTCTCCAACGAGTTCTTCAACGCCAAGGCCTGGTCCTGGCTGGGGTTCTGGACGGTGGCGCCGCCCACCAATGATCTCGTGCCGGTTTTTCCCTCCTTTGGCGTGGTGCTGCTGGGGCTGCTGGCCGGGCGCTGGTTGATCGGGTCGCGCTGGAGCACGCGCCTCGCCGCCATTGCCCCCGCCAATCGGCTGGCGCGGGTACTGCAAACCATGGGGCGCTGGAGCCTCCTGATCTATCTCGTGCATCAGCCGCTGCTGCTCGCCGTGCTGTTTCCGCTGGCCGGCTGGCTGCAGCCCCAGATCGCCATGCGGCAAACCGACTTCCTCAATGCCTGCCAACGCACCTGCGTCGAGGGCGGCACGACGCCGGGCCTTTGCACCACCTATTGCCAGTGCGGGCTCGAGACCGTGGAAGCCAATGATCTGTGGGATCCGGTGTTTTCCGGCACCATATCGGCCGAGCAGCAAGCCCTGCTCGATGCCGGCAACCGGCGCTGCTCGGCCGTAATCTATCCCGAGCTCAATGAACCTAAGTGACAGTTCCGTCACAAAGCGCCTAGCGTGGCGCTTTTTTGCGCAAATTGCCTCTTGAATGGTACTGACGATGGGCGTTGAATAATTCCACGAGATGATTTGTCGCACCCGGTGGCTGCCCTGCGCCCCACCGGAGCACCCTTTTTGAAGTCTGGATCTGCTGTGACCACCCCCTCGGCTGGCCGCGTCCGTGGGCGCGCTGACCCCCGCGCTCACCTGGCCTCTGTCCATGCCGGTAAAGGCACCGGCGTCTTGTGGCGCATCACCAAGCTGACGCTGCGCCATCCCTGGCAGGTCACCATTGCCATCGGCTCGACGGTGATTGCGGCGGGACTCCAACTGACCATTCCCCGCCTGCTGGGCCGCGCGGTGGACGAGGCGCAGGGCATTCTGGTGGCGGGCGATGCCGGCGAGCGGGCGCTCTGGACCACGGCGCTGCTCCTGCTGGCCGTGTCGGTGGCGCGCGGGCTCTTCACCCTGGCGCAGAACTATTTCAGTGAATCGGTGGGCCACACCATCGGCTACGAACTGCGCCTGGCCTTCTATGAAAAGGTGCAGCGCCTGAGCTTTTCTTTCCACGACCGCATCCATACCGGCGATCTCATCACCATCGGTCTGCTCGACCTCGATGGCGTGCGCATGTTCTTTTCGACAGGGCTCGTGCGCATGGTGCTGCTGTCCGTGCTGATCGGGCTGGGCGCCTATCTGCTAATCTCGACCGATCCGCTGCTGGGCGTCTTGAGCCTGAGCTTTGTGCCCTTTGTCGCCTGGCGCTCCTCGGTCGCGCAACTGACCCTGCGCAAGACCTGGCTGATGCTGCAGGACAAGCTGTCCGCCGTCACCCGCGTGATGGAAGAGAATCTGGGCGGCATTCGTGTCGTGCGCGCCTTTTCGGGCCAGAAGTTCGAACTCGCCAAGTTCGACCGCGCTTCGGCAGAAGCCCTGGAGCTCGCCTATACCCGCGTCGGCATTCGCGTGCGCAACACCAGCGCCATGACCTTCTCGTTCTTTGCCGCCATGGGGCTGGTGCTCTGGTTCGGGGGCAACAAGGTCATCGACGGCACCATGACCGTGGGCACCCTCGCTTCGTTTTTGACCTTCATGACCATTCTGCAGATGCCGGTGCGCCAGCTCGGCATGATGGTCAACAGCTTTGCCCGCGCCGCCACCTGTGGCGGACGCCTGTTCGACTTCCTCGACCAGCCGCTCGAGATCGACGACAAACCCGCGGCCAAGCCGCTCAAGTTAGGCGAAGGCGTGCTGCGCTTTGAGGATGTGCACTTCACCTATCCCGGCGCGCTGTATCCCACGCTTGACGGGGTGAGCTTTGAAGCCAAGCGCGGCCAGACCATCGGCATTGTCGGTGCCCCCGGCAGTGGCAAGTCGACCCTGGCCCATCTGATCTCGCGCTTTTACGAAGTGAGCGGCGGGGCGGTGACCATCGACGGGCAGAACGTCAACGACGTGACCCTCGCCTCGCTCCGGCGCGCCGTGGCCGTGGTGCAGCAGGACTCGTTCCTGTTCACCACCACGATCGAAAACAACATCGCCTATGGCGATCCCTGGGCCAAGGAGCGCTCCATTGCCGGGGCCGCCGAAAGCGCCCAGCTGCACAACTACATCATGGGCCTGCCGGCCCAATATGGCACCGTGGTGGGCGAACGGGGTGTCTCGCTTTCGGGTGGGCAGCGCCAGCGCCTGTCGATTGCCCGCAGCCTCGTGCTCAAGCCGGCGGTGATGGTGTTCGACGATTCCACCGCCGCCATCGATGCGGGCACCGAGCACCGCATCCGCAGCGCCATCAAGCGCTATGCGCAGGATCGCGTCACCCTCATCATCTCCCACCGCCTGAGTTCGCTGATGCATGCCGACCAGATCCTGTTTCTTGATGGCGGCAAGATCGTCGAGCGCGGCAGCCATGAGCAGTTGCTGGCCCAGAACGGTCGCTATCGCGCGCTCTACGACCTGCAGGTCAAGCCGGTCGACGCCGAGGACTTTGCCGTGGGGAGTGCGGCCCAATGAGCGTTATCGAGCATGACGACGACGTTCCGGTCAATCGCGGCCAGCGCCCGCCCCGCGCCACGGTGGGTTCGCACCGGATCGAGGAAGAAATCTTTGGCAAGGCCTATGATCCCAAGACCATCCGCCGGATCTGGGCCTTTGTGCATCCCTATCGCCGGCGCATGCTGCTGGCGGTGGCGGCGGTTATCGTTTTCACGCTGACCCAGCTGGCCATTCCGCTGATCATCGGCTTTGCCATTGACCGCGGCATGACCGCAGGCGGCGATCACGCCAACCTGATCGGGGCCGTCGTGGCCTTTGGCGTGGTGGTGCTGCTCAATTTCGGCGCCAGCTATGTGCAGGAAACCGTGGTCGGCGAAGTGGCCGAAAACGTGCTGTTCGATATGCGCCGCGCCATGTTCAGCCAGCTCCAGCGCGTGTCGCTGTCCTTCATGGACAAGACCGAAGTGGGTCGCCTGATGAGCCGCCTGCAGGGTGACGTCAATTCCATGCAGGAGTTTTTGGAAACCTCCGTGATCTCGGTGGGCGACATCGTGCTGCTGGTCGGCATTGTCGTCGTGCTGCTGACGCTTGATTTCCGACTTGGCCTGCTAACGCTCGCGACCATGCCGGTGCTGTTCGTCGTGCGCATTTTCTGGCTGCCGCGGGCGCGGGCCGCCTTCATGGCCGCGCACGAAACCAATTCCTCCACCGCGGGCGCCCTGGCCGAAGGCATTCATGGCGTGCGCACGGTGCAGAACCTCGATCGCCAGCGGGTCAATTTCGACCTCTATGACGACAAGGCCTTTGGTAACCTCAAGACCCAGCTGACCGCATCGAAATATGCCCAGGTCATGGTGCCCATCGTTGATAGCCTCACCGGCATCGCCATGGCTGTTGTGATCGTGGTGGGAGGCTCCATGGTGCTCAATGGCGGGCTGCAGGTGGGCGTGATCGTCACGTTCCTGTTCTATATCCAGCGCTTTTTCGATCCCATCCGCTCGCTCACCATGCAGTATTCTGTGATGCAGCGCGCCATGAGCTCGGGCCAGCGCATCACCGAAGTGCTCGATGTGCCCGTCGATATCGCCGACAAGCCCGGCGCCGTGGCGCTGACCGGGGCCATGGATGGCTCGGTTGAGTTCCGCAACGTGACCTTCGGCTATCGCGCCGATCATCCCGTGCTCAAAAATGTCAGCTTCCGCGTCAATCCGGGCGAAACCGTCGCCCTGGTCGGCCCGACCGGCTCGGGCAAAACCAGCGCCATGGCCCTTGTGCACCGCTTTTATGAAGTGCAGGGCGGCTCCGTGCTGGTGGGCGGTCACGATGTTCGGGATGTGACGCAGGAGTCACTGGGCGAGCAGGTGGCCATGGTGCTCCAGGAGCCGTTCCTCTTTACCGGCAGCGTGCTCGACAATATCCGCTACAACAAGGCCGATGCCACGCGCGAACAGGTGGTTGCGGCAGCCAAGGCCGTTGGCGCCCATGAGTTCATCGAACGGCTGCCCAATGGCTATGATGCCATGCTCGAGCAGCGCGGCTCCAATCTGTCGCTGGGGCAGCGCCAGCTGCTGAGCTTTGCCCGGGCGCTCGTCGCCGATGCCAGGATCCTCGTGCTCGATGAGGCCACCGCCAATATCGATTCCTATACTGAGCGGCAGATTCAGAAGGCGCTCCTGACCGTGCTCGAAGGGCGCACCGGGCTCGTGATCGCGCACCGGCTCGCCACTATTCGCGGGGCCGACCGCATCATCGTGCTGCAGAATGGTGAGCTGATCGAGAACGGCAATCACGACCAGCTCATGGCCAAGAACGGGCTTTATGCCCGGCTCTACAACATGAACTACGCCTCCTTTGACGACATCCCCGAAGAGGTGATCGCCGCCGGCCCCAAGGCCGCCTCCACCTGACCGCGCCAGCTTTGCCAGGAAAGCACCGGGCCATGCCCGATCCGTGCTGGCGCGCGGCTGCCCTGCCGGGCATGAACCCGGCTGAAACGGGGGAGCCCTGATGCTGAGCCTTGGAGCGGTGCTTGCCCTGTTGGGGGCGGTGTTTTTGACCTCGACCCTGTCGGGCGTCTTCGGCATGGCGGGTGGGCTGATCCTCCTCGGCATCCTTTTGGCGCTGCTGCCGGTGGGCACCGCCATTGCGGTGCAGGGCGCCATCCAGATCATCGCCAATGGCTCGCGGGCCTGGCTGTCGCGCGCCTTTATCGATTGGCGCATCATGGGCTGGATTACGCTGGGGCTGCTGGTGGCGGCCACCATCCTCTTCATCGTGCGCTATACGCCCGATCTCGCGGTTGTCTGCATCGCCATTGGGCTCTTGCCGATCCTTGTCTGGATTCCCGCCGACTGGCTGCGGCTCGATGCCAGCAAGCCCCATCATGCCGTGCTCTGCGGCATGCTCGGGGGCGGGCTTAACCTCGCGGTCGGTGTGTCGGGGCCGACCGTCGATATCTTTTTCATCCGCACCGCCATGGACCGGCGGCGGATCGTCGCGACCAAGGCGGCGGTGCAGGTGCTCTCGCATGGGGCCAAAGTGGTGTTCTACTGGAACGCCACCATGGTGCTGAGCTCTGGGGAATGGCTGGGCGTGGCGCTCGCCGCGCCTTTCGCGGTGGCCGGCACCAGCGCCGGCTACTGGATCCTGCAGCGCGTGACCGACGCCAATTTCCGCAGCTGGACGCGCTGGATCGTCTCGGCCATTGGCATTTTCTATCTTGCGCGCGGCCTTTCCCTGGTGCTCTGAACGCCCTATCAGTGGGCTCAGCCAGGGAGATGGGATGGCACCGTTCGACAGCGTCACCGCACGCCTGATTTTGCTGCTGGCCGATACCGGCTCGATCGGCCGCGCCGCCGAGCGCGAGGGCATTGCCTCTTCCGCCGTCAGCCGCCGCGTATCGGATCTCGAGAACCGGTTGGGCACGGCCCTGTTTGATCGCTCTGCCCATGGCGTGCGCCTGACCGCTGCCGGCAGCGCCTATGCCGAGGGTTGCCGCACCGTGCTGCGTGCCATCGCCGATCTCGACGCCACCATGGTGGATTTTTCCACCGGCCAGCGCGGCAGCCTGCGCCTCGCCTGCACCGGTTCGGCGCTGACCGGCCGGCTGCCCGAACTGCTGGCCCGCTATAGCCAGAACCATGCTGGCATCGGGCTCGACATCATGGAAATGGGCGCCGCCCGCGCGCTGCTGGCGCTCGATGAAGGCCGGGCGGATGTGGCCATTGTTTCGGACAATTACGATTTCGCCCGCTTTGAAACGCGCCCCTTCGAGGATGACCGCGTCTGGGTGCTGGCGCCGCCCGAGCATCCGCTGGCGCCCCGGCTCGAGCCCCGCAGCGGCATTGCCTTTGCCGAGGTGGTCGAGCACGCCATTGTGGGCATCCACCATGCCGGCGCGCTCGATCGCCTGCTCGCCGAAGCCGCCCGCCGCGACGGCCGCAAACTGACCGAAAGCCTGCGGGTGGAGAGTTTCCCTGCGCTGGTGCGCATGGTGGAAGCGGGCTTTGGCATCGGCTTTTTGCGCTCGACGAGCCTGCATCTGCTGGCGGGTACGGACCTCGCCTGTGCCCCGCTCGCCGATAGCTGGGCGCTGCGGCAACTGCTGGTCGCCCGCCGCCGCTCGACGCCGCTGTCAGCGCCGGTGAAGGGCTTTTTGTCGCTGGTCAGCGAAACCTATGCACCTACGCCCTAGTGGCGCGTTAAGCTGACGCCGTTCATCCGCTCACCCAGGATCACTCCGATGTTCCGCCGTTTCCGTGCCGCCGCCATTGTGTCTGCCCTGCTGCTCGTTGCGCCTGCTCTTGCTCATAACGGGGTGGTGCATCATGGCCCTCTCAACATTTCGGTGCCCTTTACCCGCGCGACCCTGCCCAATGCTCCCGTCGCGGGCGGGTATCTGACCATCGAGAACACGGGCGATGCGTCCGACCGGTTGGTTTCCGCCACTTCCCCCGCTGCCGGCACGGTGCAACTGCACCAGATGAAGATGGAAGGGGATGTCATGAAGATGAGCCCCCTGGCTGACGGCATCACCATCGAAGCGGGTGAAACCGTGGCGCTCGAGCCCGGTGGGCTGCACATCATGTTCCTGGGCCTGACCCAGCCCTTCGTTGAAGGCGAGAGCGTGCCGGTGACCCTGGTGTTCGAGCATGCCGGCCCGGTCGAAATCGAAATCCCCGTGCAGGCCGCCGATGCGACCGAAGCCCATGGCGCGGGTGAGCACGCTCATGACGCCCCCGAAGGCGAGCACAGCCACTAGGGACTAAAAACCCGGCGCCACTCGCCCTGTATAGGTGAGTGGCAGCCTCAACTATCTTTTGACTCGGCGCTTCCGCCCGGTTAGGTAACCCGACAAGCAACGTCAGCTTAAACTGGCAGTGCTGAGCTGTTTGCCCAAACCCTGGATTGGAAGTCTCGTGAACACCATCACCCGCACCCCCTCCTTGCTCGCCGCGCTCGTCGCTGGCGCGCTGGCCTTTACCAGCCTGGGCACCCAGGCTCAGGAAGTCACCGTCACCCATCCCCAGGGTGAAACCACCATCACCGGCGTACCCGAAAAAGTGCTGGTGTCCGATTGGGCAGCCTTTGACAACCTGACCGCGCTCGGCGTTCCGGTCGCTGGCATTCCCTCGTCCAATGTGCCCGCTTACCTCGCTGACTCCGTTCCCGCCGACGCGCTCAAGATCGGCTCGCTCCAGGAGCCCGATTTCGAAGGCATCGCTGCCGCCGACGCCGATCTTTATATCGTCGCTGCCCGCTCGCGCACCGCGTACCCGACCGCCGCCGAAATCCTGCCCACCATCGACCTGACCGTCGACAATGCCGATCTGGTCGAGGGCGTGGAAGCCAACATCACCAAGCTCGGCGAGATCTTTGGGCTCGAAGAGAAGGCCGCCGAACTCAACGCCAATCTCGAAGCCAAGATCGCCGAAGTCAAAGCTGCGGCCGAAGGCAAGGGCACCGCGCTCGTGCTCGTGACCAATGCCGGCAATGTCGGCGTTTACGGACCCGGCTCGCGTGTCGCCTGGATCTACAATGAACTCGGCATGCCCTCGGCCATGGCCGATGTGGAAGACGGCGATCACGGTGGCGACAGCGTTTCCTTCGAGTTCATCCTCGAAACCAATCCCGATTGGCTCTTCGTGGTCGACCGTGATGCCGGCGTTGGCGAGAACACCGGCGCTGCTGCCGCCCTGCTCGACAACGAATTGGTGAACCAGACCACCGCCGCCAAGGAAGGTCACATTGTTTACCTCGACCCTCAAGCCGCTTATGTCACCATGCATGGCTATAACGGCCTGATGCTGATGCTCGATCAGGTGCTGGAAGGCCTCAACAGCTAACACCGGCCCCTAGCGATCAATCATTCAGCCCGGCGGATCATTCCGCCGGGTTCTGCCATTTAAGAACGAGGTGCCATGCGGGCCTTGCCGCTGCTGATTATCGCTGGTGTGGCCACGCTTCTGCTGGCGATTGCGAGCCTGTTTATCGGGGTCAGCGATGTGACGCTGGCGGGAGTGTTTTCGGGTGGCCCCGAAGGGCGGCCGATGCAGGTGCTGCTGATCAGCCGCGTGCCCCGTACCCTGTCGCTGCTGCTCGCCGGCTCGTCCATGGCTATTGCCGGCCTTGTAATGCAGATCGTCGTGCGCAACCGCTTTGTCGAGCCGGGCACGGTGGGCACGACGGAGTCCGCGCTGCTGGGCTTTTTGCTCGTGACTCTGCTGGCACCCGGTTGGCCCATCATGGCCAAGATGATGGTGGCAGCGCTGTTTGCCCTCGCCGGCACTTTCCTGTTCTTGCGGGTGATCCGCAGCGTGCCGCCCCGCGATGTGCTGCTCGTGCCCCTGATCGGCATCATGCTCTCGGGCATTATCGGCGCGGTGACGAGCTTTTTTGCCTATCGCTTTGGCCTCCTGCCGTCGCTGCTCGCCTGGGAGCTCGGCGATTTTTCCGGCGTGCTGCGCGGCCGCTATGAACTGCTCTGGATTGGGCTGGTTTGTGCCGTCGCCGCGTATTGGGCCGCCGACCGCTTCACCGTCGCGGGGATGGGCGAGGATTTCACCACCAATCTGGGGCTCAACTACAACCAGACCATGACCCTGGGGCTCATCATCGTCTCGATCTCGAGCGCGGTGGTGCTGGTGTCCGTCGGCATCATCCCCTTCCTCGGCCTCGTCGTGCCCAATGTCATCAGCCTCCTGGTGGGGGACAATATGCGGCGCACCGTGCCCTGGGTGGCGGTATCGGGCGCGGCCTTCGTAGTGGCCTGCGATATCCTGGGGCGGGTGATCCGCTACCCCTATGAAATCCCGATCGGGGTGGTCGTCGGCGTCATCGGCAGTGTCATCTTCCTTTATCTGTTGCTCAGGACCCGTCGCAGTGCCGCCTGATCTCTCCACGGCTCACGCCCCGTTCCTGGGCATATCGCGCCGCACCTGGACCCGGCCGGTGCTGGTGCTGGTCATCCTGTCGCTGCTGGCACTCGTTTCCATCGTCTGCTTCATGACGCTGGGGGCCAAGGGCAGCTGGAGCTTCGTGATCCCGTTCCGCGGCCGCAAGCTCCTCGGTTTGATCCTCGTCGGCTATTCGGTGGCGCTCTCGACCGTGCTGTTTCAGACCGCCACCAATAACCGGATTCTCACGCCCTCGATCATGGGCTTTGATAGCCTTTACGTGCTGCTGCAAACCTCGCTGGTGTTCTTTTTCGGCATTGGCAGCCTCATCAGCCTCAATTCCGACCTGCATTTCCTCCTCGAAATGGTAGTGATGATCGGCTTTGCCAGCGCGCTGTTCTCCTGGCTGTTCGTCTGGCAGGAGCGCAGCCTGCATTTGCTGGTGCTGGTGGGCATTGTCTTTGGCATCATGTTCCGCAGCGTGATTTCCTTCATGCAGCGCCTGATGGATCCCAATGCCTTCAACGTGCTGCAGGACAGCTTTTTTGCGAGCTTCTCGCGGGTCGACACCGACCATCTCCTCTTCGCCTATGCGGTCCTGGCGGTTGTGACCATTGCCGTGATCCGGATGATCCCGGTCTTTGATGTGCTGACCCTCGGGCGCGCCAATGCGATCAATCTTGGGGTCAACTACAAGCGCACCATCACCGCCATGCTGATCATGGTGTCGGTGCTGGTGGCGGTCTCGACGGCGCTCGTGGGCCCGGTGACCTTTTTTGGCCTCCTGGTGGCGAGCCTGGCCCATTCGCTGGTGGGCAACAGCAAGCATAAATATGTGCTGCCCGCGGCGGTGCTCCTGGCCGTGATCTGCCTTGTGGGTGGGCAAACCGTGCTCGAGCGCATATTTGAGTTCGATACGGCGCTCTCGATCATCATCGAGTTTTTGGGCGGTATCGTCTTTATTTTCCTTGTGCTGCGGAGAACCGCGCGATGATCATCACCACCAACGTCACCAAACATTATGGTGCCAGCTGCGTGGTGGATGGCGTGACGCTGTCCATTCCTTCTGGCGGCATCACCTCCATTATCGGGCCCAATGGGGCCGGCAAGTCGACCCTGCTGTCCATGGTCAGCCGCCTCATGAGCATGGACAAGGGCACCGTCACCGTGGACGGACTCGATGTCAGCAAGACCGGCAGCGAAGTGCTGGCGCGGCGCCTGTCCATCCTGCGACAGGACAACCACATGACCGCGCGCCTGACCGTGCGCGACCTCGTTTCCTTTGGGCGTTTTCCCTATTCGCGCGGCCGGCTGACGCGAGACGACGAGAAGCGCATCGACGATGCCATTGGCTATCTCAATCTGGGCGAGTTGTCGGACCGGTTCCTCGACGAGCTTTCGGGCGGGCAGCGCCAGCGCGCTTTTGTGGCCATGGTCCTCTGCCAAGACACCGACTATGTGCTGCTCGACGAGCCGCTCAACAATCTCGATATGAAGCATGCCATGGGCATGATGAAGCTCTTGCGCAAGGCGGCCAACGAGTTGGGCAAGACCGTGGTGCTGGTGCTGCACGACATCAATTTTGCCTCCTGGTATTCCGATTTCATCATCGCCATGAAGCACGGCAAGGTCGCGGCCCAAGGCCCCGCCGATGAAATGATCCGCCCCGAAGTGCTGTCCGGGATCTACGAGATGGACATCAAGGTCCATGAGATCGGCGGGCAGCGCATCAGCGTGTACTACGAATAACGCCTACTGAGACCGCCCGAGGAGCGCGCCAGCCATGAAGCCAACCATCAGCATCATCACCATCGGCGTCGATGATCTGCCGCGCGCCTTTGCCTTTTACCGCGCGCTGTTCGAGCTGGGCGACGACCAGATCGGGGCAGGGGACGACCATGTGGCGTTTTTTCTCGATGAACGGCTGAGCTTTGTGCTGTTCCCGCGCACCCAGATTGCCGAGACCGCGGGGCTCGAAGCCCCCGTAGCGGGCTCGCCGGGCTTTGTGCTCAGCCACCGCGCCGCCGATGCCGTCGAGGTCGATGCCATTCTCGACCAGGTGCTGGTGGCGGGTGGCTCGATCATTACCCCGGGCACATCGTCCGAATGGGGCTACTCGGCTTACTTCGCCGACAGCGAAGGCAATGTCTGGGAACTGATGGCGACCCCAACCGCCAATTAAGCCGCGCCATTACGTTCGGCAAAGGCCTTGCGGCTCGCCTCGATAGCCGCGTGATGCTCTTCCGCCCACAGCCAGACGCCGCAAAACGCGCCCCCGAGACTCCGGCCCATCGGGGTGAGGCTGTATTCCACATGGGGTGGGATCACCGGATGCACGGTTCGTTGCACGAGGCCATCGGCTTCCATCTGCCGCAAGGTCTTGGTCAGCATCTTCTGGCTGATCTCGCCGACCTTGCGTCCCACATCGGTGAAGCGCAGCGTACCGTGATCATTGAGGGCCTCGAGGATCAGCATGGTCCATTTGTCGGCGACCTTGCCGATGATGTCGCGCACCAGGCGATCGAGTTCGGGATCGAGCGGCTTGCCGCCAGCGCGCTCGCTCCACTGGTAGATCGAGGGGGCTGAAACTTCTCGCGGCATCGACACTCTCCGTTGGGTGCGTATGGATCTTTTGGGTGCCTACTTCCCGTAGGAGAGTATGCGGCTTAACTCTGGGCGACACAAGCCAAGGAGAGTTTTCATGCGCATGAGCGGCAACACCATTCTCATTACCGGCGGCGGCTCCGGCATCGGCCGGGGCTTGGCCGAAGCCTTTCACCGCGCGGGCAATCAGGTGATCATCAGCGGGCGGCGCCAGGACGCGCTCGATGCGGTCACCGCCGCCAATCCCGGCATGGCGGCATTCACCGTGGATATGAGCGACCCCGAAGCGATCCGCGCCTTCGCCCAGCGGGTGATCGCGGCCTTTCCCGCGCTCAACGCCGTGATCAACAATGCCGGGATCATGGTCGATGAAGATTTGGTCGCGGGGGACTATCTGGCGATCGCCGAGGCAACGGTCGCGACCAATCTGCTGGGGCCGATCCGTCTTACGGCTGCCTTGCTGCCGCATCTGCTGGCGCAACCTCGGGCGGCGGTGTTGACCGTCTCCTCAGGCCTGGCCTTCGTGCCCAAGGCGTCGACCCCGACCTATAGCGCCACCAAGGCGGCGATCCACAGCTATTCCCAGTCGCTGCGCCATCAGCTGCGCCACACGGCTGTGGAGGTGATCGAGCTCGCCCCGCCCTATGTGCAAACCACGCTGCAGGGCGAAAAGCAGGCCAATGACCCCAACGCCATGCCACTGGCCGACTATATCAGCGAAACCATGCAACTGCTGGCGGCAGGACCCGAGAATGGCGAGGTGCTGGTGCAGCGCGTGCATCGCCAGCGCTTTGCCGAGCAGAGCGGCAATGCCGCTGCGGTGTTCGGCTTCATCAACCCGGCCTGAGGCCACGGTCGGGTGGCGGGTGCTAGAACCCGCCGCCCGTCTTGAACCCGCCATGCTTGCGCGTGCCGCCTGAGCCGGTGCGCGGGCGCGAAAAGCCGCCGCCCCCTGCGGGCGGACGCCCACCGCCGCCGCCATCGCGCCTGCTGCCGCCGCCAAAGCTGCCTTCGGGCCATTGGAAGCCGCCCCCGCCTTGCGGCCAGGGATTGGCGCTGCGCCCGTTATTGGGCAGGCCTTCGCCGCCACCCCAATCACTGGTGCCGGGGTTCCAGTTCTGCGAGCGCCGCCAATGCTCCCAGTAGGAGGCGGCGGAAATGCCCCCGCGCAGGAAATCGTTGAGCATGTCGCCCACGAGCCGGTCTTCGCCAAAGCTCGAGCGGGGATCGTCGAACCGCTGCTTTTTGAACTCCCACTGGATGTCCTCGAGCTCGCGCCGGCGGGCGGCGAGGGTCTTGAGGCGCGCCTTTTGCTCGCGCACCTCGGCGTCTTCTTCCTTCATGCGCGCCCGGGCATCGTCGATCTGGGCGACGATGGTGTCGTCGCGCCCGGTGCGGGTCTGCCGCGCTTCGGCCAGCAGCGTCTGGATATCCTCGCGCCCCAGCTCGGTCGCGAGCGTATCGAGCGCTTCGGCAAAGGAGGGATCGCGCCCCTGCGCCATTGCGCCCAGCGCCTGGGCGGCACCATCGCGCCGATCTTCGGCGGCGACGATCTCGGCGTCGATCGCCTCGATGCGCGCCTGCATGGCGGCCAATGCTTCGCGCAAGGGGCGACCGCCCGCTTCGTCGATGGCGACCTGTTCGAGCCGGTCGAGCTCGGCCTGCGCCGCTTCCGCATTGGCGATCTGGCGCTCGGCATGCTCGCGCAGGCGCATCGGCAATTCGTTGAGCATGGCGAAATTGGGCCGCGCCTTGTTGAAGCCGACGATCCCCGCGACCCAGCCATCAAGGAAGCGCACCAGATTGTTGGCGCGATAGCGCGAGGTGCCATAACCGGCATCCCACAAATACATGAACAGCGGATCGCTGCGATAAGGGCTGCCCTTTTGCGCCTGGTCGGCTTCCGCCTGCTCGGTCTTGCGCATGGATTGGGCGGCAATCTCGGCGAGTTCCTCGGCCTCCTGCCGCTTGGCGATCCAGGCGGGGTCGGTGCTGATCTGCGCCTGGAGGCGCGCGCCCAGTGCCTTGAGCTCGCTTTGCCTTGTTTCGAGTTCCGCCAGCGCCTGGGCGCGCTGCTCGGTAAGGCCCGCCAACTCCGCATCGGCGGCGGCGAGCCCTTCCTCGGCCTGGCTCAGATGGCGCGCATGGTCCTTGAGCATTTCGCGCGCCTTGCTTTCGGCCAGCGAAATGCGCCCGTCGAGTTCGCCCTGCACGCCCGGATCGAGGCGTAATTGCGCCAGCTGCCGGAACAGCTCCGCTTCGCTTTCGCGCATCTTGCTCAGCCGCTCGGCGGAGCGGGCAAGGCGGCGCGAGATTTCGTCCTCTTCGCGCCGGATGTCGCGCATGGCCTCGTCGAGGCTGGCCAGGGCCTGGGGTCCGCGGATGCTCATTGCTTTACCACCGCGTCAGTGCCCCGCCGAGAACCGGCATCAGATATTCGACCTGCATGAACCCGTCCGATTTGCGGCCCACTTCATTGGCTTCGATGATGCCGTTGTCGCGCTTGTCGGCGGCAACGGCGTTGTAGACCGCCTCGGGCACGCGAATGGCCCAGACCGAAACGGTCTCGGTTTCCATGGTTTCCTCGTTGAGCACCGGCAGCGACAACACGTCCCCATCGGGCCCCACCGCTTCCACCACGATGTAGTAATTGGTCGCGGCGGTGTTGATCTCGGGGAAGGTCCAGAAACCCGATTGCTGATCGGGCCGGTTGATCACGCGCAGGGTATATTGCTGGCGCAGCAGGTCGCGCAGGTCGGTCAGGCGCTTGACCGCGTCTTCCGCGCCCGCGCGATTGCCTTCGGCCGCAAAGGCCTTGCCGCGCGAGCGCAGCACTTCGGCCTCCACCACGGCCTGCTGCACCTTGGTTTCCTCGAAAATGGTCTGGTAGAGCATGTCCATCTGCGCGGGCAGGCCTTCGCTGAGCTCGATGCGCGCTTGCTCAGCCTGGCTCGACTGATAAGGCCGCCAGGCGCCGAAATAGCCGACGGCACACACAAGCAGCACCAGCAGCAGCGCGCCCACCGGCTTGCCCCAGCTTTTGCGCCCGACATAAAGCCGCGCCAAAGTGGTGCGCCAGCCCGGAGTGGGCGGGTCATAAACGAACCGGCTTTCAGCCAGCGCCGCCACGCCTTCCCGCAGGATATGGTCGGGCACTTCGATGCCCTGGTGGCGATACACCTCGCGCAGCTTGTCGATCAGCTGCTGCTCGCGGGTCACCCCTTCGAGTTCACGCACGGCAAGGTCCTGCCGGTGACGGAGCGTGTCGACCACGTCCATCGCCAGCATGACCTCGTCGAGCGGGGCAGGGGCAGGGGCCTTCGCCTGAACATCGCTCATGGTCGGGCCTGCATCCGTGCTCGTCCTACTCAGCGGCCAGATTCAAGCAGCAAGGCATTGCCTTCGGTCGCAAGGGTCGCGAGGCGCCGCTTGCCGTCTTCCACCGCATCGCGGATTTCGGCCGAGTTCTTGGTCGAGGCCACGCGCATCTCGTTGATGATGGTGCGCGACTTTTCCTGAAAGTTTATGACGCTGTCGACGAGCTTCTTGACCGCATCGGCGCGCACGGTCGGGCCATACCCGGCGCGCACCGCTTCCTCGCCCACCCGGTCGCCGATTTCCGAGAGGGTCTCGAGGCTCTTGCTCATCCCTTCCTTCATCGCGTTGAGCGTGGCGGTGGATTCGTTGAGCCCGAACATGCCGGTGAACGAGGCCGACAGGGCCGTCAAAACGGTTTCATTGGTGGAAAAGAACGAGATCGACTGCTGATACACCCGCTCCTTGGCATTGGTGGTCTGCATCAGTCGCGCCATCACCACTTCGGAAGTGTTGTAGGAGATGGTCAAATTGTCCGAGAGGTCCTTGGCGATCTGGTAGCGCTTTTCCTCGTTCTGCATTTCGCGCAGGCGCTCGTCGCGCGCCATTTCAAGGCGGGCGCGATCGGCCGGCACAGTGCCGGCATAGCCGGCCAGTTCCTCGGCCGCAGCCTGCAAAATATTCTTCTTTTCTTCCAGCCGCTGCTCGGCGGTGGCCAGCACTTCGAGCGCCATCACCTCGGCTTGCTTCAGCGCCCCGCGGAAATCGCGATAGGCCTCGAGAATGGTGTGCTCGCGCTCGATCTGGTCCTTGGTGTCGGCGGTGACCGCGAGATAGGTGTCGCGAATGGAATTGAAGCGCGTGGCAATGTCGCCGCGGCTGACCTTCATCCACACATTGCTGACGCGTTCCACCAGGTTGATCTTGTTGTCGGCCAACTGGTCGACCATCGCCTTGGCGTCGTCGCGGATGGAGTCAAAGCCCTTGGTGATGTCCTCGTAGCGCTCGCCGATCTTGACGGCCGCGACCTGCTCGCGCACCACCTCGTTGAAGGCGCTGGCCTGCGAGAGCGTGCGCCCGATCAGGATTACTCGGGTTTCATCCAGATCGGTGATCTGTTGCAACAAGCCGGTGATGGGCTGCTCGCCCTGCTGTTCGGGCCAGATCCCCAGATTGCGGATCGCGTTGACGGCCTTGTCCAGATACTGCAGCGGCTGTTCGGCAACGGCGGAGGGCACCGAATTGGCGGTGGGCGTAGCAGTGGTGACTTGGCTGGCCATGTTCGCTCCTGATTCTGCGCGGCATCGGCGAGATCGCCTGGTTGCGCTATAGATTGCTGCTGGCCTAACGCGTGACAATTGCATCTGCGCCACAGGCCGACTATTTAGGCCATATTGGTGCGAAAAAGCCGCACGTAAAGGGCAGGGGCAAAATCAGTGCAAAGCATTTGCAAACCACGGTATTTTCGCCACAGCGCTGCCATTTTTCCGCCCGTCGCGCTGGGCATGCGCTGATGCAGTTCGGTGGCCGTTATCTCATCGCTGCGCCCCGTCCCGTGGTTTGGCTCGCCCTGAATGACGCCGCGGTGCTGCAAGCCGCCATTCCCGGCTGCCATCGCATCGAATGGTCGGGGCCGACAGCGCTCGACCTCGAGATCAAGGTCAATCTGGGCGTGGTGCATCCCGTGTTCAAAGGCGGGCTCAACCTGTCCAATATCGTTCCGGCCGAGCGCTATACGCTGACGGGCCGCGGCAAGGGCGGCCTGTTAGGGCTCGCCGAAGGGACGGCCGATATCGTGCTGACCGACCGGGGCGAACAGACTGAACTCGTGTTCACCGCCACCGGCGGCGCCTCGGGCCAGCTCATGCGCCTGGGACAGGCGATTATTGGCAACTCCGCGCAAAAGATCATCGATGGCTTTTTCGCCCGCTTCGGCGATGCGATGGGCGCCGCGGTGACTCCGCTGCCACCGCCAGAGCAGGCGGGTTAGCCGCCGGCCGCGCCTACCGGAGCGGCGGCATGGTCAATCTTTGTTCAGATCATTGAAGGCGCTGCTTTTTTGCTTGCGGACAAGGGGATTGCACGATTGTATCCCCCCAGAGCGCAGGGAGAATTCACCGTTGGGCGTGGCGCCAACGCTCCATTGCGAGACAGGGAGACGACCTCATGAAGTTTGCAAGCTCCATCAAGGCACTGGCCGGCGGGATCGCGCTGAGCGCACTGCTTTCGGGTGCCGCCTTTGCTGATCCCGCACTGATCTATGATCTGGGCGGCAAGTTCGACAAGTCCTTCAACGAGGCCGCCTATAACGGCGCCGAGAAGTGGAAGGCAGACACCGGCGGCAACTATCTCGAACTGGAACTGCAAAACGACGCCCAGCGCGAACAGGCCCTGCGCCGCTTCGCCAGCCAGGGCGCCAACCCAATCGTCGTGATGAGCTTCATGTGGGAATCGGTGCTGGCCCCGCTCGCCGCCGAATTTCCCGACACCAATTTCGTCGTGATCGACGCCGTGGTGGATGCTCCCAATGTCCAGTCGATCCTGTTTGACGAGCATACCGGCTCGTTCCTTGTCGGTGCGCTCGCGGCGATGAAGTCCGAAACCGGCACGATCGGCTTTGTGGGTGGCATGGACGTGCCCCTGATCCACAAATTCTATTGCGGCTATGCGCAGGGCGCCAAGGCCGTGAACCCCGACATCAAGCTGATCGAAAACTATACCGGCACCACCCCGGCTGCCTGGAACGATCCGGTGACCGCCGGTGAACTGGCGACCGCCGCTTCCGACGCCGGCGCCGACGTGATCTTTGCCGCTGCTGGTGGCTCAGGCCTCGGCGTGCTGCAGACCATGGCCGATCAGGGCAAGTACTCGATCGGCGTCGACAGCAACCAGAACTACCTGCATCCCGGCTCGGTGCTGACCTCGATGCTCAAGCGCGTCGACAATGCCGTGATCGAAGCCTTCACCAATGGCGCCGATGACGCCACCTTCAAGCCGGGCCTCACCATTCTGGGTCTGGATGGCGACTTTGTCGATTATGCCGTCGACGAGAACAACCAGAGCCTCATCACCCCGGAAGACCAGGCCAAGCTCGACGAGCTCAAGGGCAAGATCGCTTCGGGCGAGATCGAGGTGCATGACTACACCACCGACAACAACTGCCCGCTGTAAAGCCCAGCGCTGATGAGCGGTATTGATCCCACCAACCCACAGCGGCCGGACCCGGCCGCTGTTCCTGTCCCGGCAGCGGGCTGGGCCATCGAGCTTGAGGGGATCAACAAGCGCTTCGGCCCGGTCCATGCCAACAAGGACATCGACCTCAAGGTCGCGCGCGGCACCATCCACGGCATTGTGGGGGAAAACGGCGCCGGCAAGTCGACCCTGATGTCGATCCTTTATGGCTTTTACACCGCCGACAGCGGCACGATCCGCGTCAACGGGCAGGTGCAGGCCATCACCGATAGCCGCCATGCGCTGAAGCTCGGCATCGGCATGGTGCACCAGCACTTCATGCTGGTGGAAAATTTCACCGTGCTCGAAAACGTGGTGCTGGGCGCCGAGGATTCCGGGTTTTTGCGCCCAAGCCTGGCGCGGGCGCGCAAGGAACTGGCGCGGCTCGAAGCCGAATATGACCTCGAGGTCGACCCTGACGCGGTGATCGAGGATATCTCGGTTGGCCAGCAGCAGCGGGTGGAAATCCTCAAGGCGCTCTATCGCGGCGCCGAAACGCTCATTCTCGATGAACCCACCGGCGTTTTGACGCCCAAGGAAGCCGACGACCTGTTCCGGGTGCTGCAAACCCTGCGCGACCAGGGCAAGACGGTCATCATCATCACCCACAAGCTGCGCGAGATCATGGCCATCACCGACACTGTTTCGGTGATGCGCGGCGGCGAAATGGTGGCGACGCTCCCCACCAGGAACACCAATCCTGAACAGCTCGCCGAACTCATGGTCGGCCGCCGCGTCTTGCTGCGTATCGAAAAAGGCCCCGCCCATCCCGGCAAGACCCTGCTTGAGGTACGCAACCTCGTGGTTGCCGACGATCTGGGCATTGTGCGGGTCAAGGATGTCAGCTTTTCCGTACGGGCCGGCGAGATCGTCGGCATTGCCGGCGTGTCGGGCAATGGCCAGACCGAACTGCTCGAGGCCGTGACCGGCATGCGCGACCAGCGGGCAGGCGAGGTGATCCTCAATGGCAAGCCGCTGTCGCTGCGCGGCGATGATGGCGCGGCGCGCGCCCGGGCGGCGGGCCTGGCCCATGTGCCCGAGGATCGGCAGCGCATGGGTCTCGTCACCAGCTTTGCCGAATGGGAAAACGCCATTCTCGGCTACCAGGACGATCCCGCCTATGGGCGCGGACCCTTGCTCGATATTGCCGCCGCCAAGCGCGACGCGGCCGAGCGCATCGCCACTTTCGACGTGCGCCCCCCCGACATCAACCTCAAGACAGCGCTGTTTTCGGGCGGCAACCAGCAAAAGATCGTGCTGGCGCGCGAAATGGAGCGCAATCCCGATGTGCTGGTGGTGGGCCAGCCCACGCGCGGCGTCGATATCGGCGCCATTGAATTCATCCACAACCAGATCATCAGGATGCGCGATGCCGGCAAGGCGATCCTCGTCGTTTCCGTCGAGCTCGACGAAATCCGCTCGCTGTCGGACCGCATCCTCGTGATGTTTGACGGCCAGATCGTGGGCGAAGCCGATCCCGCTACCGCCACCGAAGGCGAACTTGGATTGATGATGGCCGGCGTCACCGACAGAAAGGCCGCCCAATGAGTGCGCTTCGGCCATTGCCGCGCTGGGCTGATATTGCCCTGCTGCCGGTGCTCAATCTCGTGCTGGCCTTTATCGTGTCGGGCATCGTGCTGCTGCTGATCGGGCAGAACCCGTTCGTGGCGCTCTGGGCCATTGTCACCGGCGCCTTCGGCAATGGCTACAATATCGGCTATACACTCTATTACACCACCAACTTCATCTTCACGGGGCTGGCCGTGGCGCTCGCCGCCCATGGCGGGCTCTTCAATATCGGCGCCAACGGGCAGGCCTATGTCGCCGGGCTCGGCGTGATCCTGGCCGCCACCGCGCTCGATACCACCCATTGGCTCATCGTGGCGCCCGTGGCGCTCTTGGCAGCAGCGCTGTTTGGCGGGGCCTGGGCGTTTATTCCGGGCTATCTGCAGGCCAAGCGCGGCAGCCATGTGGTGATCACCACCATCATGTTCAATTTCATCGCCTCGGCGCTGATGATCTACATGCTCAACCGCGTCCTCAAGCCCGCCAATGTATCGGGCCCGGAATCGCGCATGATCGCCGAAGCCGGGCGCATGCCCAAGCTGGGGCAGTTCTTCGAGCCCTTCAACTATACGCCGGTCAATCTCTCCATTGGCATCGCGCTGCTGGCGCTCGTCGCCGTTTACGTGCTGATCTGGCATACCCGTTTTGGCTATGCCCTGCGCACCATGGGGCAGAACCCCACCGCCGCGCGCTATGCCGGCATTTCCAACAGCAAGATGATCATTATCACCATGACCCTGTCGGGCGCGCTGGCGGGCATGGTGGCGTTCAACGAAGTGCTGGGCGTGCAGAACCGGCTGGTGCTCGATTTCGTCGCCGATGCCGGCTTTGTCGGCATTGCCGTGGCGCTGATGGGGCGCAACCATCCGCTGGGCATTGCGCTGGCCGCGCTCCTGTTCGGGGCGCTCTACCAGGGCGGCAATGAGCTGCAATATGTGATTTCGGGGCTCGATCGCACTGTCGTCGTGATCATCCAGGCGCTCGTGATCCTCTTCACCGGCGCCATGGAAGGCCTGTTCCGGCCCGCCCTGCAGCGCAGCTTTCTCCTCATCAGCCCGGAATCGCGCGCCGAAGCGGCCGCGCGCTCCACCGTTTCGAGCGAGAGCTGAGCCATGGATATCTCGGCCCTTCTGTCCATTCTCGATGCGACGCTGCGCCTCTCGACCCCGCTGCTGCTGGCGTGCCTTGCCGGCCTTTATTCCGAGCGGGCCGGCATTTTTGATATCGGGCTGGAAGGCAAGATGCTGGCGGCCGCCTTTGCCGCCGCCGCCGTCGCCGCCGTCAGCGGCTCGGTCTGGCTGGGCTTGCTCGCCGGCACGCTGGTTTCGGTGTCGACCGCCCTGTTGCAGGGCGTGGCCGCCATCACCCTCAAGGGCAACCAGCTGATCGCGGGCGTCGCCATCAACATGCTGGCGGCGGGACTGACGACCTTTCTCGGGCAGCAATGGTTCCGCCAGGGCGGGCGCACCCCGGCCTTGCCCCCGAGCGGGCGCTTCGGCACGATCGAGCTGCCTTTCGCGCGTGAATTGTCCGGGGTGCCGATCATCGGCCCCATCTATGCCGACCTGATCTCGGGCCACTACATCCTGGTTTATGTCGCCTTCGCCATGGTGGCCGTCACCGCCTATGTGCTGTATCGCACCCGCTTTGGCCTGCGTCTGCGGGCGGTCGGCGAAAACCCCAAGGCGGTCGATACCGCCGGCATTTCGGTCAACAAGCTGCGCTTCCAGGCTGTGCTGATCACCGGCGTGCTCTGCGGGCTCGCGGGCGCTTATTTTTCCATCGCCCAGGGCTCGGGTTTCGGCAACAACATGACCGCGGGCAAGGGCTATATCGCGCTCGCCGCACTGATCTTTGCCAAATGGAAGCCGGTGCCGGCCATGTTCACCTGCCTCCTGTTCGGCTTCCTCGACGCGCTGCAGATCCGCCTGCAGAATTTCGAGCTGCCGATCATCGGCGTCGTGCCGGTGCAGGCCATCCAGGCGCTGCCCTATGTGCTGACCGTGGTGCTGCTGGCGGGCTTTATCGGCAAGGCCGTGGGCCCCAAGGCAGGCGGCGTGGCCTATACCAAGGAGCGCTAGCTTTCTTGCCCCCGAAAGGACCCTTGCCATGCTGAGCGATGCCACCGACGAGGCGCTGTTCCAGGCCGCCGAGGCCATCCGCGCCAAGGCCTATGCGCCCTATTCCCGCTTCACGGTGGGCGCGGCGATCCTCGCCGATGATGGGCAGATCTATAGCGGCTGCAATATCGAGAATGCCGCCTATCCCGTGGGCAATTGCGCCGAAGCTTCGGCCATCGCGGCCATGATTGCGGGCGGCGGCAAGCGCATTGCCCGCATTTATGTGACGGGCCCTGGGGCCGCGCCGGTCACCCCTTGCGGCGGCTGTCGCCAGCGCATCCGCGAATTTGCCGATCTCGATGTCACGGTGATCTCGCATGGCGTCGAGGGCGAGCCGCTGCTGACGACCCTCGAACAATTGCTGCCCCACAGCTTTGGCCCGGAATATTTGCCCAAGTGAGCGTGGCAGGGATCGATGCGGTCGGCGAGTTTTGCGCCAAAGCAACGCCGACCCCCACCCCGACCCTCCCCTCAAGGGGGAGGGAGGGCTGGAGCCGATAACATTGCGTGTAAGCTACGCCCGCCACGCAAACCGGGCCTGCGATCCATCGTCCCCTCCCCCTTGAGGGGAGGGCCAGGGTGAGGGCGTAGGGTCCTTCACCCCAATTCACGCCATCGCCAACCCCTCCCGGCTGCGAGAGGGGAGTGACAAAAAAACGAGACCAAAACCATGACCAAAGCCGCCAAGACCATTCGCCAGATCGCGGGCAAGGAGCCCATCACTGCGGCCCTGGTGCTGGGCTCGGGCTTGTCGGCGATTGGCGAGGGGCTCGCGGATTGCATCACCATTCCTTATGCCGAGCTCAAGGGCTTTCCCGGTGGCGGGGTGTCGGGGCATGGTCGCGACCTGCTGATCGGCACGATGGGCGGCAAGCGCATCGCGGTGCTGACTGGGCGCGAGCATTATTACGAGCATGGCAATGCCGCGGCCATGCGCCCGGCGCTGGAAACAATGGCGGAGCTGGGCGCGCAAACCTTGCTGCTGACCAATTCGGCCGGCTCGGTCGATGAGCGGCTGCGCCCGGGCGATCTGATGATGATTTCCGATCACATCAATTATGCCGGCATGAACCCGCTGATCGGGGAGGCCACCGACCGCCGCTTCACTAATATGGTGGATTGCTATGCCCCCGAGCTGCGCGCCAAGGCCATGGACATTGCCGAGCGGCGGGGGCTGCATTTGGGCGAGGGCATTTATCTCTGGTATTCCGGCCCGAGCTTTGAAACTGTAGCCGAAATCCAGATGGCAATCCGCCTGGGCGCCCAGGCCGTCGGCATGTCCACGGCACCAGAAGTGATCCTCGCGCGTTTCCTTGGGATGAAGGTGTGGGCCTGCTCCTCGATCACCAATATGGGCGCGGGCCTGTCGAGCGAGAACATCAGCCATGAGCACACCAAGACCATGGCCGTTGCGGGCGCGGACAAGCTCAAGCAGCTGATCCCCGCGCTGGTGGAGGAACTATGAGCCTGAGGGTCGTCAACCAGCAACCACCCGCCCCGGTGCATCGCCGCAATCCCGGCTTCACCCTCGATCTCGATTGGGTCGAGCGCACCGTGATGAACCGTTCGGCGCTGGAACGCCGCGCCGGCACGATCGGCGCCCGCCGCACGGTGAAAAAGGATTATCAGCTCGCCTGGTTGCTTAAGGCGATCACGCTGCTTGATCTGACGACGCTCAATGCCGATGACACGCCGGCGCGGGTGGAGCGGCTTTGCGCCAAGGCGCGCCAGCCGGTGCGCCCCGAAATTCTCAAGCGCCTGGGCGCGGAAAAGCTGCGCATCGTGCCCGGCGCGGTCTGCGTTTATCATAGCTTTGTTGCTACGGCCGTGCATGCGCTCGAAGGCAGCGGCATTCCCGTGGCGGCAGTATCCACCGCCTTTCCCCATGGCCTCGCGCCTCTTGAAACCAAGCTGCGCGAAATCGAGCTTTCAGTGGCCGATGGCGCACGCGAAATCGACATCGTCATCGAGCGCGGCACCGTGCTCAGGGGCGATTGGCAGGGGCTGTACGATCAGATCCGCGCCTATCGGCAGGCTTGTGGCGACGCCCATATCAAGACCATTCTGGGCACCGGGGAATTGGCCACCCTCACCAATATTGCCAAGGCGTCGCTGGTCTGCATGCTGGCCGGCGCTGATTTCATCAAGACCTCGACCGGCAAGGAAAAAACCAACGCCAATCTCGTGGCCTCGCTGGCCATGATCCGCATGATCCGCTGGTTTGCCGAGGAAACCGGCATCGAGATCGGCTACAAGCCGGCCGGTGGCATTTCCCAGGCCAAGGACGCGCTCGCCTATATGGCGTTGATGAAAGAAGAGTTGGGAGCCCACTGGTTGCAGCCGCACCTGTTCCGCTTCGGCGCTTCCAGCTTGCTCACCGATATCGAACGCCAGCTCGAGCATGGGGTAACCGGGCACTACGCCGCCGATTATCGCCAGCCGATGGTTTGAAACACCAGGTTATCTGCCGCCATGGCACGGAGCCGCTGCAAGGCGCGGGCGGGACGAGCAACCGGGCGCACCGGACCGGAGGAACGACATGAACAAGATCACGCAAGTCTTCGAAACCCTCGACTACGGTCCAGCCCCAGAAGCGGCCGACCAGGCGCTGGCCTGGCTTGATGCGCATCACCGCCAGTTCGGCCACTTCATCAGCGGGCAGTGGACCACCGCCGCCGCCACATTTCCCACCCATAATCCCGCAACAGGCGAACCCCTGGCGCTGATCGGTGTCGGCACGGCGGCCGATGTCGATGCAGCCGTTGCCGCCGCGCGCGCGGCCTTTCCGGGCTGGAGCGCGCTTTCAGGCTTTGAGCGCGCCAAATATCTCTATGCGCTGGCGCGCGCGGTGCAAAAGCATGCGCGCCTGTTTGCCGTGCTCGAAACCCTCGACAACGGCAAACCCATTCGCGAGTCGCGCGACATCGATATTCCCCTGGTGGCGCGCCATTTCTACCATCATGCCGGCTGGGCCCAGCATGCCGCGCGCAGCTTTCCAGGCCAGGTGCCCTATGGCGTTTGCGGGCAGATCATCCCGTGGAATTTTCCGCTGCTGATGCTGGCCTGGAAGATCGCGCCGGCTCTCGCCGCCGGCAACACCGTGGTGCTCAAGCCGGCCGAATTCACCTCGCTGACGGCCCTTTTGTTTGCCGAGATCTGCGAGCGGGTCGGCCTGCCGCCGGGCGTGGTCAACATCGTCACTGGCGCCGGCGACACGGGCGAGGCGATCGTCGCCCATCCCGGCATCGACAAGATCGCCTTTACCGGCTCGACTGAAGTGGGCAAGGCCATCCGCGCCGCCACTGCCGGTTCGGGCAAGGGCCTCTCGCTCGAGCTCGGGGGCAAAAGCCCCTACCTCGTCTTTGACGATGCCGATCTCGACAGCGCCGCCGAAGGGCTGGTGGACGCGATCTGGTTCAACCAGGGCCAGGTCTGCTGTGCCGGCTCGCGCCTGTTGGTGCAGGAATCCATCGCCGAGCGCTTCATCAAGAAGCTCAAGGCGCGCATGGCCACGCTGCGCCTCGGCGATCCGCTCGACAAATCCATCGATGTGGGCGCCATGATTGACCCGGTGCAGGTGGAGCGCGTGCGCAAACTGATGGCCAAGGGCGTCGCCCAAGGGGCCGAAGTGTTTGAGGTCGAGGGCGAACTGCCCGCCAAGGGCGCGTACCTCAAGCCCGCCTTGGTCACCAATGTTTCGCCCGCCAATACGCTGGTGGCCGAGGAAATCTTCGGGCCGGTGCTGGTGGCAATGAGCTTCCGCACGCCCGAGGAAGCGGTGGCGCTGGCCAACAACACCCAATATGGCCTTGCCGCGACGATCTGGAGCGAGAACATCAACCTCGCCCTCGATATCGCCCCAAAACTCAAGGCCGGCGTGGTGTGGATCAACGGCACCAACCAGTTCGACGCCGCCGTGGGCTTTGGCGGCGTGCGCGAGAGCGGCTTTGGCCGCGAAGGCGGGCGCGAAGGCATGGCAAGCTATCTGCGCCCCGCCTGGGAGCACGACCTGCCCCTCGTCCCCGCCATCGCGGATGCCGAGCCGCTCGAAGCACCGGCGCGGCCAGCGGCCAGTCCACTCGACAGCCTCGACCAGACTGCCAAGCTCTATATCGGCGGCAAGCAGGCCCGCCCCGATAGCGGCTACTCGCTGCCCGTGCATGGCGCCAATGGCAGCCTGATCGGCGAAGTGGGCGAAGGCAACCGAAAGGACATCCGCAACGCCGTGGAAGCAGCGCGCAAGGCGCTGGGCTGGAGCATAACGACTGCCCATAACCGCGCCCAGATCCTTTATTTCCTCGCCGAAAACCTGGATTACCGCCGCGCCGAATTTGCCCGCCGGATCGCGGCGCAAACCGGCGGGGATGGTGAAGCGGAAGTGGCCGCCAGCATCGAGCGGCTCTTTGCCTTTGCCGGCTGGGCCGACAAATATGACGGCGCCATCCACAATCCGCCCACACGGGCCGTCGCTGCCGCCATGGTCGAGCCCATCGGCGTGCTGGGCATCGTCGCGCCGGCCGAGCAACCGCTGCTAGGGGCGATCAGCTTGCTCGCCCCGGCCATTGCCATGGGCAACACCGTGGTGCTGGTGCCATCGGTGCTAGCCCCGCTCAGCGTCACCGACCTCTACCAGGTGCTTGAAACCTCGGATGTGCCCGCTGGCGTCGTCAACATCGTTACCGGCAACCCGCAGGCGCTGGGCAAGACGCTGGCCGAACACCACGGGGTCGATGCCCTCTGGTTCTGCGGCTCGGCCGAAGCCTCCACTCTGATGGAGAAAGTCTCGGCCGGCAATCTCAAGCAAACCTGGACCACCAGGGGCCGCCGCTTCGACTTCACCGACAGAGAAAAATTCGCCGGCGACTACTTCCTCGCCGAAGCCACCCAGATCAAGAATGTCTGGATCCCCTACGGGGCGTGAGCTGGGAGGGTTCGTAGATGAGCTTCCTCCCCCAGGAAATCATCGTCAGCAAGCGCGACGGCCGGGCTTTGCCGCCCGCCGATATTGCCCGTTTCATTGCCGGCCTGGGCGATGGTTCGGTCAGCCATGCCCAGGCGGCGGCGTTGGCCATGGCGGTGTATTTCCGCGGCATGGACATGCCCGAGCGGGTAGCACTGACCCTGGCCATGCGCGACAGCGGCACCGTGCTCGATTGGTCCGATCTCGATGGGCCGGTAGCCGACAAGCATTCCACCGGCGGAGTGGGGGACAATGTGTCCCTGATGCTGGCGCCCATCCTGGCGGCCATGGGCATGTTCGTGCCGATGATTTCGGGGCGCGGGCTCGGCCATACCGGGGGCACGCTCGACAAGTTCGATGCCATTCCCGGCTATTCCACCAGCCCCGACAATGCGCTTTTCCGCCTTGTGGTGCGCGAGGTGGGCTGCGCCGTGATCGGGCAGACCGCCGATCTCGCCCCTGCCGACAAGACGCTGTACGCCATTCGCGATGTCACCGGCACGGTGGAGTCGGTCCCCCTGATCACCGCCTCCATCCTTTCGAAAAAGCTGGCGGCCGGTTTGGGGGCCCTGATCCTTGACGTCAAGACCGGCTCGGGCGCCTTCATGCCGACGCTCGAACAATCGCGCGAACTGGCGCAAAGCCTCGTCGATGTCGCCAATGGGGCAGGGCTGCGCACATCAGCGCTGATCACCGACATGAACCAGCCCCTCGCCAGCGCGGCCGGCAATGGGCTCGAAATGCGCAATGCTGTCGATTTCCTCACCGGCAAGCACCAGGACCTTCGCCTGCGCGAGGTGACGCTGGCCTTAGCCGCCAGCCTGGCGGAGCTAGCCGGCATTGTTCCCGACCGGGCAGCGGGCCTCGAACTGGCCGAGGGGGCGCTCACCAGCGACCGTGCCACCGAGCGCTTCAGCCGCATGGTGGCGGCGCTGGGCGGGCCGACCGATTTTGTCGAGCAGATGGACCGCCACCTAGCCCCGGCGCCCCTGGTGCGCGACGTATTCGCGCCGGCGGAGGGCCGGGTGGCCAGCATCGACACCCGTGGCGTCGGGATGGCGGTGGTCGCCCTGGGCGGCGGGCGCACTGCACCGGGCGAGGGCATTGATCATCGCGTCGGCTTTGACCACCTGCTGCCGCTTGGCGCCAGGGTGGATAACCGCACCCCCATCGCCCGCCTGCATGCCCGCGACGCCGCCAGTGCTGATGAGGCCGAACGCCGCCTTGTTGCTGCCTACCGCCTGGGCGAAACTGCGCCCGATCAGCCGCTGATCGCCGCCGTGCTGCCGCCGCCCGCTTCCCCAAGGACCTGACGCCCATGCCCCGCGCCATTCTCTGCATTCTCGACAGCGTCGGCATCGGCGGCGCGCCTGATGCGGCGGCCTATGGCGACGACGGCGCCAATACGCTGGGCCATATCGCCGAATATGCCGCCGCTGGCAAAGCCGACCGCCCGGGCCTCCGCAGCGGCCCGCTGGGCCTGCCTAATCTCGACGCCATGGGCCTGGGCGCCGCCGTCCAGCTCTCCACCGGCACCGTGCCGCCCGGATTGTCCGCGACGCCGCACGGCGGCCGTTTCGGCGTGGGCCGGGAAGTCTCCAAAGGCAAGGACACGCCATCCGGGCATTGGGAAATCGCCGGGGTGCCCGTACCCTTCGACTGGGGCTATTTTCCCGCGACCGAGCCCTGCTTCCCGCCCGAACTGACCGCTGCCCTCATCGAGCAGGCGGGCCTGCCCGGCATTTTGGGCAACAAGCACGCCTCGGGCACCGAGATCATTGCCGAGTTAGGCGAAGAGTCGATCCGCACCGGCATGCCCATCTGCTACACCTCGGTGGATTCGGTGTTCCAGATCGCCGCGCACGAAACCCATTTCGGCCTCGATCGGCTCTACCAGCTGTGCCAGACCGCCTTTGCGCTGACGGCGCCGCTGCAGATCGGCCGGGTGATCGCCCGCCCCTTTGTTGGGGAGGATCGCGGCAGCTTCAAGCGCACCGGCAACCGGCGCGATTTCGCCATTCCTCCGCCCGAACCGACCCTGCTCGACCGCAATGCCGAGGCCGGCAACGCGGTTTACGCCATCGGCAAGATCTCCGACATCTATGCCGGCCATGGGGTCACCCACAAACTCAAGGGGACCGGGCTGCCCCAATTGTTCAACCGCACGCTCGAGGCAATGGAAATGGCGCCCGAGGGCGCGCTGGTCATTACCAATTTCGTTGATTTCGACAGCGAATACGGGCACCGCCGTGATGTCGCGGGCTATGCCGCCGCGCTCGAATATTTCGATGCGCGGCTGCCCGAGCTGATCGCGGCCCTGCGCCACGATGACCTGCTGGTCCTCACCGCCGATCACGGCAATGACCCGACCTGGCCGGGCACCGACCATACCCGCGAGCAAATCCCCATTCTGGTGTTTTCCCCAGCGCTCTCGCCAGGCGAGATTGGCATCCGCCCCAGCTTCGCCGATATTGGCGAAAGCCTTGCCCAGTGGCTTTCCCTGCCGCCAGGGCGACACGGCAGCAGCTTTCTTTCCCCCAATTTCAGGTGATCCCATGACCGATGTCCTGCCCAGCAACGTCACCGTGGTTGATCACCCGCTGATCCAGCACAAGCTCACGATCATGCGCGACAAGGAAACCTCGACGGCCAGTTTCCGGCGGCTGCTACGGGAGATTTCGCTGCTGCTTTGCTATGAGGTCACGCGCGATCTCGAGCTTGAAATGGTCTCGATCGAAACCCCGATGCAAAGGATCGATGCGCCCACCATCAAGGGCAAGAAGCTGGTTTTCGCCTCGATCCTGCGTGCCGGCAATGGCCTGCTCGAAGGCATGCTCGACCTGGTCCCGGCCGCCCGCGTTGCTCATATCGGGCTTTATCGCAACCATGAAACGCTTGAGCCGGTGGAATATTACTTCAAGGCGCCCTCCAACCTGGCCGATCGCCTGGTGATCGTGGTCGACCCCATGCTGGCCACCGCCAATTCAGCGACGGCCGCCATCGACAAGCTCAAGGAGCGCGGCGCCAACAATATCCGCTTTTTGTGCCTGCTCGCGGCGCCCGAGGGGATCAAGCGGTTCACCGCGGCCCATCCCGATGTGCCGGTGTTTACTGCGTCAATCGACAGCCATCTCGACGACAAGGGCTATATCGTGCCCGGCCTCGGCGATGCCGGCGATCGCATGTACGGGACCAAATAAATGGCCAAGCTCGTTCACACCATGATCCGCGTTCTCGACGAGGAGCGCTCGGTAGAGTTTTACCGCCGTGCCTTTGGGCTCGAGATCGCCGAACGGATCGACTTTCCCGATTTCACCCTGGTTTATCTGCGCGGTGATGATGTCGCCTTCGAGCTGGAACTGACCATCAACAAAGGGCGCACCGAGCCGTATCAGCTGGGCGATGGCTATGGTCATCTCGCCGTCGTGGTGGATGATGTCGATGCCGAGCACCGTCGCTTCCAGGCCGAGGGCATTACCGTAGGCAAGCTCGTCGACTTCAAGAATGGCGACACGCTCGTGGCGCGTTTCTTTTTTGCCACCGACCCCGATGGCTACAAGATCGAGGTGATCGAGCGGGGCCGCCGCTTCGGCTAGCCCCGCTTCGGGTCTGCCGCTCAGCGCTCGCGCAGCGGCAGGCCAAGCTGAATGAGTTCGCGGCGCGTGTCTTCGGCCGACTGGAAATGAATGGCCTGCATGCCGAACTTGCGCGCCGCCACCACATTGGGCTCGCTGTCATCGATAAAGACGCAGCTTTCCGGCGCCATTCCATAGCGTTCGCAGAACACGCGGTAAATGCGTGGATCGGGTTTTACGAGGCCTTCGAGCCCCGAAACAATCACCCCGTCGAACTTTTCGAGGAACGGCCATTCCCCCAGCCGCGTCATCCACTTTTCCCAGGAAAAGTTGGTGATGGCGAAGGTCGGGATCTCCTGCTCGATCAACTCGTCATGGATGTCGATCGTGCCCTGGATCATCGGCCCAAAGGTTTCGGTCCAGCGGTGATCGAACGCCTGGATCTCGCGCCAATAGCGGGGGAACCGGCTCACGAGCTTGGCGACGCCTTCGGAGTAAAGCGTGCCGGCATCGAATTCCAAGTTCCAGTCGGGCGTGCAGATATTCTGGTGAAACCACAATGCATCTTCCTCGCTCTCAAAGAGCTTGCGGAACAGATACATGGGGTTCCAGTCCACAAAGACCCCGCCAATATCGAAGACGGGGATGAGGGTATCAGTCATGGCAATTTCCGGCTGTGGACAGATGCCGGTTTGTGGCACGACGGCGGGGGTCGTGCAAGCAAGCTAGCAGCCCTGGCACTGGATGCGATCGCCCTGAAACCGCGGCATGAAAAAGCTCTGGCGGTAAAGGGGGATATCCTGCTGGAAGACTAGGTCGAACATGGGCACAAACGGTGCAGATGCCTCGGCAACGATGATATATCTGTTGCGCACGATGTCCTTTATGGCGTTTGGCAACTCGATGCTGGCGTTGACGGTGTGCGGGGTTCCTCCGTTAAAACCGAGGGACCAATCTACGCGCGTCGTTCCGTCGGCTCGGATCTGCACCGAGGTTACTACCTGCTTGAGGTTAGCTGCTGAATACGGGGCAAGTATCCTCGAAGCGGCCTGAAAATAGTCGTTGATCTGAGTGGTGCTGATCACGTCATCTGAGCGGGCCACGAGGTCGCCAACGGCGCCGGCGGTCGACTGTACCTTTCGATCCATGGTGATGAGCGTACTGGCTTCGATCGAGCCCGCATATAGGACCAGCATGATTGGCAGGATGAGGGCAAATTCCACCACCGCGGCTCCGCGATTGTCCTGACGCCAGCGGATGATCAGTTGCGAGAGATTTTGCCAGGCCTTCATCAGAACGGCTCGTTCTTGAACACTGTCGTGCTACCCAGCAAGCGCTGGCTCTGCGGCAGGTTGGCGAGGCCCAGCCCACCAATGTCCACTAAGATTGGGTATTTGTAATAGACTTGCACCATCACCACATCGGATCGGTTGCCGCCATCGTAGCCGGAGGGGACAGTCCATTCGCAGTCGGTGGTACAGTTGGGGTCAACCGGGGACGTCGTTGTCGCCGATGTGAAATTTGTTACCGTTGACACGCGGATATGCAGCCCGGCGCAATCGGGGAACAGCCCGTACAGCCGGCTGCACACCTCGGTACGAAACCGCGCCGTGTCAAAACCGGCAGTCTTGGCTTGACCGGTGCGGATCAAACGGGACGCATCCTGCACCGCGCTTTCCAGCACCTGGGTGGACAGGAACACCAGCGAGGTCTGCAGAATGGCCGCGATGATTGCAAAAAAGGGTAGGGCCAGGAGGGCGAACTCCACCGCGACGGCGCCCCGGCTGTCGCCGGCAAAGCGACGGCCTGCGCGCAGGCGCCTGGCTCGTGCAATGGGCGCAAAAAGGGTTGGGATCATCGCGGTGCTCGCTTTAGCAACGAGACAATAAGCCTGTACCCCTAAGCCATGGTTAGGATCGAGGGTTCGGCAACGAAGCTTCGCCCGGATGGTTAAGCGGGGCTAAACTGGCTTAGTTGCCGGTACCGGTGCCGACCAGCTGCGAGGAGGCCAGCGTATTGGCGGTATACTCATTCTGGTCGCCCAGCATTATAGTGGGCTGGCAGATCGGCGCGCAGGCAAGGCTCGTGCGCTGCAGGCCCTGATACACCGTCACCACGCCCGAGCTCATCTGCACCACATCGATCAGTGTGTCCGCGATCGGGTTGCCGACATTGTCGAGGATGATCAGGTTGGTCTGGCCATAGCTCTTGCCGGTCAATACCAGCGTCTTGGAATCCTGAATGGTCACATCGGCAATGCCGGGATTACCCACGATCACCGTGGCCGCCGGCGCACTGATGCGCAGCACCCGGGCCATGTTGACGCTGACGCTGATCGGCCCCGTTTCCGCCGCCTGGAGAGCGGGCAGGGGGGCAAGGGCGAACAAGGCAGCCAGGCAGGCGGCGACACGGGAGCGCATGGGCAGGTCCGGACTCGGGTACAATGCCGCTAGAGTTACCGAGATTGGTAAATAAAGGGAGAACGAACCTGTTCTTGCGCCACTCGAGGCCCTGCGTTCTTGCGCCTGACCCAACTTACTGCCGGCGGACCCAGGCAATAAAGCAACATTCAAGCTCTACTTGCAACTTGCATTGCTTGCTTCGAATGCAAGTCTTTCCGTTAGGGTCTTGATCATCATAAGCAAACCCGCGACTTGGGTTCTCTTTCGTTTAACTCAATTTCAACAGCTGCCGAATAGTTTAGGGCCATGTTCGATGCGTGGCCTGTCACTCGATGGCGTCACCCCGATGACGAGAGCAAGGAGCTTGGGAATGAACATTTTCGCACGTTTCGCACAGGACGAGTCCGGCGCGACGGCTATTGAATACGGCCTGATCGCCGCACTGATCGCCGTGGCAATCATTGCTGCAGCTACCACGCTGGGTACCGATTTGGCCGCGTTATTTGGCAGAATCTCCGGACGCCTGACGACTGCTGCTCCAGCGGCGTAATCCCTGCTGCGAAATTGCCAGAGGGGAGGGAGCAAGTTGCCCCTCCCCTTCATCGTGGCTAGGCCTGGTTCTGCAGGCTATTCGCCTCGGCACCCGAGTGCCTTGCCGCTTTCCGTTAGCATTCCTTGTTGCAACAGTGTGTGCGCATGTCCGCTGGCCCGTGCTCGTCTAACCGCGCTCAGAGGAGTTAGTATGTTCTGCGATGCTCGGTGTCGGCGGGCCTAGCCCGATTACTGGAGACAGGTTCCTTGTCCACGCTTGCCCTGCTGTTTTTCCCCTTTGCCATGGCATTTGCGGCTTCGTCCGACCTGTTGACCATGCGCATTTCTAACAAGCTGGTGCTCCTGCTGGTCGCGGGTTTTGCGCCGACGGCGTTCGCCATTGGCCTGCCTCTTGAACTCGTGGCGATGCATATCGCCTGCGCCCTCGCCGTATTGGTGGTCGGCTTTGCCTTCTTTGCAATGCGCTGGATCGGTGGCGGAGACGCCAAGCTGGCGGCAGCGACCACGCTGTGGCTCGGCGTGGGGCTGACGCTGCCTTACCTGGTCTATGCCGCCCTGCTCGGGGGCGCCCTGACCCTTGCGATTCTGTCCCTGCGCCGACTGCCGCTCACGCCATTTCTGGCCCGTTTCGAGTGGCTCGAGCGGCTGCATGACAGCAAGTCAGGGGTGCCCTATGGCGTCGCATTGGCCATGGCGGGTCTCTTGGTTTATTCCAATTCCGCTATATTCGAGCGCCTCGCATCCTGAGTCTTCAGTTGAGCACGTCGCTCAACACTGCTCGTCGTTGCATTATGCAAGTCTTAGCAGCCCGTTAACTCCGATTGCCAAGCTTCCTTTAACCAAACTTTGACCCTTTGGCCTCATTGTTTGGTGGATCAAGGGACCAACCGTGTCCCTCCACCAAGCGGAGTAGGCAATGAGGCCGGCGCGTCTGATTCTGTTGCTGGTAGCGTTGATCGCCGGTGGTCTTGCAGCATTCCTGGTCATGCGGGGCGGCGAACAGCCCGGCCCCCAGGTGGTTACCCAGGCAGCGCCGGCTGAAACCAAAACGCAAATCCTGGTGGCGGCCGCTCCCATCGGTGTCGGCGAGCGCTTGTCCAGCGCGGCCGTGCAATGGCAGGACTGGCCCGAAAGCGCCATCCGGCCCGAATACGTCACCATTTCCGCCATGCCGCAGGCGCCCGAAGAGCTGACCGGCGCCGTCGCGCGGTTCGAGTTCTTCCCGGGTGAACCCATCCGCCAGGAAAAGTTGGTCACCACGGGGCAGGGCTATCTCTCGGCCGTTCTGGCATCCGGCAAGCGCGGCGTGTCGGTGCCGGTCGCACCCGCCACTGCCGCGGGGGGCTTCATTGTGCCCAATGACCATGTCGATGTGCTCCTGACCCGCTCCACCGAAATGGGGCAGGTCTCCGAAGTGGTGCTGCCCAATGTGCGCGTTCTCGCCATCGGCACCCGGCTGGGCGAAGTGGGCGCCACCGGCGCCGGCACCCAGAGCGATCCGGCCCAATCCGGCTCGGGATCGGGCACCCAGGGCCAGGCCTTCGAGAACGCCACCATCGCCACGCTCGAGCTTGATCCTTCCCAGGCCGAAACCCTCGTCAATTCCACCGGTCAGGGCGAGTTGTCGCTGACCTTGCGCTCGATGGCCGATTTCAACGAAGCCGCGACTTCGGTGGGCAGCAGCCAAACCGTGCGCTTGATCCGCTTCGGCCGCGAGCAAAGCGTGATGTCGGGCAACACTCAGGCGCAGCCCAGCGTCGCTGTTCCGGAATCCACTCAGCCCAATGCGGCTCTGCCGGCTGTTGTGCCGGCCTCCGTCAGCCAACCAGAGCCCGCAGCCTCCGCGCCCCCCGCGGTCGTGCTCCAGTAAGCGGTGAAAACCATGATCAGCCCCGCCGCCCGTTTTTCCCGCTCTGCCCTTCACCGTTGCCTCTTGCCTACGCTTTGCGCGGCGCTGCTGATCCCCTCGGCCGCAACCGCCCCGGTGCAGGCGCAGGACGCTCAACTCAGCATCTCTGCAGCGGCTTATGGCGCGGTTCGCTCCACCACCGTCGCTCTCAACAAATCGCTGATCGTCGATCTGCCAGCTGGCGTCGCCGAAGTAATCGTCTCCCAGCCTACAGTGGCTGCGGCGATCATGCGCACCCGGACCCGCGCCATCGTTCAGGGCATTGGCGGCGGCGATACCAATATCTTCTTTCTTGATGACCAGGGCCGCACCATCAGCGTGCTCGACATCAAGGTGCTCGAAGAACCCTCCCAGGTCGGCAACGCCCTGGAAGGCGCCCTGGCTCGCGTCATCCCAGGCTCCAATATCCAGGTTGAGTCCGTTACCCTCGGCCAACTCGGCGAAGAGGTCAATCGCGTCGTGCTGACCGGCACGGTGCAATCCGCCGAGGACCGAGATCGTGCCTTGGAAGTGGCAATTCAGTTCGCTGGTGATCCCAAGAACGTCGCCAACATCATCGATGTGGCGGGCGCCCAGCAGGTCATGCTGCAGGTCACCGTGTCCGAGATCAACCGCAACACCGCCAAGGAATTGGGGATCAATCTGGCCGGCACGGCGGTGATTGGCGGGGTCAATCTTGGCTTCAACAACACCACTGCTGGCACCAATTTCACCACCAATGGTGCGACAGGCAACTTCCCCATCGCCAATGTGAATATCGATGCCGAAATCCGTGCCCTTGAAACCCGCGGTGCCTTGCGGATTCTGGCTCAGCCAACCTTGACCGCTATATCGGGCCAAACTGCCAATTTCCTCGCCGGTGGCGAACTGCCCTATTACGATCTCGACGATGACGGCCGCCGCATCACCAACTACAAGCCCTACGGCGTCGAGCTTGATTTCACCCCCATTGTTAAGTCCAACGGTCAGATTGGCCTCAAGGTCGAAACCAGCGTGTCCGAGCCGCAGACCGACGGCTCGCTGAGCAAGCGTGGCGCCTCGACTTCCATCGAACTGCCAGCCGGCACGACGCTCGCGATCGGCGGGCTACTGCAGGAGCGGGTCAGCCAGGGCATCAACCAGATGCCCGGTTTGGGAAATATCCCGATCCTCGGTGCGCTGTTCCGCTCGCGTCAGTACCAAAGCCAGGAAACCGAACTCGTGATCCTGGTCACGCCATACCTGGTGCAGCCCACCCACGGCACCATTGCCGTGCCCACCGATTTCAGCGAACCGGCCAGCGATGCCGAGGCGGTTTTCCTGGGCAAGATGGAAAAAATGTATGGCGTCGGCGGTCGCGCCGAAATGCGGGGCGGCTTCAGCGGCTCGGTCGGCTTCATGCTCGATTGATGCGGCAGCAGGCGCCAAAGGAGAATAGTGTTATGAGTTTTCTGACCCCCGAGCCCCGCAAGATCGAAGAAGGTGCGGCCGAGATCGCCTCGGGCGCTCGCCTCATTCCGCGCATCACCATCCAGGCCTTTTGCGAAAACAGCCAGACCGCCCAGCTGGTGGAAAGCGCCATCCACGACCGGCGCATGTCTAAGGTGGCCCTCACCACTCACAATGGTGGGCTCGATGGGGCAGTGGAAACCTATAAATCCAACCCTACGCCCAATCTGGTCATCATCGAAACCACCCTCCAGCCCGCCGAGATTTCGCGCGAACTGGAGCGTCTGGCCGAAGTATGCGATGCCTCCACCCGGCTAGTCGTTCTGGGCCATGTCAATGACGTGATGCTTTATCGCGAGCTGATCCGCTCCGGCGTATCGGAATATATCGTCCTGCCCGCCACCTCCCAGACCATTGTCGGCGCCATCACCGAACTCTTTGCCTCCGATGGCGCCGCCCCGATCGGGCGCACTGTGGGCTTTGTGTCGGCCAAGGGTGGCGCCGGCGGCTCTACCATCGCCCATAACGTCGCATGGATGGTGTCCCAGACGCTGCGCCAAGATTCCTTGATCGTTGACATGGACCTGGCCTTTGGCACGGCCGGGCTCAACTTCAACCAGGATCCGCCCCATGGGCTCGCCGATGCGCTGCTGGCCAACCAGAAGGTCGACCAGACCATGCTGGATCGCCTGATGAGCAAGGCGGCCAACCACATCAACCTGCTGACCGCGCCGGTCACCCTCGACCAGACCTATGATTTCGAGGAACGCGAGTTCGAAGGCATCATCGAGATGTGCCAGGCGTCCATGCCGGTGGTGGTGCTCGATATTCCCCATAGCTGGAGCGCCTGGGTGCGCCACACCCTCGCAACCATCGACGAGGTGGTGATCGTCGCCGAGCCCGATCTTGCCAATCTGCGCAACGCTAAAAACCTGTCCGACACCATCAAGGCGCTGCGCCCCACCGAAAGTGCCCCGAGCCTTGTGCTTAACAAGGTCGGCCTGCCGCGCCGGCCCGAGATCAGCGCCAGTGAATTTGCCAATTCCATCGAATGCCAGCTACTGGGCCAAGTGCCGTTTGATGCGGCTCTCTTCGGCACGGCCGCCAATAATGGGCAGATGATCGCCGAGGTCTCGGCCAACAACAAGATCAACGAAGTGTTCCGCGCCGTCGGCCTGCACGTCACTGGCCGGCAGGCACCGGGCGGGGCGGGCAAGTCCTCCGGCCTCAAAATGCCTTCATTCCTGAAAAAGCGAGCCTGAGGCGCTTTGGCAAGCGCTGGCTAGAACGGTACAACGAGCATGTTTGGTAAGCGTACATCCTTTGGCGGCAATACTCCCGGCGTCAATGTAGCCCCGCCGGCGCGGCCGCCCGAGCGTGCGCCCGTCCGTGCCGATCCGGTGCGCCGGGCCAGCGACGAGGCTGCCGCAATGCGCCTGCGCGGTGAGGAGGTGGTTGATGTGCGCACCCCGGTCGATGCGCAGCGCGACAAGGAATATTTCGCCACCAAGTCGGCCATCTTCAACGCCCTGATCGATTCCATCGACCTGTCGCAGCTGGCCACCATGGACCAGGACGCGGCGCGAGAGGAAATTCGCGACATCGTCGCCGAGATCATCGCGCTCAAATCCATCATCATGTCGATCTCCGAGCAGGAAGACCTGCTCGAGGATATCTGCAACGACGTGTTGGGCTATGGCCCGCTCGAGCCCTTGCTGGCGCGCGACGACATCGCCGACATCATGGTGAACGGCTCCCAGAAATGCTATATCGAAGTGGGCGGCCGGGTGCGGCTCACCAATGTGCGCTTTCGCGACGACGCCCATCTGATGAATGTGTGCCAGCGCATCGTGAGCCAGGTCGGCCGGCGCGTTGATGAAAGCTCCCCCATCTGCGACGCCCGCTTGCCCGATGGCTCGCGCGTCAACGTCATTGCGCCCCCGCTCGCCATCGACGGGGCTGCGCTCACCATCCGTAAGTTCAAAAAGGACAAGCTGACCCTTCAGCAGCTGGTCAAATATGGCTCGATCTCACCCGAAGGCGCCGAAGTGCTGCGCATCCTGGGCCGCGTGCGCGCCAATGTGCTGATCTCGGGCGGTACCGGCTCGGGCAAGACCACTCTCCTCAATTGCCTCACCGCCTTCATCGAAAAGGACGAGCGGGTCATCACCTGCGAGGACTCCGCCGAACTGCAGCTGCAGCAGCCCCATGTGGTGCGCCTTGAAACCCGCCCGCCCAATCTGGAGGGGGAAGGGGAGATCACCATGCGCGATCTCATCAAGAACTGCCTGCGTATGCGCCCCGAACGCATCATCGTGGGCGAAGTGCGTGGCCCCGAAAGCTTCGACCTGCTCCAGGCCATGAACACCGGCCATGACGGCTCCATGGGCACGCTGCACGCCAACAGCCCTCGGGAAGCGCTGTCGCGTCTTGAATCCATGATCACCATGGGCGGCTATTCGCTGCCCAGCCGCACCATCCGCGAAATGATCGTGTCGTCCATCGACGTGGTCGTGCAGGCCGCGCGCCTGCGCGATGGTTCGCGCCGCATCACCCATATTTCCGAAGTGCTGGGGATGGAAGGCGATGTGATCGTGACCCAGGACATCTTCCTTTACGACATCATGGGCGAAGACCAGAACGGCATGCTGCTGGGGCGCCATCGCTCCACCGGCATCACCAAGCCCCAGTTCAGCGAGCGCGCCCGCTATTTCAACGAAGAAGCCAATCTGATCGAGGCGCTGGAAAACGCCAATGTCGAGCAGAACGAGCTGTTGGGGGCATAGCCGTGAACGCGCTCCTGCTTGCTCTTCTGGCTATGGTCGCGGTCGGCGCCGCCGGCTTTGCCTTGGTGCCTTCGGCCCTCGGCAGCAGCCGCAGGGCCGCCAAGCGCCGCGCCGCATTCAAGGTCGACCGGGGTACGCGCCTTGCGACCGACAGCGCCCGCGTGCGGGACCAGCGCCGCAAAAGCGTGCAGGACGCGCTCAAGAGCCAGACCGATGCCCTCAACGCCAAAAAGCGCGTGCACCTGCCGCAGCTGCTGTTCCAGGCCGGGATGACCATCAAGCCAGCGACCTTTATCCGCAACAGCATCATCGCCGGCGTGATCATCTTCCTGCTGCTGGTTCTGGTGCAGGTGCCGTTTTATTTCGCCGCGATCTTTGCCGTGGCGGGCGCTTATCTGGGCCCGCGCATGTATGTCAGCCGCAAGCGGCGCAAATACCAGGACAAGTTCCTCGACGAACTGCCCAACGCGGTGGAAGCCATTGTGCGTGGCGTCAAAACCGGCCTGCCGCTCAACGATTCCATCCGCGTCGTCGCCAAGGACGCCAAGGAGCCGGTGAAGTCCGAATTCCAGCGCGTGCTCGACCAGCAAAGCTTTGGCATGTCGATGACCGATGCGGTGCAGGTGCTGCTCGAGCGCGTACCCCTGGCCGAGGTCAACTTCTTTGTGGTGGTGATCAGCGTCCAGCAACAGGCGGGCGGCAATCTGAGCGAAGCGCTGGGGAACCTCGCCCGCGTTTTGCGCAACCGCAAGAAGATGAAGCAAAAGGTCAAGGCGATGTCGTCCGAAGCCAAGGCTTCGGCGGGGATCATCGGCTCGCTCCCCTTCGTCGTGGCCACGCTGGTCAGCGTCGTGTCGCCCGCTTATCTGGCGCCGCTTTTCACCACGCCGCTCGGCAATATGTGGCTGGGCGTCGCCTTTGTGATGCTCTCATTCGGCGTCTTCGTGATGAACCGGATGATCCAGTTCGATTTCTAAACTCCTGGGCAAGGACGTGCTGTTGTGAACATTGTCGAGCTTTTGACCCAGCGCGAATTCCTGATTGCCGTGCTGGCCGCGGTTTCCGCGGCTGCCGTGGTGTTCACCTTTGGCTCGAGCCTGATCGTCAAGACGGAGATGAAGACCCGCATCAAGCGCGTGGCGCTGGAACGCGACAAGATGCGCGCCGAGGAGATGGCGCGGCTGCGCGGCAGCGCGCTGGGAAGCGATGGCCGCTCCTCCATTCGCCGCAATGCCGAAACCAAAACCTATATGAAAAAGGTGGTGGAGCGGTTCGACCTCAAAAAAGCGTTCCAGGACGATGCCACCGTCGACAAGCTCGCCATGGGCGGTTATCGCGGGCAGGGGCACCTGACCACCCATTTGTTCATGCGCTTTGCCACGCCGATCGGCATTTTCGTGCTGGTGGGTTTTTACTTCTTTGTCATGGCCCCCTCGCCCGAACGGCCGGTTTATCTCAGCCTGCTTTACAGCATCGGCGCGGGGCTGGCGGGCTCCTACCTGCCCAAGCTGCTGCTGCAGAACGCCATCTCCAAGCGCCAGGCCTCCATCCGCAAGGCCTGGCCCGATTGCCTCGATCTGCTGCTGCTGTGCGTGGAAGCGGGCATGTCGATGGAACATGCCTTCAAGCGCGTGGCCAAGGAAATCGGCCAGCAAAGCGTCGAGCTTGCTGAAGAGCTGACCCTCACCACCGCTGAATTGTCGTTTCTCGAAGATCGCGGCCGCGCCTATGAAAATCTGGGGCGCCGCACCGGGCTCGACAATGTGCGTTCGGTGATGACCGCGCTGATCCAGGCTGATCGCTACGGCACCTCGGTGGGCCAGGCCCTGCGCGTCATGGCCGAGGAAGGCCGCGAATCGCGCATGTCGGAAGCCGAGAAAAAGGCGGCATCGCTGCCCCCCAAGCTCACCGTGCCGCTGATCCTGTTTTTCCTGCCCGTGCTGTTCGTCGTCATCCTGGCCCCTGCCATGATCAAGGTCTTTGCCACCCCAATGAATACGGGGATGTAAGCGCAAGCACAGTTTGTCGCCCCAGCGCGAGCGCAGCCCGTCGCTCCCGCTCAATCGCAGCTTGTAGCGCCCCGCGAGCGCCAGCCGGGCTCAAGCCTCAGCCCTGATCGACCTGTTCCCAGCGGTTCTGCTGGGTCAGCAGCGAGCGCACATAGGTCATGTTGCTTTCCACCTGCTCGGGCGGCAATTCGGCGGCATAAAGCGCACGCGCTTCGTCGAACCGGCCCTGCAGGCCCACAACCAGCGCCAGGTTCTGCCGCACGCGGGTATTGGCACCGCGCATGGTTACGGCGCGGCGCAGGTGCTGCTCGGCCCGGGGCAGTTCATTGGTCATGGCATAGGACAGGCCCAGATTGGCCTCGATCGGGGCTTCCCCGGGGGCCAGGGCCAGGGCTTGCGTATAAAGCCGGCGCGCCTCCTCATTGCGTCCCAGCTGGTCCAGCGTTGCGCCCTTGACCAGTAGTGCATTCCAGTCCGGCGCATCCGGGCGGATGGCCTTGTCGATCACTGCCAGCGACTGGGTAAAGCGCCCATCGGCCGTCAGCGCCTTGGCATAGGCGATGGTGATTTCGGTATCGGTGGGGTGATGCGTCATCCCCGCTTCCAGCACGGCCACGGCCTGCCCGCTTTGGCCCGCATCGCGCAGCGCGGCGGCATATTGGATGATGAGGTTCTTGTCCTTGGGCTGGCGCTTGTAGCGCTCGGTCAGTTCGCCCAGGCCCTGCTGACTCTGCACTGCGGGCGTTTCCACTCCCGTCAGCGATCGGTTCGACGCACAACCGGCCAGCAGCAGTGTCGTCATCCCCGCCAACACGGCACAGCGCAGCAATGGGGGTAGGCAGGGCAGGGCAAGCACGGCAAACACCTCGAACCAGGAAAGCCTTCGCTTTAGTAGAACATTAACCCTAACGCGCCGTTAAGTCGGGCTTTGGCGATTGCCGGTGGACCGCGACGCGCGCTAAGAAAGTGCACGATCTCAGGGACCAAGCCATGACCACGACCCAGCCCATTGCCATCATCTGCCTTGCACCCGGCGGGCTCGATGGGGCCGGCCTCGACCCCACCATGCTGGCCTGGGCGCAGGCCAATGCGTTTGATGGCGAGCGCGGCCGCTTGCTGCCGGTCCCAGGCGAAAACGGGGCGCTTGGCGCTTATCTGTTCGGGCTTGGCGAGGCGGGCGATCGTTCCCCCATGGTGCTGGGCCTGGCGGGCGCCAAGCTTGCGCCCGGCGATTACCGCCTGGCCGGAGCCTTCGGCGATCCGACGCTCGCGGCAGTGGCATTCCGCCTCGGCGCCTATCGCTTCACCCGCTATAAAAAAGGCAAGCCCGCCCCGCAGCTGGCGCTGCCCGAAGGCGCCGATCCCGCCGAAGTCGAGCGCCTCGTGGAAGCGGCGACCCTGGCACGCGACTGGATCAACACCCCGGCCAATGATTTTGGCCCCGAAGAATTCGAGCGTCAGATCCGCGCCTTTGCCCAAGAGCGGGGCATGAGTGTTGCCGCCACCGTCGGCGAGGATCTGCTCGCCGCCGGCTTTCCCCTGATCCATGCCGTGGGGCGCGCCGGGCACCAGCCGCCGCGGCTGCTCGACCTTTCCTGGGGCAATCCCAGCCATCCCAAGGTGACGCTGGTGGGCAAAGGCGTGACCTTTGATACCGGCGGGCTCGACATCAAGAACGCGGCGGGCATGCTGTTGATGAAAAAGGACATGGGCGGCGCCGCCAATATTTTGGGCCTCGCCCATGCCATCGTGTCGGCCAAGCTCGGCCTGCGCCTGCGCGTCCTCATCCCCATTGTGGAAAACGCCATCGCCAGCGCCGCCTTCCGGCCGGGCGACGTGCTCCCATCGCGCAAGGGCCTGACGGTCGAGATCGGCAACACCGATGCCGAGGGCCGGCTGATCCTGGCCGATGCGCTGGCGCTGGCCGATGAGGAGAGCCCCGAACTGCTGCTCGACATGGCAACGCTCACTGGTGCTGCCCGCGTTGCGCTCGGCCCGGAACTGCCCGCGCTGTTTTCCACCGATGATGCGCTGGCGCGCGAGCTTATGACCGCCGGCCTCGCCCTGGACGATCCGCTCTGGCAAATGCCGCTGTGGTCGCCCTACGATGCCATGATGAACAGCAAGATCGCCGATGTGAACAATGCCGGGCAAGGGGGCTTTGCCGGCTCCATCACCGCCGCCTTGTTCATGCGCCGCTTTGTCGCCAATGCCCGCGCCTGGGTGCATCTCGACATTATGGCCTGGGCCCCCGAAGCGCGCGCCGGCCGCCCCTTCGGCGCCACCGACCACGGCATCCGCGCGGTCTACGGTGTGCTCAAGGCGCGGTACCCCCGCGCAGCCTCGTAGAGGCTGTCGCGCCCGCGCAGTCCGCCGCAACCCGCAGGGTTGTCGGCCCGCCGCAACCCGCAAGCTAATCGCCCCAGCGCAACCCGCAGGGTTGTCGCGTTCAGCCCCGCGCAGCCTCGTAGAGGCTGTCGCGTCCCGCTAAGCCCGCTCCTAATACCCTCGCCCGCGATCCACCACATTGCGCAGCGGCTTGCCCGCCTCGTGATCGGCAATCACCTGCGAAAAATAGGTAGCGCCGGTTTGCGGGTTGGAAATTGCCGCAATATGGGGCGTGAGGTAGCAGTTGGCTGTGTCCCAGAGTGGACTATCGGCGGGCAGTGGCTCGGTTTCGAACACATCCAGGCTCGCGGCCCCCAGCGTACCGTCGCCTAGCGCCGTGACGATGTCGGCCTCGCGCTGGTGCCCGCCTCGCGCTGCATTGACAATCGCCGGCCCACCATCGAGCTTGCCGCGCCGCAGCTTGCGGAAGGTTTCCATATTGAGGATGCCCGCGGTTTCAGGCGTCAGCGGCAACAGGTTCACCAGGATATCGGTGCCGGCAAGAAAATCGTCGAACTGCTCGGCGCCCACGAATGCCTCAACCCCGTCCACCGCTTTGGGCGTGCGGCTCCAGGCGCGCACCGCAAAGCCCAGCGGCACCAGGCGCCGCGCCGCGTCCTGCCCAAGCACGCCCAGCCCCATGATACCGACGCAGGTCTCGCTGGCGGCGGGCGGGTAAAGCTGGCTCCAGCGCCGCGCCTTCTGGTCGGCCTGGAAGCGGCTATGGAGCCGGTGATGCATGGTCACCTGCGCCACCACATAATCGGTCATGCGCTGCGTCAAATCCTCGTCCACGAACCGGATCAATGGCACATCGGGCAGGCCGGGATGCTTGAGCAGCGCATCAACGCCCGCCCCGATGGAAAGCACCAGTTCCAAATTGTCGAGCCCCTCGAACGCATCGGGCTTGGGCTTCCACACCAGCAGGTAGCGTATGGCGGCCGGATCGAACCGGTCGCCGCGCCGCACCACCGGGTAATCGCCCAGCGCTGCCCGCAGGCGCTCGGCCCAGCCGGCCTCGTCCAGATCGGAAAGGTGCAGCAGCAGCATGAGAAGGTCCTGGGTTTAGACAAAAAGAAAGCCGCGCTTGGGGCGCGGCTTGATGAAGGCTTGAACCGCTTACTGTGCGGCTGGGGGCGTGCCCGGATCGTTCGGCAGCGCCGGCGAAGGGGCCTGGGTCGGCGCCATCGGATTGGCCGGCGCCTGGTTGGTTGCGGGGGTGCCGCTGCCCGTCGGGGTGCCCACCACCGGTGATTCGGTCATGGTTTCCTCGGGTGTTTCCACCGCCGCATCGGGCGCCACTGGCACGGTGATGTTTTCGGGCGCGGTGCTGGCCGGATTGCTGGGCGCAACCGGATCTGCCGGCGCAACATCGGCTTCTTCGCCGGCCGGCTCTTCAGCCTGGGGCTCGGCGCCTGCCTCGGTTTCGGTCGCGGGCACATCCGCTGCCGGGAACGGCACCGGATCGGGCGACAGGGTCTGCAGGTAAGCCAGGATATCGGCACGCTCTTCGGGGCTGCGCACGCCGGCAAACGCCATCTTGGTGCCCGGCGCATAATCGCGCGGGCTGGTCAGGAAGGCGTCGAGATTCTCGTAGCTCCACACATCGCCCGCGGCGTTGTGGGCGATCAGGGCGTCGGAATAAGCAAAGTCTTCCACCGCGCCTTCGGGGCGGCCGACAACGCCATAAAGATGGGGACCCTGCTTGTTGCCCTCGCCCTCGCCGAAATTGTGGCAGGACTGGCACTTGCGGACGGCCGTTGCGCCACGCGCGGGATCGGCGCTCGCCAGCAGCACGCCCAGGGGCGCTGCGGCTTCCGCCGGCCCTGCATCGGCCACCAGTTCGGTCGCTTCGGGTTCGGGAAGCGCATAGCCGGGGCCACGCCCTTCAATGGGGTGGTAGATGGCTTCAGCCACAAAGCTGGCACCCATGACAAACACCAGGGTGCCGAGTACGGCGCCCATGATCTTGTTAATCTCAAACGAATCCATGTGAAACTCTCTACCAGTCCATCCCCGAACGAACGATAGTCCAAGCGGGTTCAACTTGCGACTGCCTAAAGAAGCTGCCCTCAACCACCCGGTTCGCCGCGCGCGGAAGATAGTCGCAAAGCCCATCAAGGCGCAACTGCCCAATCCGGTGGTGCGACATTTCCCCCGTCCGGGCTCACTGCCGGGGCCCTGGCCGAATTGACACCCGCCGGGCTCGGGTTCAAAAGCTGCACCCACAGCCGAGCGGAGTGTATCGATGAGCAGGAAGATTGCGTTTCAGGGCGAAAATGGCGCCTTCAGCCATGCGGCGGCACGCAATGTGTTTCCTCTCGACGAAGTCATGGGTTGCGTGACCTTCGAGGAAACCCTGGCCGCGGTGCAAAGCGGGCGCGCCGATTTCGCCGTCGTGCCGGTGGAAAACTCACTTTATGGCCGCATCACCGACATCCACCACCTGCTGCCCCAGAGCGGGCTCTTCATCATCGGGGAAACCTATCTCCGGGTGGAAATGAACCTGCTGGGCCTTCCCGGCACGCAGCTGTCCGATATTCGCGCCGTCCAGTCCCTGTCGGTGGCGCTTGGACAGTGCCGCAAATTCATCGCCGACAACGGCTTTCGCACCATCAATGCGGTCGACACCGCGGGCTCGGCCCGCGAAGTGGCGCAAAAAGGCGACCCGACGCTGGCGGCGATCGCATCGCGTTTTGCCGGCGAAATCTATGGCCTCGACGTTTTGGCCTCCAATATCGAGGACGCCGACCACAACACGACGCGTTTCCTGGTGCTGTCGCGTGAGGAACGCCGCGCCGCTCCGGGCAACACCAAGACCACTTTCGTGTTCCGCGTGCGCAACGTCCCCGCCGCGCTTTACAAGGCGCTTGGCGGCTTTGCCACCAATGGCGTCAACATGACCAAGCTCGAAAGCTACATGGTCGGCGGCGCCTTCACCGCCACCCAGTTCTATGCCGATATCGAGGGCCATCCCAGCGATCGGTCGGTGCAACTGGCCTTTGAGGAGCTCGGCTTTTTCACCGACCAGTTCCGCATTCTGGGCGTTTATCCCGCCAGCGACCATGAGAGCGCCCCGGCCTGAGGGCTCTGCCTTTCCCTTCACACCCCTTATCTTTCGAGAGTTCCCCCCATGTCCCATGCCGATCTTGCCCGCATCATCGACACCGCCTTTGACAACCGCGCCGAGATCAATCCCGACACCACGGGCGAAGTGCGTGAGGCCGTCGAAACGGCGTTGAACCTGCTCGATAGCGGCCAGGCCCGCGTTGCCGAAAAGGTGGATGGTGAGTGGCAGGTCAATCAGTGGCTCAAGCGCGCCGTGCTCCTGTCCTTCCGTCTCAACGACAACAAGGCCATGACCGGTGGCGCTGAAGGCTCGACCTGGTGGGATAAGGTGCCGACCAAGTTCGAAGGCTGGGGCGACAATCAGTGGCGCGATGCCGGCTTCCGCGCCGTGCCCGGCGCCATTGCCCGCAAGTCGGCCTATATCGCCAAGAACGTCATCCTGATGCCCAGCTTCGTCAATCTGGGCGCCTATGTCGATGAAGGCACCATGGTCGACACCTGGGTCACGGTCGGCTCCTGCGCGCAGATCGGTAAGAACGTCCACCTCTCCGGCGGCGTTGGTATCGGCGGCGTGCTCGAGCCCCTGCAGGCGGCTCCCACCATCATCGAGGACAATTGCTTTATCGGCGCCCGTTCGGAAATCGTCGAAGGCGTTGTCGTGGGCGAAGGCTCGGTGATCTCCATGGGCGTCTTTATCGGCGCCTCCACCAAGATCGTCGATCGCGCCACCGGCGAAATCCATATCGGCAAGGTGCCGCCCTATTCGGTGGTGGTGTCCGGCTCGCTCCCCGGCAAGCCGCTGCCCAATGGCCAGCCCAGCCCCAACCTTTACTGTGCCGTGATCGTCAAGACCGTAGACGCCCAAACCCGCTCCAAGACCGGCATCAACGAACTCCTCCGCGATTAAAACGCCAGCGCAGGCTCCTCCTTACCCTCCCCTCGATGGGGAGGCAGGGTGGGGTGGGGCCACGCTCTCGGAACCATCCCGATATGACCGACCCCGTTGACCTCCTCACCCGCCTGATCGCCTGCCCCTCGGTGACCCCCCAAGAGGCCGGCGCGCTCGACCTGCTCGAAACCGAACTGCAAAAGCTCGGCTTCGCAATCCACCGCCTCCGCTTTGAGGGCGACGGCTCCTACCCGGTGGACAATCTCTTCGCGATCCGGGGGCAGGGCGGTCGGCGGCTCCTGTTCGCCGGCCACACCGATGTGGTGCCCCCTGGCGATCCAGCCCTCTGGACCAGTGACCCCTTCACCGCCCGCCCCAGCGAGGGCAAGCTTTATGGCCGTGGCGCCGCCGACATGAAGTCGGGCATTGCAGCCTTTGTCGCCGCTGCCGCCGCCATTCCCGCTGACGCCGGCACGATCATGCTCGCCATCACCAATGACGAGGAAGCCGACGCGGTCAACGGCACCGGCAAGCTCATGGCCTGGGCCAATGAACAGGGTCACCGTTTCGACTTCGCCCTGGTGGGCGAGCCGAGTTCCGCCGCTACCCTGGGTGACAGCATCAAGATCGGCCGGCGCGGCTCGTTCTCGGGCGTCGTCACCGTCGAGGGCACCCAGGGCCATGTCGCTTATCCGGAAAAGGCCAACAACCCGCTCCCCGTACTGTCCCGCATTGCTCTCGCCCTAAGCGAAACGCGTCTCGACACCCCGACCGAGCATTTCCCCGCCAGCAATCTCGAGCTCACCTCGATCGATGTGGGCAATCCCACTGCCAATCTGATCCCCGCCGCCGGGACGCTGCGCTTCAATATCCGCTTCAACGATGGCTGGACCCCCGACACCCTGGCACAATGGGTGCGCGAGCGCATCGCCGAGGTGGATCCCTCCGGCACCACCGTGCGCTTCGAGGTCACCGGCCGCCCCTCGCTGTCCTTCCTGTCCCCCCTCGGCGAGCATGTTGCATTGCTGTCGGACACCATCGCGGACCGCACCGGGCAGCGCCCGCAATATTCCACCGGCGGCGGCACTTCGGACGCCCGCTTCATTGCCCCCTATGGTCCGGTGGTGGAATGTGGTCTTGTGGGCCCCAGCATGCACAAGATAGACGAGCACATCGCCATCTCCGATCTCACTGGGCTGACCGAGATCTACACGCAATTCATGCGCCGCTTTTTTGCCGGTGCGGTTGCGTGAAGCTTTGGGCGGCGCTCACCCGGGCCTGGCGCGGCTGGATGCTGCTGCTGCGCGGTGACCCCGCCTGGTCGCAGCACTTCACCCTGACCAATCCAGGCCTCGCGGCCGCGCTGTCCATCTTCCTGTTTTTCGCCTTTCTGTCCGTCGCCTTCGCCTCCATGGGCGTTGGCATGCCCAGCATGATGGGCATCGCTTCGGCGCTGGTGGTGCAGGCGCTGTCCATCCTGGCGCTGCTGCTGGCCATCCAGATCACCAAGCGCGTTCTGGCCAGCCCGGCTCCGCTGCGCACTTTGCTGGTCCCCGGCATTTATGCGCTGGTGGCCTATCTTGTTGCCGGGACGGTGGTTTCCCTCATCGGCGGCCCCGCGCTGCTGCTGGTCTGGCTCGCGCTGGGCTATTTGCTTTATCGCCTCGGGCGTGTTGCGGCCGGCTGGAGCCGAGGCGTTTCGGTCGCATTTGCAGTTTTAACGATCGCGCTGCTTGTCGGCATGCCGGTGAGCCTTTACATGCTCCTGAACCCCGCCGCGTCCCCCCTATGATTGCCGAGTAACCATTGGCCCAGCCGACCACGAGTTTTCGCGATGAACTGGCCAGTGCGGCACGCGGCTGCTTTGCGCTCCTGACCGGCAACCGGCAGGCAGCAAGCTTTTTCGATTTCAGCCAGCGCGGCCTGATCGGCTCCTTTATTGCCTTCCTCCTGGCCAACGCGATCTCGGCCTTTGTGCCGCAATTGTTCGGCCTTGGGCTTGAGCCGGGCCTGGCCACCCGTGGCCTGCTGATGAATGGCGTGTTGTTCCTGCTCCAGGCGGCTCTCGCCTATGTGGTGCTGCGCCAGCTCGGGCGCACCGATGGCTTCGTGCCCTTCCTGGTCGCCGATAACTGGACCACGTTCTTTACTGCCTTCCTGTCGCTGCTCCTGCTGCTGGTGGGCGATGGCGGCGGCATTGCCTTTTTCGGCGTGATCATCGTCGTGATCATCATCGACATCAACATTGCCCGCCTGATCGTGACGCTCTCGCCCATGCAGGTGGCGATGTTCATTGTCGCCCAGCTGGTGGGCGCCAGCATCGGGCTGCTGCTATTTTACGGCATGCTGATGCCGGCAGTGCCGCCGCCCGTCTAGTAGTCGACCCCGGTCAGATACAGCCCGGCTGACGGCGCCATCGCCCCGCATTGACGCCGGTCTCGCGCATCGAGCACCTGGCGCAAGCGTTCCGGCGCCCATTTGCCCTCACCCACGAGCTTGAGTGAGCCCACCAGCGAGCGCACCTGGTGATGCAAGAAGCTCCTCGCACTCGCCACCACGACAATATGCTCGCCCTCGCGCCGCACATCGAGCCGGTCGAGCGTGCGCAGCGGCGACTTGGCCTGGCACTCAGCCGCCCGGAACGTCGTGAAATCATGCAGGCCCAGAATGCCCTGCGCCGCTTCGTGCATCGGCTCGGCTTGGAGCGGCATGGGCAAGTGCCACACATGGTTGCGCTCGATCACCGCCGGCGCCCGTCGATTGAGGATACGGTATTCGTAATGGCGCGCGGTGGCGGAAAACCGCGCTTCAAAGCTCTCGTCCACCGCTGCGGCCGATATCACCGCCACCGGATGGGGCCGCAAGTGATAATTGAGCGCCTCGCGCACCCGGAACGGGTCCCATGCGCGCGAAAGGTCAAAATGCGCCACCTGGCCCAACGCATGCACCCCCGCATCGGTGCGGCCCGCCGCTTGCGTTACGACCCGCTCGCCCGAAAACCGCTCGATCGCGTCTTCCAGCACGCCCTGCACACTCAGCCGGGTTGGCTGCACCTGCCAGCCCGAAAACGGGGTGCCGTCATATTCCAGAACGAGCTTGAACCGGGCCATGGCTCAGCACCGGCCCAAGGTCTGGCCTCCCCGCCCCCTTGAGGGGAGGGGCCGGGGGAGGGGGTCCATCAGTGACCCACAAGGCCACCCTCCACCCCGGCCCTCCCCCTCAAGGGGGAAGGGAGCACAAATCTCGAACTTCGCGATCAACTGATCTTCTCCGGCAGCGCGCCGGCACCGCGCAAAAACGTCGCGGCATCCATCGCCGTCTTGCCTTCGCGCTGCACCTGGACGAGCCGCACGGCGCCAGTCCCGGAGGCAATGGTCAGCTCCGGCAATACCGTGCCGGGCGCCCCTGATCCCTCCGCCAGCGTCGAGCGCAGCGCCTTGACGCGCACCGGCTTGCCACCGAGCTCGATCTCGAACCAGGCGCCCGGAAAGGGCGACAGCCCGCGAATATGGTTGTGCACCTCAGCCGCCGGCCGCGACCAGTCGATCCGGGTTTCGCCCTTTTCGATCTTTTTGGCATAGGTGACGCCCGCTTCGGGCTGCGGGGTGAAATCAAGGCTGCCCCGCTCGAGCGCCGCCAGCGCCCGGCCCATCAAATCGGCCCCCACCCGCATCATGGTATCGTGCAATTCGCCCGCCGTGGTGTCGGGTCCGATTGGGATCACTTCGCCCAGCGCCACCGGACCCGTGTCGAGCCCTTCTTCCATCCGCATCACCATGACGCCGGTTTGCGTATCCCCGGCCATGATCGCGCGCTGCATCGGCGCCGCGCCCCGCCAGCGCGGCAGCAAGGAGCCATGCAGGTTGAGGCACCCCAGCCGCGGCGCTTCCAGAATGGGCTTAGGCAGGATGAGCCCATAGGCCACCACCACCGCGAGATCGGCATCATGGAGCGCAAATACGCCCTGCTCGTCGGGGCCCCTGAGTGAGCGCGGCGTCAACACGGGAATGCCCATGGCTTCCGCCGCCAGATGCACCGGCGACTTGCGTTCCGCCTGCCCGCGCCCGGCGGGCTTTGGCGCACGCGCATAAACCGCCACCACCTCCTGCCCGCTCGAAACAATCTCGGACAGGGTCGGCACGGCAAATTCGGGCGTGCCCATGAAAACAACGCGCATCGGCAAACTCCTGGGCACGCCTACAGCTTCGGTAGACTTTTAGATGATCGGTCTGCTGCGCTCCTGCAGTAGACCTCATGGTGAGGTGCGCAGCGCAGCGCAGCCTCGAACCACGTGGTCGTGGCGTGGCTACCCCGCGGCGCGCTTGGCGGCCTTGTCGAACTTCTTGATCACCCGGTCGCGCTTGAGGCGGCTGAGATAGTCGATGTAAAGTACGCCATCGAGATGATCGATCTCGTGCTGGATGCAAACGGCCAGCTTGCCATCGGCATCGCGAACCACTTCATTGCCATCCAGATCGGTGTACTTCACCGTCACCGCGTCAGGCCGCTCCACTTCATAGTAGAGCTCGGGGATCGACAGGCAGCCTTCTTCGGTCACCTGGATCTGGTCGGAAACCTTGGTGATCTCGGGATTGATCATCACCAGCGGATCGGGCGTTTCGCCTTCGCCCGCCAGGTCCATGACCACGATGCGCTTCATCACCCCGATCTGGGGGGCGGCAAGACCAATGCCGGGCGCGTCATACATGGTATCCAGCATGTCCTTGGCCAGCGTCTTGATCTCCTCGTCCACCTCGGGGATGGCGTCGGCGACGGCACGCAGCCGCTGGTCGGGCAACACAAGAATGGGGCGGATAGCCATGTTAATTCGTCCAGGCAAAAAGGGAATTGTTCCCGATATGGTATTTTCGGCGCTTCCGGTCAACTGCGCTGGAACCCCGCCAAGGCCGTTCCGTTGCCGCAACAGGGAGGAATAACGCCATGCCAACAACCTATCAGGGTGGTTGCCGCTGTGGCGCGGTGCGCTACCAAGTGACGGGCGAACCGCTCAAAGTGGGCCTTTGCCATTGCACCGATTGCCGGCGCGAAACCGGCAGCACCTTTTTGTATTATGCCGACTGGCCGGTCGAGCGCTTCTCGGTCACCGGCACTTACGCCACTTTTGAGGGGCGCAGCTTTTGCCCCCAATGCGGCGCGCCGCTCTTCCACCTCGACGAAACCGGCGCTGAAATCGTGCTGGGTTCGCTCGATCAGGTCCCGGCCGCCTTCGTGCCCACCCGCGAAGGCTGGATCAAGCGCCGCGAACCCTGGCTTGCTCCCGTTTCTGGCGCCGGCCAGTTTGACCAGGACCCGCCGGACGCCGCCTGAGCGCCCCTTACCAACGCGCAGCAGGTTTAGTTTGCCAAGTGGTGAACTGATGTCTATAGTTCACCACATGGAGAACTATGACCCAGCCCTTGACGGAGCCTTTCACGCCCTTGCCGACCCGACACGGCGGGCGGTGCTCCGCCAGCTGCTGGCTGGCCCCAAGCCGGTCAAGCAACTAGCCGAGCCCTTCGCCATGGGCCTGCCCGCCTTTCTCAAGCATTTGCGGGTGCTTGAGGAGACAGGTTTGATCGCGACGGAAAAAACCGGCCGTATTCGCACCTGCCGCATCGAGCCCGAGCGGCTGCTGCAAGCCGAAAGCTGGCTGGCCGAGCAACGTGCATTCTGGAGCGCCGGGGCGGATCGGCTCGCGGCTTATGTCGAAAACCATCTGGCCGCGGAGCCAAATCCATGACTGTTTGCGACGACGAACTCACCATTACTCGCTTCATCAACGCAGCGCCCGCCAAGGTCTGGACTGCTTGGAGCCGGCCGGAGCATCTCGCGCGCTGGTGGATCCCGGCGCCCATCGAATGCGAGGTGGTCAAGCTCGATCTGCGCCCCGGCGGCGGCTTTGAAACCCGGATGCGCGAAGGGGAGGGGCCGTTCCAACCCCATGTGGAAGCCTGCTTTCTCGATGTTTTGCCCGAGCAGCGCCTGGTCTGGACCACGGCCCTGGCCGAAGGCTGGCGTCCCACCGAGCCATGGCTGGCGCTGACGGCGATCATCACCTTTACGCCCGAAGGGCCGGGCACCCGCTATTCCGCCCGTGTCCTCCACAAAAACGCCGCCGATAGCCGCAAGCACGCCGAACTGGGCTTTGATGATGGCTGGGGCACCACCATTGATCAGTTGGCCGCTTACGCCGGGGAGCTCGACTGAATTGCGCGAACTGGTCGGTAGCGCCCGCGCCGCTATTTCAGGGGCCGGATCGCAAAGCTCAGCGCCAGTTGCAGGATCGGCTCACCCTCTTCATTGCGCACCCACATGGTGATGTTCTTTTGCGGGTAGGCCCCGGGAATATGGTCCTTGGCCAGTTCCGCCAGGGCGCTTGAGGCTTCGTCGCGCGCGGCGTGGTCACTAGCCAGGTCAGAGCCGATCTCGTCCCTGAACAAGACGTCACCATCATCGGTATCAAAGAAATATCGTGGCATGGCTCTCTCCTGGCTCCACCCGCAACGCGCCGGGGGGCGGGAGTAGGCATTCCCTAAACCTGTGTTGTTGCCCCATAAAATCCGGGTCACTCCCTCCGCAACTGGTCGCCGGTTTGCGCCGCGCCGCACAAGAACATAGGAGGAACGCCCGAATCGTCCTAAACCAGCAGCATGGAAAGCCCGCTTCTTGTTTTCGGCCAATTCGCAGTCACTCCGCTCCAGGCACTCGCGGCGGGGGGCGGGCTCATCGTCCTGCTGCTGCTGGTGCTGTTGCTGGCGGCGCTGCGCACCGGCCGGGCGCGAGCGGCCGAAACCGCCGCGGTGCTGGCGCGCTCGGAAGCCATGGAGCGCCATCTCGCCGGGCTCATGCAGGTGCAGTCGGAAATGACGGGCCGCATGCAAACCATGTCCGAGATCTTTGGCTCGCGCACCTCCGATCTGGCGCGTCTGGTCAATGAACGGCTCGATTCCACCTCTCAACGCGTCGGCCAGGCCCTGCAGGAAACCCGCGCCAAGACCGATGAAGGGCTCTCCAAGCTCCATGAGCGCCTCGCGGTCATCGATCGCGCCCAATCCACCATGACCTCGCTCTCGAGCGAGATCGTGTCGCTGCAATCCATTCTGGCCAACAAGCAAACCCGCGGGGCTTTCGGGCAGGGGCGCATGGAAGCGATCATTGCCGATGGGCTGGCGCCCAACAGCTATTCCTTCCAGACTACGCTTTCCAACAACAACCGCCCCGATTGCCTCGTGCTCATGCCCAATGGCGCACCGAGCCTCGTGATCGATGCCAAGTTTCCGCTCGAAAGCTGGCAGCGCCTGGGCATGGCTGACTCACCCGAAACCTTGCGCGCCGCGCAAACCCAGTTTCGCGGCGATATCGGCGTGCATGTGAAGGCGATTGCGGAAAAATACCTGATTCCCGGGGAAACCCAGGACACCGCCTTCATGTTCGTGCCCTCCGAATCCATCTTCGCCGATATTCACGAGCATTTTCCCGATGTGGTGCAAAAGGCCGCCCGCGCCCGCGTCGTCATCGTCTCGCCCGCCCTCCTGATGCTCTCGGTGCAGGTGATCCAGGCCCTCTTGCGCGATGTGCGCATGCGCGAACAGGCCCATTTGATCCAGGGCGAGGTGCGCGAATTGCTGGCCGATCTCGGGCGTCTCGACGAGCGGGTCAATAAGCTGCAGACCCATTTCAACCAGGCCAGCCGCGACATCGGCGATATCCTCACCTCCACCGGCAAGATCAACAAGCGCGGCGAGCGCATCGACGCCATGGATTTCGAGGAACAACCCCGTCTGGCCGGCGAGTAAGCCCGTAGCTTACTTCGCCGGCGAGTAAGCCCGCGGCTTACTTCGCCCCGGCGAGTAGGCGCTCCTGTCTACTTCGCTTCCAGCTCGCTGGCGCTTTTCAGCACCTCGTCGCCATCCTCCTGCCGGATCAAAAAGGCCGGCTCCTCCTGGCTGGCATTGCGCGTCACCTCGGCGCCCTTGATGGTGCGGGTGACCTTATCGGTGAACCGCTCCACGATCGTGCCTTGTGCCGTGCTGCCGGCCCAGTTCCACGTCACCTTCGTTCCCTTCTGCAGTGCCTTGCTCATCAATCGCTCCTTGCGTTGATCCAGCAACGAGCCGGCCGGCGCCCCGTTGCAGTCCCCCAAGCAGTTGATCGGTGCAGTGAACCCGCGCTCGCTCCGGCGCGTTGTGTGCTTCGAACACTCTCGCTCAAGGAAGCAAGCCATGCCCACAAACCATCCCGGCTCTATCCTGCCGCAGGACACCGCACCGGCCGATGCCGTCGACGAAGTCATTGTCGGCCAACCGATCAGCCAGGATGAGGTGGACGACCTGCTTTATGGCGAGGACCGCCCGGCGGGCGAACGCGTCGATCGCCTGCGCGAACTGGCCGACCAGATCCGCGCCCGCCAGGCCGGCGATCTTGCCACCAATCCCGATACCGATCCGCTGCTCGACGAAATCGATCGCGCCATCGCCGAACTCTCGGGTTCACTGGCCGATGCCGACGATGAATTCGACTATGGCAATGCCACGGGCGTTCTGGCGCAGGATCCCGAGGACCACCTCGATGCCCTCTCGCCCGACGATGTGGATGGCCGCGCCGGCATCACCGGGGAAGCCGCCGACAGCGCTCCCTTCGATGATGACGAAGACGAGCCCGAGCCGCTCGATGAAACCGAATGGGAAGAAGGCGACGGCTTTGATCCCGACAAGGGCGTCCGCTAAACCAGCGTGCGCGCCTTGAGCGCCTGGCTCAACGTGCCTTCATCCAGATAATCGAGCTCCCCGCCCACGGGCACCCCGTGGGCGAGGCGCGTTACCTTGGTGGTGCCATGCCCCAGCCGGTCGGTGATGTAGTGGGCCGTGGTTTGCCCCTCGACGGTCGCATTGATGGCGAGGACGATCTCGCTGAACTCGGGCGCCCGCGCCAGCAGTGCCTCGATGGAAAGATCATCGGGGCCCACGCCATCGAGCGGCGACAGCACGCCCCCGAGCACATGGTATTTCACCGCCCCGACTCCCGCGCGCTCCAGGGCCCACAGATCGGCGACATCTTCCACCACGAGCAGCATGCCGCTTTCGTTGCGGCGCGGATCGGCGCAAATGGCGCAGGGGCTTTGCGTATCGACATTGCCGCACACTTCGCAGGTGCGCACCGCCAGGACGGCCCGGTCAAGCGCGGCCGATAGCGGGATCATCAGCTGATCCTTTTTCTTGATCAGCTGCAGCACCGCCCGTCGCGCCGAACGCGGCCCCAGGCCCGGCAAGCGCGCCATCAGCTGGATCAGCTGTTCAATTTCGGGTCCGCCGCTCGCCATCAACATCATTCCTGCCCCGACGCCGATGGGCGAAGAGGTGGCGCCACGCGCCGCAACGGGATGGGCGCGGGAATGCCCCGCGCCTTCACATCAGTCCAACAAACCTAGAACGGCAGCTTCATGCCCGGTGGCAGCGGCAGGCCGGAGGTGACTTCCGCCATCTTGCGCTGCATTTCGGCTTCCGCCTTGCTCTTGGCGTCGTTGTGGGCGGCCACGATCAGGTCTTCGAGCACTTCCACATCGTCGTCCTTGAACAGGCTCGGATCGATCCGCACGCCGCGCATCTCGCCCTTGCCATTGAGCGACACGGTCACCATGCCCGCGCCGGCCTGGCCTTCCACCACGAGGTCGCCGAGCTCGGCCTGCATGGCCTCCATCTTGCTCTTCATCTCGGTGGCGGCCTTCATCATGCCCATGATGTCTTTCATTCCTCGTCCTCTTCTGCTGGCAGGGGGGCCGCTTCGGCCTCTGGCGCAACGGCATCGTCGCGCAATTTCACATTCACGACCTTCGCACCCGGAAAGGTCTCAAGTATGGCCTGCACCAGCGGGTCCTCGTGGGCCGCCGCGTGAGCCGCCTTTTGCCGCTCCTGCTGCTCCTGCCGGAACGTGAGGCCTTCGGGCGGCTTGCTCGATACGGTCACGAGCCAGCGCGAACCGGTCCATTGCTGCAGCCGCGCCGACAACATGGCGATGATGCCGGGATCGGCGCCTTCGGCCAGCGCCACCTCGATTTGCCCTTCGCTGAACGACACTGGCCGCATCTGCGATTCCAGTGCGAGCTTAAGCAACACGTCGCGCTTGGCGCCCGCCAGCGCAATCAGTTCGCGATAGCTCCCCACTTTTGCCATGGCTGGCGGCGGAGGCGGCGCGGGTTGCACCGTTTCCAGTGGTTGGGTCGCCACCAGCACCGGCTGCGCCAGCGCCTGGGGCGCCTCCTCGGGCGAGGGCAGGGTGCGCGATACCGCCGGCTCGTTCTGAAATGGTTGCGGCGCCTCGATCCGCATCGCCTGCCCGCCGCCACCGCCGCCGGACGGACCACGGCCCATCGGCGCTCCGGGCGGCAACGCCGGCGCGGGAGCGGGCTGGTTGGCCAGCTTGGCAATCAGCTCATCGGGCGTCGGCAGATCGGCCGCATAAGCCAGGCGCACCAGCACCATTTCGGCGGCCTGCAGGGCATTGTTGGCCCGCCCAACTTCCTCGTGGCCCTTGAAGAGGATCTGCCAGGCCCGCGACAGCGCTCGCATCGGCAGCCGCCCGGCATATTCGGCCCCGCGCACGCGCTCGTCGGGGGTCAGCGACAAATCCTCGCCCGCCGCCGGCACCACTTTGATGCGCGTTACGAGATGGGTGAAATCGGCAAGATCGGCCATCAGCGTTTGCGGATCGGCACCGAGGTCATAAAGCGCGCGCAGCGTTTGCAGGGCATCGCCGATCCGCCCGGCCATCACTTCTTCAAACAGATCGATGATCCGCGACCGGTCCCCCAGGCCCAGCATCGCCTTGACGGTTGCGGCCGTCACCGCGCCATCGCCATGGGCGATTGCCTGGTCGAGCAGGCTCAGATTGTCGCGCGCCGAGCCTTCACCCGCCCGCACGATCATGGCGAGCGCCTCGGGCTCGAACCCGATGCCTTCCTGCTCGAGGATCGATTGCAGATAATCCGTCATCACCTCGGGCGTGATCCGCCTGAGGTCGAACCGCATGCAGCGGCTCAGGATGGTCACCGGCACCTTGCGGATCTCGGTGGTCGCGAAAATGAACTTCACATAGGGCGGCGGCTCTTCGAGCGTTTTCAGCAGCCCGTTGAAGGCCGCCGTCGAGAGCATATGCACTTCGTCGATCACATAGACTTTGAACGGCGCCGACACCGGACCGTATTTGACGGAGTCGATGATTTCGCGAATGTCGTTGATGCCGGTATTGGACGCGGCATCCATCTCCACCACATCGACATGGCGCCCCTCGATGATGGCGCGGCAATGCTCGCCCTCGACCGAGAGGTCAAGCGTGGGGTGCCGTCCGCTCGCATCCTCATAATTGAAGGCGCGCGCCAGAATGCGCGCTGTCGTGGTCTTGCCCACGCCGCGCACGCCGGTCAGGATAAAGGCGTGGTGGATGCGGTTCTGCTTGAACGCATTGCCCAGCGTCTGCACCATCGCGTCCTGCCCCACGAGGGTCGAGAAGTCGCGCGGGCGATATTTGCGGGCCAGCACCAGATAAGGCGAGGTTTGAGCGTCCGCCATCCTGCCCTCCAATGCATGGTGAAAAAGGAAAAAACCGGGGAGCCGCTGGCTCAGCTCGGGAATAAATAGGAGGCTGGCAACGACCCGTGCAGGTCTCGTTGGGGCTGCTTCCTTCCGGACCTGACCCGGTTGGCGAGGAACACGTCCGCGCCAACCTCCCGAGGCGCTATATGCGAATAAATGGCCGCAAAGGCAAGGGGCAAGACCGGTGCGGGGCGCCCTTGATCCGCGCTCGAGCGCGGCTCGACGGCGACCAATCTGCCCGCCGCCGCGGCCATCGTCTTCAAGATCGGGTCCAAATACCTATATGATAAGGGCGCGGCCCTTTGCGGGGTGCGACCCTTTACCCCGCGTTCCCCGCCCGCTTAACTCACCACAAAACCCAACTGCCCGTATCGGAGCTTTTCTTGGCCAGACGCCGTCCCACCCCGTTGCGTACCTCCCAGGAGGACATTGACGCTTCCCAGCGCGCTCCCAATACGCCCCAGACCCAGTCATCCGCATTCCGCCTGGCTTTCGCCGATGACGACTTTCTCACCTCCGAGGACATCCGCGGCGTCCGCTTCCAGCTGGAATATCTCAAACCCGAGTTCCGTCTGCGCGAAGCGGGGATCAATTCCACCGTGGTCCTGTTTGGTGGTGCGCGCATTCCCGAGCCCGGCAAGCCGGCCTGGGCCGCCAAGAACCAGACCCAGAAAACCAATCTGGAAGCCGCCTCGCGCTACTATGATGTGGCGCGCGATTTTGCGCGCCTCGCCTCGGAAACCTCGCGCAGCCTTGATTTCAAGGAATTCGTGGTGGTGACCGGGGGCGGCCCGGGCGTCATGGAAGCGGGCAATCGCGGTGCGGCCGATGTGGGCGCGCCCTCCATCGGGCTCAACATCGTTTTGCCCCATGAGCAGGCGCCCAATCTCTTCGTCACGCCGGAATTTTCGTTTAACTTTCATTATTTTGCCACGCGCAAGATCCATTTTCTCCTGCGCGCTAAGGCAGTCGCGGTGTTCCCCGGCGGCTTTGGCACGCTTGATGAATTCTTCGAGGCGCTGACCCTGATCCAGACCGGCCGCATGGCCCGGGTGCCGCTCTTGCTGTTTGGCGCGAGCTTTTGGAGCAAGGTCATCAATTTCGAGGCGCTGGCGGAAGCCGGAACCATCTCGCCCAATGATCTTGAATTGTTCAACGTGGTCGACACCGCCCAGGAGGGCTGGGACGTGGTGCAAAAATTTTATGACCTGCCCACCCCGGTTGCGGCGCTCTGACCAGGAGCGCCGCCCGCCTAGCCCGCCCTCTTGCGGCCTTGCGCCGCTTCGTCTTGCCCGTCCTGCCCGGGAAGGGCGAAATCGCCTCCCGTCACCGGCACCTCAAGGAGTCTTCATGGACCATTATGATATCGTGGTGATCGGCAGCGGCCCCGCCGGCCGCCGTGCCGCCGTGCAGGCAGCCAAGCTCGGCCGCTCGGTGCTGGTGGTGGAAAACCGGCTGCGCCTGGGTGGCGTTTCGGTCCATACCGGCACCATCCCTTCGAAAACCCTGCGCGAAACCGTGCTCAACCTTTCGGGTTGGCGCGAGCGCGGCTTTTATGGTCTCGCCTATCGGGTGAAAAAGGAGATCGAGGGCAAGGATCTGGGCTCGCGCCTGCGCAAGACGCTCGATTACGAAATCGAAGTGCTCGAGCATCAGTTCGCCCGCAATGGCGTGCGCACCTTTGGCGGCATGGCGCGCTTTCTTGATACCAACCGGATCAGCGTCACCGACCCCGATGGCGAAGAGCACGTCTTTTCCTTTGATTACGGCGTGATCGCCGTAGGCACCACCCCTTATCGCCCCGCCAATATCCCCTTCAACGACCGCTCCGTAGTGGATAGCGATAGCCTCGTGTTCGAGCCGCGCGTGCCCAAGAGCCTGACCGTGGTCGGGGCCGGCGTGATCGGCATCGAATACGCCACCATCTTTTCGGCGCTCGATGTGCCCGTCACCATCATCGAGCCCAAGGACACCATTCTCGATTTCATCGACCGCGAGATCATCGAGGAGTTCACCCACGAACTGCGCCAGCGCGGCGTCACCTTGCGTCTCGGAGCCAAGGTCGATCAGGTCGAGCTCGATTCCGTAGGCTGGCCGATCGCGATCCTCGCCGACGGGCGCCGCATTCGCTCCGACATGCTGCTTTATGCGGCCGGCCGCTCTGGCGCGACCGCCAATCTGGGGCTCGAAAACGCCGGCATCACCCCGCAGGATCGCGGCCGCCTCAAGGTCGACCCTGCCACCTTCCAAACCAATGTGCGCAACATCTATGCCGCCGGCGACGTAATCGGCTTTCCCTCGCTCGCCTCTACGTCCATGGAGCAGGGGCGGATTGCGGCCCTTCATGCCTGCGGCGCGGCCATGCACCCCGCTCCCGAGTTCTTCCCCTATGGCATCTATGCCGTGCCCGAGATTTCAACTGTTGGGCTCACCGAGCAGCAGGTGCGCACGCAAGGCATTCCCTATGAAAGCGGCGTTGCGCGCTTCCGCGAAACCTCGCGCGGCCACATCATGGGCTTGCAGTCGGGCATGATGAAAATGATGTTTTCGCTCGAGGACCGCAAATTGCTGGGCGTCCACATCGTGGGGGAGGGCGCGACCGAGCTCATTCATATCGGCCAGGCCGTGCTCAATCTGGGCGGCACGCTCGACTATTTCGTCGAGAATGCCTTCAATTACCCGACCTTGGCCGAAGCCTACAAGATCGCCGCGCTGGACGCCTGGAACCGCATGCCGCGCCAGACCACCCCGCTCGCGGCCGCCTTGCCCTAGACCTCTTCTTCGTGCTCGGACCAGCCGATCACGAAGTCCCGCTCATGGCGCAAGCCGTCCCATTCCCGCAGCACGTCATTGTCATAAATCAGGGTATAGGGGCCGCGGTAACCGGCATTTTCGGCCGCAACGATGCAGGCGGAGTAATCCGCCTCATCGAGAACCCCAATATCTGAGAAATGCGCCTTGGCATGGCAGAGCTCCGCCCGCCCCGCGATGGATGCCAGCGCCTCGTATTTGCCCGGCCCCGACCAATTGCCAAAATCCATCAGCAATCCAACGCGTCCCTCCAGTTGATCGAGCAGCCAATGCACCTGCTGCGGCGTCGGCAACAGGTCAAACCAGTTCTCGGTCACGAGCCGCACCGATGAGCCCGCATTGCGATCAGCGAGGATGCGCAGCGCAGCCACCGAGCGATCCAGCGCCGCCATGGTCGGCTTCTGCTTGCCGGCAATCACCCGGGCATTGTCTGCGCCCAGTGTATTGGCGACTTCGATCCAGCCGGCAATCCAGTCCCGGTCGCGATCGCCATGCACGGGATCGGTGATGTCGCCGGCATCGATCAACAGGGTCTGCAGCCGCACCTCCGAATGCGCAAGGCTCGCCCGCAGTTCTTCCAGATAAATCGGATCACGGCTGCGCAGGTGAAACGACACCAGCTCGAGCCGGTGATAGCCATGTCGTTTCAGCGCCGAAGGCAGGTCGAGCAGGGTTTCGCTGCCCTCGCCATAGGTCAGCTCCTCCCTCCCCACTTCATTGCTGGTCAAATCATGGGGATAGGTGCTGCCCAGCAGCCGGTGCAGCGACCAGCTCGAAACGGCAATTCGCTCTTCGGGGGTCATGCAACAACACTCCTCTTCGGGTCCCCGAACACTGGCCCGCGGGGACACCGGGTGCAAGCCGGATCAGGGTGACTGGCTATCGCCCGCTTAACCATCCCGCTCGGGGCTGGCGGCTCCGCCCATCCCGCACTAAGCTGGTGAGCAGCAAGGGGGTTCCCATGGCCGAGCAGTTTGATGCCATCATCATCGGGGCGGGCCAGTCCGGGCCGTTCCTGGCCGCGCGGCTCGCCGAAGCCGGGCACAAGACGGCCCTCGTCGAGCGCACCCATCTCGGTGGCACCTGCGTCAATGATGGCTGCACCCCGACCAAAACCCTCGTCGCCAGCGCCCGCGCCGCCTGGATGGCCCGCCATGCCATCGATTACGGCGTTCTGCTCGATGGCCCGGTCCGCGTCGACATGCGGGCGGTCAAGGCGCGCAAGGACAAGGTCGTCAATGCTTCCGTGCAAAGCCTGACCGATTGGCTCGGCAACACCGAGGGGCTCGAACTCATCACCGGCTCCGCCCGCTTCGTCTCCCCCACCGAGGTCGAGGTCAACAACCGCCGCCTCACCGCCCCGCGCCTCTTCATTAACACCGGCGCCCGCCCAAGCATCCCCGATTGGCCGGGGATCGAGGATGTGCCCTATCTCACCAACACCACCATCCTCGAACTCGACACCCTCCCCGAGCATCTGGTGATTGCCGGCGCGAGCTATGTGGCGCTCGAATTTGCCCAGATCTATGCCCGGTTCGGCGCCAAGGTCACGATCGTCGCCCGCGGCGACCGTCCCGCCAGCCGCGAAGACCCCGACATCTCCGCCGCCATCCGCCAGATCCTCGAGCGAGACGGCGTCCAGTTCCTGTTCGATACCGAAGTGCAGTCCGTCCGCCGCGACGGCACCGGCATCGCCTTGGCCCGCCGCGGCCCCAATGCCGACCAAACCCTCTCGGGCAGCCATCTCCTCCTTGCGCTCGGCCGCACCCCCAACAGCGAGGACCTCGACCTCCCCGCCGCGGGCCTCGAGGCCGACAAGCATGGCTATATTCCCGCCGACGATCACCTGCGCACGGCGGTACCCGGCATCTGGGCCATGGGCGACATCAACGGCCGCGGCGCCTGGACCCATACCTCCTACAACGAGTTCGAGATCGTCGCCGACAACCTCCTCGATGGCGGCACCCGTTCCATTGCCGGCCGCACCACCGTCTACGGCCTCTTCATCGACCCGCCCCTGGGACGCATCGGCATCGGCGAAAGCGAAGCCCGTAAGCTCGGCCGCCCGGTGCTCAGTGCCACCATGCCCATGAGCAAGGTCGCCCGCGCCCGCGAGCGGGGCGAAACCGAGGGGCTGATGAAGGTCTTTGTCGATGCGCAAACCCAGCGCATCCTCGGTGCCGCGATCCTTGGCATCCGCGGCGACGAGGTGGTGCAATCGCTGCTGCAGCTGATGACCGGCGATCTGCCCTACACCTCGATGACGCAGACGATGCACATCCACCCCACCGTCACCGAACTCTTGCCGACGCTCCTTGCCGGCCTCAAGCCGCTGGACTAGCCCCGCTACATCCCCGTCACGAGATACTGCGCCATGAACCACACTTCCTTGGCCAGAAACGGCACCTGGGTTTGCCAGCTGCGATAGCGCGTCGTGGGCGTCGGCGAGGGTCTGGCGATAACGCCCAGCCGGTCCGCGATCATGATTGCGCGGCGCATATGGATGGGGTCCGACACGATCAACACGCTGCCGATCCCATGCGCTTCCAGCACCGCCTTGCCAAAGGCGAGGTTCTCGATCGTCGTGCGCGATTGATCCTCGAGCACAACATCGCCCGCGGGCACGCCGCGCGACACGAGCCAGCGCCGGCTGGCCTCCGCCTCGGTCAAATCATCCTCGGGGCTGAGACCTCCGGTGACGACAATGCGCCTGACTTGGCCGCGATCATGCAACTCCTGGGCATGGCGCAGCCGCTCCTCGAGCACCGGCGTCGGCCGCTCCCCGATCACCGCTGCCCCCAGCACCAAAGCGGCGTCAGCGGGCTCGGCTGAGCTCGCTTCGCCATAGCGCCAGATATCGAAGGCCATGCCGCCGCACACCAGCACCAGCAAGAAACTTGCGGCGATGATGGCGCGGTAAACGCGCCGCGCTAGGCCCATTCGCCCCCGCGCATCACCGGCTCGCGCGAGCCGTCGGCATGCACGCCATCGATGTCGATCTTGTCCGAGCCAATCATCCAGTCGATATGGATATTGGAGCTGTTGCCGCCCTGGGCATTGATCTGCTCCTGGCTCAAATCCTTGCCGCCCACAAAGCAATCCGAATAGCACTGGCCCTGCGCGATGTGGCAGGAGGCGTTTTCGTCATAAAGCGTGTTGAAGAACAGGATCCCCGACGCCGAAATCGGCGAGGAATGGGGCACCAGCGCCACTTCACCCAAGCGACGAGCGCCCTCATCGGTGTCGAGCACCTTGTTGAAGATATCCTGCCCCTTGGATGCCTTGAGCTCCACCAGTCGCCCGCCCTCGAACCGGCCCTGCATCTCCTCGATCAGCGCGCCATTATGCGACAGCGGCTTGGTCGCCGCCACATAACCATCCACGCGCATGCGGTGCGGCGTCGTGAACACTTCTTCGGTGGGGATATTGGGGTTGCAGGTGATGCCGTTCTTGGCTTCCGAGGCGCCGCCCTTCCAGCGATGCCCATCGGCAAGGCCCACCGTCAAATCGGTGTCCGGCCCGGTATAATGCAGCGCCGAAAACGCCTTGCCGTTCAGCCAGGTCCAGCGGCGCTTGAGATTGGCATTGTGCTCGGCCCAGGCGGCGATCGGGTCTTCCTGGTCGACACGGCTGGCCGCAAAAATGGCGTCGGCCAGCTTGCCCACCGCCACTTCCTCGCTATCATTGGGAAACACCAGCTTGGCCCAGGCCGCGCCCGGATAGGACACGATGTTCCAGTTGATGTCGAACCCGGTGATCAGCTGCAGCGCCGGCTTGTAGGCCGCCGAATTGGCGCGATTGGCCCGGCCCACCTTGTCGGGGTCCTGGCCCGCCAGCATCATCGGATTGTCGCCCGAAATCGCCAGGCGCGCTGCGTTGTTCTTGAAGGCATCGGCCATGCCCTGGTAGAGCCAGCCCGCGGCGCGGTCAAAGCTCGCCTCACTGCCGTATTTGTAGCGCGCGAGCGTTGCTTCCTCATCGGCATAGATCGTGGTCACGAGCCCGGCGCCTGCCTTATAGGCATGCTCGGTGATCCGGCGCACCAGCGGCACCGCGCTCAAGGGCGCGGTCATCACCAGATCCTGGCCGGGCTGCAGCTGCAGGCCCACCTTGATGGCAACTTGCGCCAGTTTGTCGAGCTTGACGGGATCGATGGGGCCATTGGTGGTCATGGAATAAAACCGAAGCAGTGAACAACTGCGGCCAAACTACCCGCTCCCACCGCGCCCGGCCAGCCAAAACGCTACTCCATTTGATCTAGATCAAGAAGCGCATCTCCCGCCGGGGCTAGAACCCTCTCCAGAAACAACGGAGAGCCGGAAATGACCATTCTCATCGTCGCTGCAATTGTTGCCATGTTCGCAGCCTTCATGGCAGCCCTGGCTTATGGCGAATACACCACCGACACGATCTGATTTTCTCGGCTGGGCACTCTGTATCGAGCCCCCGGCACTCCCACCCGACCAGCGGCGCGGCTTCCCTTCCCGGAAGCCGCGCCGTTGTTTTTTTGCCCCTCACCTTGCCACCCCTCACATTGGCGTGAGTTTTGGCTCTTGGCAAAACGCGGCTCTTCCTCTAAGAACCATCCCCTGTTCCGGGCCGGGGAGGCGTTGCATGACAGTATCGATCACCGTTTCCCCATCGGGTCGACGCTAGTTTAGGCGTTACCCGGGCTGCCCCTCGCGGCGCCGCTTTTTTCCGCCACAACCTGATATCTTGCCCCGGCGCCTTTAAGCCCTTCCGGTTGTGCGTTTTTCCCATTGCCATCGAGGACCGGTGCGCCAACGCCGCCGGAAACCCCCAATGTCGTCAAACAAGCTTCCTTTCCGCGCCGATGCCTTTCGCGACGTGCTTGGCTTCACCTTTGCCCATTGGCGGGGCCAGCCCTGGCGCATCGCCACCATTGCCACTTTGGTGCTGCTGGCAACGCTGGCCGAAGCGCTGACCCCCATTTTTGCCGGGCGTCTCGTTGATGCCGTCGCCTCGGGCTCGGGGCAGGACGAGAGCTTCTGGTGGGCGGCGGTGATCGCCTTTTGGACCATGGTCGGGCTCTATCTGAGCTCGGTCGTGCTGCGCCAGCTCGTTTACTTCAACATCATTCCCTTCACCCTGCGCATCATGAGCAATGTGGTGAACACCGCTTTTCATCGGGTGCAGCGCTTCTCGACCGATTGGCACGCCAACAGCTTTGCCGGCTCCACCGTGCGCAAGATCACGCGCGGCAATGGCGCCATTGATCTGCTCAACGATACGCTGCTGGTGGCCCTGTGGCCCTCCTTGCTGATGCTGATTGGCGCCACCGTCATCCTGGGGCTGGCCTGGCCCGTCATGGGCCTTGTCGTTGGCATCGGCTCGATCATCTTTGTCACCGTCACCGTGCTGATGTCGGTCAATTTCGTGGCTCCCGCCGGCGCCCTCGCCAATGCCTGGGATACCCGCATGGGCGGCGCTCTGGCCGATGCCGTCAGCTGCAATTCCGTGGTCAAGGCGTTCGGCGCCGAGGAGCGCGAGGAAAGCCGGCTCGAAAGTGTCGTGGCCAAATGGCGCTCGCGCACCCGCCGGGTCTGGACCCGTGGCACGATCAATGGCGGCGTGCAGGGCGCCATGATGGCGCTGATGCAGGCCGCGGTCCTCGGCACGGCCCTGCTGCTCTGGCGCCAGGGCGCCGCTTCGCCGGGCGACATCACCTTTGTCCTCACCATGTTCTTTGTGCTGCAGGGGCATCTGCGCGATGTCGGCCAGCACATCCGCAACCTGCAGCGCTCGGTCAACGACATGGAAGAACTGGTGCGTCTCAATCACGAGCCGCTCGGCATTGACGACAAGCCCGGCGCCAAGCCCATCCGCATCACTGCGGGTGCGATTGAGTTCGACCACATCACCTTCCAGTACGGTTCGCACCAGACCGCGCTCTACCGCGATTTCTCGGTCGAGATCGCGCCGGGCGAACGGGTGGGTCTCGTGGGTCATTCCGGCTCGGGCAAGACCACTTTCGTCAAGCTGATCCAGCGCCTTTATGACGTCAATTCGGGCGCCATTCGCATCGATGGGCAAAACATCGCCGACGTGCAGCAATCCTCGCTGCGCGGCCAGATCGCCATTGTGCAACAGGAGCCGATCCTGTTTCACCGCACCCTGGCCGAAAACATCGCCTATGCCCGCCCCGGCGCCAGCCGCGCCCAGATCGAGCAGGCTGCCCGCCAGGCCAGCGCCCATGACTTCATCATGAACCTGCCCAAGGGCTACGAGACCATGGTGGGCGAGCGGGGCGTCAAGCTCTCGGGCGGCGAGCGCCAGCGCGTGGCCATCGCTCGGGCATTCCTCGCCGATGCGCGCATCCTCATCCTCGATGAAGCGACCTCGAGTCTGGACAGCGAAAGCGAAGTGCTGATCCAGCAGGCCATGGAACGCCTGATGGTCGGCCGCACCACCCTTGTCATCGCGCACCGCCTCTCAACGGTACGCGCCCTCGATCGCCTCCTCGTCTTCGACAAGGGCCGCATCGTCGAGGAAGGCACCCACGACCAGCTGATCACCCTCAAAGCCGGCATCTACCGCCGTCTCTTCGAACGCCAGGCCCTCGAACTCACCAAAGGCCTCAAGATCGCCTGAGGAAAGCGCGGCAATCACCCAGCTCCAAGCGGTCGATCACCGCTGATCGGGAGCGTCACCCTCCCCTCGGGAGAGGGACGGGGTGGGGGGAACGAGAGGCCCAAACCTCATCGCCCCACACCCCTTCAAAACTCAAAACTACTCGACTTCGAGCGTTACCTCAAAACCCTTGCGCGACACTTCGCTATAGGGGCAGATCACATGGGCGCGCTGCACCACATCCTCGGCGGTGGCCTTGTCGAGCCCCGGCAGGTGCACCTTGAGCGCCGCCTGGATCCAGAAACCCTCGCCGTCTTCGCGGTCCCGGAAGCTCACTTCCGCCGTCACCGTCGAATCTTCGCTGATCGGGGTCTTGGTCTTGCGCGCCGCACCCTTGATCGCGCCCAAAAAGCAGGCCGAATAGCCCAGGGCAAACAACTGCTCGGGATTGGTGCCGCGCGCGCCGTCGCCGCCCAGCTCCTTGGGCGTGGTCAGCGTCACATCGAGCACGCCATCATCGGTCGCGCCGTGGCCGGAGCGGCCGCCGGTGGAAGTGGCGCGTGCGGTGTACATGATCTTCGTCATTGCTTTTGATCCTTTGCTGGGTCGAGCCCCAAGCTTAGTCTGTCCAGTGCTTGCCGTTGCAAGGCTTTTGACGCGCTTGGTTACGTCTCATTGAACGCCTCGATCGCTAATATGGTCGCATCGGCGGCAGGAAGGCCTCAACCGGCCGAAGCTACCTGCACCATTGCTGAGGCCTTGCCTTCCCTCCCCCTTGAGGGGAGGGACCGAGGGAGGGGGCCGCGGTGTCCTTGCACCGGCGCTTCCTCGCCGCCGTACTATTGCACCCGCTCCAGCGAACAATGCCTTCGCCTCGCGCCCGATGGTTGGAACAATGCGGGGGCACTATATCCAACGGGACATTCAGCCACCCCCGTCTCCGAAAGGCCCGACCATGATCGACGCCAGCGTTCAAACCGATATCCGCTCCCAGCCCCTCCTGCCGCTGACGACGCGGCTGGGTCCCGTCCATCTTGCGGTCACCGACCGCGCCAAGGCCCTCGCCATCTGGCGCGACGTTGTTGGCCTGCGCCTGCTGTCGGAAACCGGCAATGCGCTGGTGTTGGGGGCAGGGGACCAGCCCCTCATCGTGCTCGAAACCGGCGCCCTGCGGCCATCCGTGGCGCGCACGATCGGGCTTTATCATGTGGCCATCCACGTCCCCAGCCGCGCCGACCTCGCGCAACTGGCGCTGCGCGCGCTCGCCCATAATTTGCGCATCGCGCCTACCGACCATCTGGTGTCCGAAGCCATCTATCTCTGGGACCTCGACGGCAATGGCATCGAGATCACCTTCGAGACGCCCTGGCGCGGCACGCTCGGTCATCCCGATCAGGGTCATTATGCCGTCACCGCCGATGGCCAGCCCCATTCGGGCCGCGACCCCATCGATCTGCGCGGCCTGCTGGCTGAACTCGGCCCCAACCCGCTGCCCCAGCAAACGATGCCGGCCGGCACCCGGATCGGCCATATCCATCTGCATGTAACCGACCTCAACCTTGCCACCACATTTTACCGGGACGTCATCGGCTTTGCCGGGTTCCTTTTGATCCATTCCTTTGGCATGGGCGATGTCGGGCTCGACTACATGCCCCATACCCTGGCCTACAACATCTGGTCGGGTCCCGATGCCGTGCTGCCGCCGCCCGGCTCGGCCGGCCTGCGCTGGTTCACCATCACCGTGCCCGATGCGGCGACCCTCGCGGCTGTCGAAGGGCGGCTGCAAAATTCGGGCGCTCCAATTGCCCCGATCGAGAGTGGCATCGAAACGCGTGACCCATTCGGCAACCGCGTGCATATTGTGGTTGGCTGAGCCCTGGTGAACAGGCGTTCAGAACCCGTTCATCAAGGTGGCAGAACCATGAAAAACGCCGATGACGTGCTGCAATTCTGGTTCGTCGACCACGGCCCGGACGACTGGTTTGGCGGCAAGCCCGAGTTCGACGGCGCCCTCAGTGAGAGCTTTGCCGAAACCCACGCCCGGGTCGGCAAGGCCGAAGCCTGGACCTGGCGCCACAGCCCCGCCGGGCGCCTCGCCGAGATCATCGTGCTCGACCAGTTCTCGCGCCAGCTCCACCGCGGCAACGCCCAGGGTTTCGCCTGGGATTCCATGGCCTTAGCTCTGGCGCAAGAAGCCCTGGCGCTCGATGCCGACCACGCGGTGGAAGCCATCCGCCGCCCCTTTTTCTACCTGCCCTTCATGCATTCGGAATCCATCATCATCCAGCATGAAGGGGTTCGTCTTTACCAGGCGCTGGGCGATCCCGAGCAGCTGCAGTTCATGCTCGATCACCTGCACGCGATCGAGCGCTTCGGCCGCTTTCCCTTCCGCAACAAGGCCTTAGGCCGTACCAGCACCCCCGAGGAAGAGCACTACATGGCCGAAGCGGGTGATCGCAGGTTTTAGCGCAACCATGCTCTCCCTCGCTCCGTTGAGCGCAAAAGGAGATCGATAATGGAAGTTCAATCCGGCCCATCCATCTGGCTGATCCTGCTCACCATCGGCGTCATCGCCCTCGCGCTCGCCGTGGTGTTCGGCATCATGCGCAACCGCAATCGCACCCCCGGGGAAAAGGCCGTCACGGAAGCCGCAACCCGCGCAACCTACCAGGCCGAAGACCGCGACCGCACCTAGCTAAGGAGCGCCGGGTCCACCAGGGCCCCCTTCTGCCCGATCACAATGCCAGCGACCCGGTGCGCCGCCTCTGCCGCCTCCTGCAGGCCCTTGCCGGCCAGCCGGGCGCTAAGGTAAGCGCCGTTGAACGAATCCCCTGCGCCCGTCGCATCGACCACGCTCCCGGCCGGCGGTGGCGCGACCTTGACCCGCTCGGTAGCAGTCGCCACCAGGGCGGGATTGCCACCATCCTTGACCACCACTTCCCCGACACCCAGCTCCAGGTAACGCTCGGCGGTTTCCTCGACACTGCGGTCGCCAAACACCGGCGCTTCGTCGCCATGGGTGGGCAGGACGATGTCGCAAAGGCTTGCGGCCGCGGTCAGCATGGACGCCATCACCCGCTGGCTGGTCCACAGCGCCGGGCGCAGATTGGTGTCGAACACGACAGTCGCCCCCGCTTCGCGCGCCACCACCACAGCCCCCAGCAGGCGGCCCCGCGCCCGCGGCTGTAGGATGGCAAGGGTGATGCCCGAGAAATACACCATGCTGGCGCCCTCAAGCGCGACGTGGAGAGCACCCTTGTCCTCGGCCAACAGTCGCGCTGCCGATTGGTCGCGCCAATAGGTGAAGTGCCGGTCCCCGCCTTCCTGATGGATCAAATACAGCCCCGGGCGCCGGTTCTTGATCGTGCCGATATGCTTGGTGCCGATGCGGTGCTGCTCAAGGAAGGCCCGGATATCGGCGGAATAACGGTCTTCACCGAGCGCGGTGAAATAGTCCACCGACCAATCCGGCTCGAGGAGGGCGCGCATATACCAGGCGGTGTTGAGCGTATCGCCGGCATAGCCGAGCCGGTATTGCCGGTCCTCGCCCCCGCTCATCTCGATCATGCATTCTCCGATGCTCACGAAGCGCTTGCTCAAGACTGAACCCTCCTGTTGTGGCTCCGCTTATGAGCGCAAAAGCCGCCCTGCCGCAAGACCGGGTGCGACAGCTTCATCGCTGGAAAGCGGCCAAGTTGATCTTCCATACAAGCGCGAAGCTGCTTATGGTGCGCCCGCTTACAGGAGTTTACTTGCCGATGCCGCGTTTGAACGCTTCCTTGCTCGCCAATCCGCCACAGAGCGTCCGTGTGCCCGATTACGATCGAGGTGCGGTGACACCCGGGATTGTCCATCTCGGCATTGGCGCGTTCCACCGGGCCCACATGGCGGTCTACGTCGACGATCTGCTAGCTCAGGACCCGAGTTGGGGCATTGTGGGCGCGAGCCTGCGCCGCCCCGACACCAAGGATGCACTCGCGCCGCAGGATGGGCTTTATACGATTGCCGTGCGCGACGCGGCGGGCACCAGCACACGCATCATCGGCTCGATCCTCAGCGTAATGGACGCCAACACCCAGCGCGAGGAATTGCTGGCGCTCATGGCCTCTCCCGCCCTTCGCATCGTTTCGCTGACGGTGACCGAAAAGGGCTATTGCCACGATCCCGCTACCGGCGAGCTCGACGAAAACCATCCCGATATCACCTACGATCTGGCCCATCCCACCGAAGCCCGGTCGGCGCCGGGCATGCTGGTGGAGGCACTGGCGCGCCGTCGGGCGGCGGAACTTGGCGCATTCACCGTGATGAGCTGCGACAACCTTCCGTCCAACGGCCATACTACGTCGCGCATCGTGACCCGCTTCGCTGCCCTGCGTGACCCCGAACTGGCGCGCTGGATCGAGGACAATGTGCGCTTCCCCAGCACCATGGTCGACCGCATCGTTCCGGCCACCACGGATGCTGATCGCGCCATGATCGAGGCCGCGACCGGCGTTGCCGATGCCTGGCCGATCATGACCGAGCCCTTCACCCAATGGGTGATCGAGGACAGCTTCTCGGCCGGCCGTCCGCAATTCGAGCAGGCGGGTGCTACCATTGCCGAGGACGTCGAGCCCTTCGAGCGCATGAAGCTGCGCATGCTCAACGGCTCCCACTCTACCTTGGCTTATCTGGGCTTTCTGGCGGGCTACCAATATGTCGCAGACGCCGTCGGCGATCCGGCTTTCGCCGCGCTGATCCGTGGTTTGATGACCGAGGAAGTCATGCCTACGCTCCACATGCCGGGCGTGGATCTGGGCGCCTATCGCGACCAGTTGCTCCAGCGGTTCAGCAATCCGGCCCTGCAGCACCGGACCTGGCAGATCGCCATGGATGGAAGCCAGAAGCTGCCGCAGCGCCTGCTCGGCACTATCCGTGACCGCTTGGCGGCCGACCAGCCATTCACCCGGCTCGCGCTCGGGGTTGCGGCTTGGATGCGCTATGTCACAGGTGTGGATGAAAGCGGCGAAAGCATCGATGTGCGCGATCCGCTCGCCATGCGAATGATGGCGATCGCGGCTGATGCCGGTGATGATCCCGAAGCGCTGTTCGATGGTCTGGTCGCTCTCAGCGAGGTGTTCGGCACCGACCTGCCCGACAATGCCGCGTTCCGTGCGGCAGTGCTCGCTCATCTCGATAGCCTCTACGAAATCGGCGCCGCCCAGACAGTCGCCGAGGTGGTACGAGGCTGAGCCGCTAGCCTAGCCGCGCACCGCACCTTTGCGCCGCTGGCGCGCTGCCACCAAGCAGCGGGCCAGCCGCTCTGACCAGAACTGCACGCCATCCACTTCGAGGATCTCGTCGTGGCGGATTTCGATCATCGTGGCCTCAAGCCCCCGGCCGTCGCCATGCTGTTCCAGCGTCAGGGTCACACCGCTCTGGGCGGCATAAGGCAGGTTCCAGCCGACATTGAGTTCGGGATCCTCGGCCTTGAGCGCGTCATAGAGCGCCCGGGTGAAGCGCTGGTCACTGCCATGGATCAACCCGATGGGCCAAGGTCGCGCTACCCCGTGGTAAACGGGGGTAAAGGAATGCACGCAAACCAGAACCGCTTCCCGTCCGGCATGGCGTCGCGCCTCCAGCAAGGTGTGGATGGAGGCGTGATAGGCCTGGTGGAAGTGGCTGATCCGGAATTGCCGCTCGGCTTCATCCAAATTCTCATTGGCCAGGATCGGCGTTGCTTCCGATAAGGTCCAGATCAAATCGGGTGCATCGAGCGCGCGATTGCAGTCGATCACCAGCCGCGACACCGTTGATTGCACGAGGGGCGCGTCGAGCGCGTCGGACAAGACCCGGCTGACGGCAAGTGCCCCCGGATCCCAGGCGATATGGCTCAGCCGTTGGACCTGCGACAAACCAAGATCGCCATAGCGTTCTGGAATGCGGTTGGAAGCGTGGTCGCACACGATCACGAAGGGCGATGTGCCCCGCGCATTGGTGACCACCACGGCCTTATCGCACGATACCACTACTTTGCCCCCGAACAGGTCCGCTCGCGAGCCGCACTAACCCCAGCCTCGGGCAAGCTGTCAACGCAGCGACCGCCGAATTCCTCTGAACCATCAGTGCTGGTCCACCAGGGCCATGAAGGACTTGGTGTCCATCACGAGCAGGGGATCGATCGGCCCGATCGCATCGACATCCTTGCCGGCGTAGTCAAGCCGATGCAGCACCGTGCGGATGAGGTTGAGCCGTCCCCGGCGCTTGTCATTGGAGCGCACCACCATCCAGGGGGCGTGGGGCACATCGGTATGCTCGAACATGGCGTCTCGCGCCCCGCTATAGGCTTCCCAGCGTCCCAAAGCTTCGATGTCGATCGGCGAAAGCTTCCAGACCTTGAGCGGGTCGTGACGCCGGTCGTGAAAGCGCTTGAGCTGCATTTCCCGGCCGATCGAGAGCCAGAACTTGAACAGATGGATGCCGTCATCGGTGATGCGGCGCTCAAATTCGGGGGCTTCCTGGAGGAAGTGCTCCACCTGCTTGGGCGTGGCATAGCCCATTACCCGTTCGACCCCCGCCCGGTTGTACCAGGAGCGGTCGAACAGCACGGTTTCGCCACCCGCTGGCATCCATTCCACATAACGCTGGAAGTACCACTGCGTCCTTTCCCGATCATTGGGCTTGGGCAGTGCCGCAATCAGATTGTGTCGGGGGTTGAGATTGGAAAGATAAGTCTTGATCGTGCCGCCTTTGCCCGCCGCGTCGCGTCCCTCGAACACCAGCATGACGCGCTCGGCCGTGGTCAGCAGATGAGCCTGCAGCAGCACCAATTGCTTTTGGAGTTCATACATCTCCGCCTCGTAGATCTCGAGGTCGAGCTTGTCGGCATAAGGGTAACCACCCGAGCGCATTGCGTTCTTCTTGATCGCTTCTGGCAGTTTGGGATTGTCGATATCGAAGTCGTCGAATGGATCGCTCAATCTTGTCGCTCCGCTGTCACGTGGACCGTGTTATAGAGATTATTTAGCACGCAAGAGCCGCCAAACTTGGGCGGTCGGTACTCCAAAGCCAATGGACGACGCCAACATTCCTCAAACTGTTCTTTCAGCTGGCACAGTGGCAGCGCCGAAATTACCTGTGCCCGCTATTCTGCTGGTGGTCGTGGCGGGCGTGCTGCTGGCCCTGGTAACCTGGTGCGGGTTGACCTGGTGGGGCGCCTGTTTAGGTTTTGCCGTGCTGGCGGCAACCATTCTTTGTCTCCCCATCGCGGCGCGACCGACGGATTTGATAACAGCCCCAAGCGTTGCATTGGCTGGGCAAGCCGCGGAAGACGACGCCGCTGTAGCCGCCTTTGCCGATGCGCTGGTCGACCCCTGCCTGGTTCTCGATGCACGCGCGACCTTGGTTCACGCCAATGGCGCTGCGCAGCACCGCTTTCCAGCGATCTCCGTAGGCAAGCGGTTGACCTTGGCCCTGCGTAACCCCGAACTGGTGCAAGCGGTTGAAGCGGCGCAACGGACCGGCCGTGCTCAAACCATCGAGATTCACGAGACGTTGCCCTCCGAGACCTGGGACAAAGTGGTGATTGCGCCCCTGCTGCGCGCCGGCGAGCACTCCCAGCAACTGATCATGACGGTGCAGAGCCTGACTGAACTCAAGCGCGTCGATGCCATGCGCAGCGACTTCATCGCCAATGCCAGCCATGAATTGCGCACGCCCTTGGCATCGCTGCTGGGCTTCATCGACACCCTGCTTGGCCCGGCAGCCAATGATCCGGCTGCGCGCGAGCGGTTCCTTGGCATCATGCGCGGCCAGGCCGATCGCATGAGCAAGCTTGTCGATGATCTCCTTTCGCTTTCACGCATCGAGATGCACCAGCATATCAGGCCAACGGCGACCATTGAACTCGCCGGCTTGTTGCGCGAAGTTCGCGACGGGCTGCAAACCCAGGCCGAAGCGGCCGGGCTCGACATCGTCCTCAGCCTGCCCGAAGGACCGGCCCAAACCATTGGCGATCGCGGTCAGCTCTACGAGGTGTTCGAGAACCTCATCGATAATGCGCTGAAATATGGCTCGGGCGGTAAAACGGTGGAGGTCGTCCTGCAGCCCGCCAACAAGCTTGGCTTTGCCCATATGGTCAGCGTTGTGGATCATGGGCCCGGCGTGCCGCCCGAGCATGTGCCGCGCCTGACCGAGCGCTTTTATCGCATCGATGCCGAAACCAGCCGCAAGCGGAAGGGCACCGGGCTTGGCCTGGCGATCGTCAAGCACATCGTCAGCCGCCATCGCGGACAACTCAGCATCCGCAGCGAATTGGGCCAAGGCATGCGGGTAGACGTGCTGCTGCCCTGACACCTGGCATGGTGTGAGGTCAATCCGCCTGAAATTGGGGCAGGGGCAGGTTCTGGCAAAGAGGGATTGAGGCTTTGGCCTCTGGGAGGCTGCGGTTACCAGGCAGCCTCAACCGCGCGCCAGGCCTTATCACCGGGCGCGGGCGCCGTTGCGCCCGCCGTCGCGACGCTGTTCAGCGGCGCTTCTTGTCGATCTGGTGGTAGGCCCGGCGCGAATGGAACTCGCAATAGGGGCCGCTTTCCTGGGCGTGGCCGCCGCAGAAGTAGAAATCCTTGGCCAGTGGGTCGCCGATTGGCCACTTGCAGGTCTGCTCGCTCAACTGCAGCAGGCTGAGGCGCTTGTCTTCGGGGATGAAGATTTCAGCCGCCGCGGGCGCCACATAAGGCTGGCTTTCCATTTCCGGGCTCACCGCCAGTGCGGTAGCGCCGATGGACTGGGGCCGGCTCGCCATCTGGCGCGGCTTGGAGGAAGCTGCCGCGGCCGTCATCGGGCTCGACGATCCAGTGGAAGGGGAAGACATCCGGCGCGGTGCCGGGCGGGGGGCTGGCCGTGAGCGGGCCGCCGTGTTGGTGGGCTTGGCGCGGGCCGACAGCTTGAGCCGGTGCACCTTACCGATCACCGCATTGCGGGTGACCCCTTCACCCAGTTCGCCAGCGATCTGGCTGGCGCTCAAACCTTCCATCCAAAGCTTCTTCAAGAGCTCCACGCGGTCGTCTGTCCAGCCTTGTGGCTGTGTCTCCGAAACCATTGTCAAAGCAGAATCCTTCATTGTCCCGCCAGAAGCTCCGGCAGTCGTGGTCGTCTACACTTCGTATGTCTAGCGGGTCCGCCACACGAGATATCGTGCTCCCGATAGGTCAGAGAGTACGCTATCGGCGGAATCGGGATCAAGAGTCCCCAGCCACTTTCCCCGGAAAATGAATGGTTAAGAAGGGGTAAAGAAAGCTTGAGTCAAATCAGGCACTTGCCGGCGGCCACATTGACTTTGGTGCGCGAAACGGCTCAATTGGCCGCGCGACGCGCTGCAGATTATGGCGCGTTTTTGATTTTTTCGGGGACGTAGTTGCAGAATTGCTGCGCTCCCGCCCATTGCTCGCCGACCAAGAAGGATTGCACCACCATGTCTGCGCTCTACGGCACCTATGCCCGCTCCGGTCTCGCCTTTGAGCGAGGCGAAGGCATGCGCCTGTATGACCAGAACGGCGTGGCCTATCTTGATTTCCATTCCGGCATCGCGGTCAATGCGCTGGGCCATGGCGATCCCCATCTGGTGGAAACGCTCAAGTCAGCGGCCGAGAAGGTGTGGCACACCTCCAATGTGTTCACTATTCCCGAGCAGGAGCGGCTGGGTCAACGGCTGGTTGAGGCCACATTCGCGGACTCTGTGTTCTTCACCAATTCGGGCGCCGAGGCCCTCGAATGCGCGATCAAGACCGCGCGGCATTACTTCTGGGCCAAGGGCGAAACCGATCGCTATGAGATCATCGCCTTTACCGGCTCTTTCCACGGCCGGACCCTGGGCACCATCGCCGCTGGCGGCAATCCCAACTATCTCGAAGGCTTCGGCCCGCCGGTCCCTGGCTTCAAGCACACCGCTCCCGGTGATCTGGCTGCGGTGGAGGCGCTGATCACGCCGCAGACCTGCGCCATTCTCATCGAGACGGTTCAAGGCGAAGGCGGCGTTTCTGCCATGACCCCTGAATTCATGCAGGGCTTGCGCCGGCTGTGCGATGAGCACGGCATGCTGCTCGTGCTCGACGAAGTGCAGTGCGGCTATGGCCGCACTGGCCGGTTCTTTGCCTTTGAGTGGAGCAACATTACGCCCGACATCGTCGCCGTAGCCAAGGCAATTGGCGGCGGCTTTCCGCTCGGCGCTTGTCTTGCCAGGGGTGATGTCGCGGCTTCCATGGTGCCTGGCACCCATGGCTCCACCTATGGCGGCAATCCCCTCGCCACGGCGGTGGGCAATGCCGTGCTCGACCGTATCCTTGAGCCCGGCTTCATCGAGCATGTCGACCAGATGGGCCAGCGCCTCGCTTGGCATCTGCAGCAACTGGCACAACGCTTTCCCGACCAGGTCCTGGAACTGCGCGGCAAGGGCCTCCTCGCCGGCATCAAGATCACCCCCCCGGTGCGCGACTTCGTCGAGCGCCTCCGGAGCGATCACCAGTTGCTAGCCATCGGCGCCGGCGAGAATGTGCTGCGCCTCCTGCCGCCACTGATCGTGACCGAGGCCGATATCGAAGAAGCGGTGGGCAAGATCGCTGCCGCCCTCGAGGCAATTGGGGCAGAAACACGCGTCGGCCTCGCTGCCGACTGACCCGCTGCATCGCAGCCAAGAACAACCGGACCCAGCTAACATGACCGGCGACACTAGACACTTTCTCAATATCGACGACTTCACCTATGCCGAACTGCGGGGCATGCTCAACGCCGCTGTTTCCCTTAAGGACCGACTCAAGCAGGGCGATCGCCCCCAGCTCCTCAAGGACAAGGTGCTGGCCATGATCTTCGAGCGCCAATCTACCCGCACCCGCGTGTCCTTTGATGTCGGCATGCGCCAGCTCGGGGGCGAAACCCTGATGCTCTCGGGCCAGGAAATGCAGCTGTCGCGCGAAGAAACGCTGCAGGACACTGCGCGGGTGATGAGCCGCTATGTCGATGCCATCATGATCCGCATCCTGTCCCATGCCGATCTGGTGGAACTGGCCGAAGGCTCGAGCGTACCCGTGATCAACGGCTTGACGCGCCGCGCCCATCCCTGCCAGATCATGGCTGACCTCATGACCTTTGAAGAGCATCGCGGTCCCATCAAGGGCGCCAAGATCGCCTGGGTGGGCGACAGCAACAATGTGCTCCATTCCTGGGTCAACGCCGCCGAACTGTTTGAATGCGAGCTGACCATCGCGGTGCCCGACGAGTATTGGCCCGAAAAAGACTTGATGGAAGACATCAAGAAGGCCGGTTCCTGGGTCAATCTCATCGAGGATCCCCGCGAGGCTGTCGCAGGCGCCGATCTGGTGATCACCGATACCTGGGTTTCCATGGGCGATACCGATGCTGCCGAGCGCCGCCGGGTCTTGAAACCTTACCGGGTGGACACCAATTTGATGGCGCAGGCAGACAAGAACGCCTTGTTCATGCACTGCCTGCCTGCCCACCGCGGCGACGAAGTGACCGACGACGTGATCGACGGTCCGCAGTCAGTTGTGTGGGACGAGGCTGAAAATCGCCTCCACGCGCAAAAAGCCATTCTGTGCTGGGCCTTTGGGGTCGAAACGAACTGAAATCGTGCTTCCGGCCGGGCCGGATTATGCGCAAAGCACTGTTCCGGTTCTCCATGGAGAACTGAGTTGCCGACCCGGAGGGTTGGTGGCGGTGACAACAGTGACCGGTTCGGGTTGACTGTCCTGGGTTTCCAGCCATGCGAAAGTTTAAGCCAATGACGGACACTGCTGCCACTGAGAACCTGATGTCATCCCTGGGGCTGGACCGGCCCGAAACCGGGGACGACGCCGTGGTGCCATTTACGCTCGACAAGCTCGATACGCGCGGCCGCTCCGTGCGCCTGGGCGATGCGCTCGACACCATCCTGTCGCGCCATGCCTATCCCGCTCCCGTCGCGCGCCTCCTGGGTGAAGCAGTGGTGCTGGCCGCCCTGATCGGCTCCTCGCTTAAATTTGAGGGCCGTTTCATTATGCAGACCCAGACCGATGGTCCAGTGAACCTGATCGTCGTCGATTTCGATGCGCCTGATGGCCTGCGCGGCTATGCGCGCTTTGACCGAGAAGCGCTCACCAAGGCTGCCGAAGAAGGCAAGCTCCAGCCCGGCCAGTTGCTGGGGCACGGTCATCTTGCCATGACCATCGACCAGGGCCCGCATACCGAGCGCTATCAGGGCATTGTTGCACTCGACGGGAACTCGCTCGAGGAAGTGGCGCATACCTACTTCATGCAGTCCGAGCAGATCCCCACCATGGTGCGCCTAGCGGTTGCCGAGTTCACCCGCAAGGGCGATCACCGCCCTCATTGGCGTGCCGGCGGCATGCTGATCCAGCATCTGCCCGAAACCGGCATGTCGGTGATGGCTGACCTGCCGGGCGATGGCAATTGGGACAATCCAGAGACTGCAGATCCTGACTTCGAGGAGCCGGACGGCTGGAACGAAGCCAAGACGTTGCTGACGACCCTTGAAGACGTGGAACTGGCTGATCCTGATCTTTCGCCCGAGCGGCTGCTGTTCCGACTTTACCATGAAACCGGAGTGCGCGTGTTCTCCCCGCTGCCCATGGTCGAGCGCTGCACCTGTTCTGCCGATCGCATCGAGGACATGCTGGCCAATAGTTTCTCCTCCGAGGAGCGTCAGGAGATGGCAGTAGACGGTGAGATCGAAGTGGTTTGTGAGTTCTGCTCGACCGCCTATCGCTTCAATCCGCACCAGTTTGACGCCAAGCACTAAGTATCCTTGAAGTATTTGGCTATTGCCGTCGCCCCTCAGGGGGTGGCGGCATTTTGCTGCGTAAACCTTTTTACGCAGATGCAGCTTGCGTTGCTTTGCTCCTGTGCCAGTATAAACCCCTAGGGGCTGGGGCGGCGACCGAGATGTCCGATGCTGTGGAACTGATCGGGCAGGTGCTCGGCAATGCCTGTTTAGATGCGAGCATGGCCCGGGCCATTCTCGAAACGGCGCTGGCGCGAGAGGTTGATCCGCTCCATTATTGCGCCACGGTGCTGGGCGTCAGCGACGCCGCGCTTATGGAGCGTGCCGCCGCCTGGATAGGGCTGGCCTTTTACCCCAAGGTGCCAAGCCATCTTGAAGGTCAGTTGCAACCGTTGCGCCTGGAGGCTCTTCGGGACGTCCGGCTGGTACGCCTCAAGGTGCTGGACCGAGATGTGGCGTTCTGCGCCCCCGATTTCCTAGGGCTTTTACGCCTCAAAGCCGCGCTGCGGCAGCATCCCGAACTAGCCCGTTATTTATGTCTAGTCCCCGAGCGTAGCTTGCGCAGCTACCTCGTGCGTGGTGCGGGCAGGGCGCTGATCGACAGCGCGCGGCAGAACCTGACCCGGCGCTGGCCGCGTGCGGCAGCCCAGCTGGAGCTGACCGCCGGTGCGCGCTCTGCCTTCGTGCTGGGTGTCGTGATGCTGGTGGCCTTAGTGCTGATGGCGCCCTATGTCAGTCAGCTCTACTTGTTGCCGTTCGCCATCCTGATGCTGGTGGTTCCCGCCCTGGTGCGGATCGCGGCTCTTGCGGTAACACCCCAAGAGCCGCCCCAATCAAGCGAACGAGGCAATGACGCCGATCTGCCGGTTTATTCCGTGCTGATCCCGCTCCGCGATGAAGCCGCGATGGTGCCGCAACTTGCCGAGGCGATGACTGCGCTCAACTATCCACCCGACAAGCTCGATATCATCTTCGTCGTGGAGGCCAGTTCGACCACAACCGTGGAGGCAGTGCAGGCGCAACTGCACCACCCCCAGTTTTCCCTCGTCGCCGTGCCTGACGCGGCGCCGCGGACCAAGCCAAAGGCGCTCGATTTCGCCCTCCCCCTGTGCCGGGGGGAGTTTGTGGTGATCTTTGACGCCGAGGATACACCTCATCCCGACCAGCTCTGGCGCGTCGCCCACCGCTTCCGCGATGCACCGCAGCTGCAATGCGTGCAAGCGCGGCTGGTGATCGACAATGGCACCGAGAACTGGCTGACGGCACTGTTTGCCGGCGAGTATGCGGGACTATTTACCGTTGTGTTGCCGGCGCTCTCGCGCTGGGGTCTGCCGATGCCACTGGGTGGCACCTCCAACCACTTTCGAGTTGATACCCTCCGAAGCATGGGCGGCTGGGACGCGTTCAATGTCACGGAGGATGCCGATCTCGGCATGCGGCTGGCGCGACTGCATCACGCGGTGGAAACCATCGATATCGGCACCGTGGAAGAAGCTCCCACACAGTTGGGCACCTGGATGGCTCAGCGCTCGCGTTGGATGAAAGGCTGGATGCAGACCTTCATCGTCCACAATCGCGATCCGAGACTCTTGCTGCGCCATGCCGGCCTTGGCCGAACGCTCGCCTTCGAGCTCATGATCCTGAGCATGATCATTGCGCCGCTCTTGCATGTGGGCCTGCTCGCAACCCTCCTCGCGCGTTGGCTGCTGGGGGCTTCGCCTTGGGCGAGCGGCTGGGATTTTTGGTCCCTGCTTTATCTGGGGATCTTCGCGCTCGGTTATGGCAGTGCGGTCGCGACCACTTGGGCGGGCTTGCGCCGCCTGGAGCGTGACGACCTGCTGCTGGTCCAACTCTTGTTGCCGTTCTACTGGCTCTTGTCGGCCGCCGCGACCTTGCGCGCTCTGCACGAACTCACCAATAGGCCATTCCATTGGAGCAAGACCAGGCACCGGCCGGTGTCCCGTAACCGGTTGCGGCTCCCCGCACCGGCACGAACCGGTTGGCAGTTGTTCGCGGGTCGGTAATGGAGCAATGCGCCTGGCGCATGTCTCGGCTTGAAGGGGTGCCAAATACGGCGGTTTAGCTGGGAGAGAGCTGGCAGGGCTGATCCCCGCGCATGGCTGGAATGCCCCTTTGGCTCTGGTACATCGGGTCCCTCGGGACCATCTTGGGGTCATGAAAGCGGCCCGGCGATGTGTCGGGCTTGAACGAGGACCCGATCATGAGCACCCTGCGCAGCAAGAATTTGTTTGCGACCCTTGGCACCATCGCCGACGTCTTTGGCAGCGCTGCTGCCGCAGCGGCGGCAGTCGAGGCAGGACGTCAGCCCAAGGCCCGGCACCTTCGTACGCTCGGCATCGATGAGGCCGCTTTCCGTTCTGTCGGCAAGTTCTAACCCGCAAGGGTCAGGGGCGCGCCTCCCTCCCGCGACCCGATGAATTGCCTGAGAACGTTGAAAAGCCCGGACGACCTTTGGTTGTCCGGGCGTTTTTGTTTGGCACTCTGTGCCGGTTAGTCCTCGTCGCTCGCTAGCTGGCTCAGCATCTGCCCGCGCCCGCGCCAGCGCAGATAAAAGGGCAGGGCGACTGCCAACAAGGCCACGACATAAAGCGTTATCGCGATGGGGGAGTGGAACAGCACCAGGGGATCCCCTTGGCTGATTGCCAATGCGCGCCGCAACTGCTGTTCCGCCATCGGCCCCAAGATGAGCCCGACCACCACGGGTGCGATCGGATAGCCAAAACGCCGCAGCAGATAGCCGAGGATCCCGAACGCCAATAACAGCAGCAACTCGAATGAATAGCTGATTGGCCCTAGCCGCCCGGATATGCCGCCATTGGCGCCGAGCGTTCCGAGCGTCGCAAACACCAAAATTCCACCATAGAGCCATGGCTTGGGAATGGTCAGCAGCCGCACCCACACGCCGATCAGCGGCAGGTTCAGCACGATCAACATGAAATTGGCGACAAGGAGGCTCGCGATCAGCGCCCACACCAGCGACGCGTTGCTGGTGAACAGGAGCGGCCCTGGCTGCAGCCCGAACTGCTGAAAACCAGCCAGCATGATTGCGGCCGTGGCGGTGGTAGGCAACCCGAGCGTCAACAGGGGAACGAGTGTGCCCGCCGCCGAGGCGTTGTTCGCCGCTTCCGGCCCGGCCACGCCTTCGATCGCGCCTTGGCCGAACTCTTCGGGTCGCTTGGCAAAGCTCTTTTCCGCGCTATAGGACAAAAAGCTCGCGACATCCGCCCCGCCTGCCGGCATGGCGCCTATGGGAAAGCCGATTGCGGTGCCGCGCAGCCACGGAATCCAGCTGCGCTTCCAGTCCTCCTTGGTCATCCAGACCGAACCTTTGACCGCGAGCACTTCTTCGTTCACCTGCGAGCGATCCGATGCGATCTTGAGGGTCTCGCCGATGGCGAACAAAGCCACGGCGAGCGTGGTCACCTCAATGCCGTCCAGGAGGTCGGGGATGCCGAAGGCGAGACGCGATTGCCCGGTCTGCAGGTCAATGCCGATCACCCCGAGCCCCAACCCGATAAAAAGCGCCGTCAGCCCCCGCAGCGCGCTGTCGCCAAAGGCCGCTGAGACAGTGATGAAGGCCAGCACCATCAGCGCGAAATACTCCGCTGGGCCGAAAGCCAGCGCAAATTTCACCACCCAGGGGGCGACAAAGGCCAGCGCCAATGTCGCGATCAGCCCCGCCACAAAGGAGCCGACGGCAGCCGTTGCCAGCGCCGGCCCGCCGCGACCCTTGCGCGCCATCTTGTTGCCCTCGAGCGCGGTGACGATCGAGGCACTTTCGCCAGGGGTGTTGAGGAGGATCGACGTGGTCGAGCCGCCATACATGCCGCCATAATAAATGCCGGCAAACATGATCAGCGATCCCGCAGGATCGAGCTTGTAGGTCACCGGCAGCAGCAGTGCGACGGTCAGCGCGGGGCCAATCCCTGGCAACACGCCCACAGCGGTGCCCAGCGTCACGCCAATCAGTGCATAAAGCAGGTTCTGCCACTGCAATGCGGCCAGCAGGCCCTCACCCAAAAGACCAAAAGTATCCATTACATCAGCTCTCGATCAGGGGATAAGGCGTTCCAGCGGCCCGGCAGGCAGCGACAACTGCAAGCCTTTGGCAAAGATGAACCAGACGATAAAGGCAAAGACGATGCCGATCGGGATGGTCTTCCAGAGTGGGCCGCGCCCGAATGCCTGGGCGGTGAAGGCAAACAGCACGCCGGTGGCGATGGAGAAACCCACAGTGGTCAGCAACAGCAACTGCGCCAAAAGGCCGCCAACGATCCAAAGGATCGGCACGTAATTGTCGCGGTCACGCGCAGGAAACTTGCCCCGCATGGCTTCAACCAGTGTCCCGGCTGAAAGCAGGAGCAGTCCACCGGCAATCACATAAGGGAACACGGTCGGTCCGACCTTGGCCTGAATGGGCGGGACGCGCATCTGGCTGGTCTGCCAGATGATCACCGCCGCAATCGCCGCAAGGACCGCCGCTATGACAAGCGCCGCCCCATCGGGGCGGCGCGAGAGATTGGGTTCGCCAGAGGTCATTGCACCAGGCCGATGTCTTTCAGGATGGCCTCGGTCGCTGCCGTATCGGCGGCAAGCTGGGCTGCGAACTCGCCACCGGCGAGATAGGTGTCGACCCAGCCCTTGGTTTCAAGCGTGGTCTTCCAGCTCTGCGAGTTCACCATCTTTTCGATGTCGGCGGTGATGGAGGCCTTCTGCTCGTCGGTGATACCGGGAGCGGCGGCAACCATGCGCCAGTTCTGCAGCGCCATGTCGATACCGGCTTCGCGCAGGGTTGGCGCATCGACGCCGGGGATGCGTTCGTCGCTCGATACAGCCAGCAGCCGCAATTCGCCAGCCGCGATCTGCGAAGCAAATTCGCTGTAGCCCGAAATGCCGACGGTGACCTGTCCGCCGAGGAGGGCTGCGAGAGCCTCGCCACCGCCGGAATAAGCGATGTAGTTGACGGCAGTCGGATCCACGCCCACGGTCTTGGCGATCAGCCCTGCCGTGATGTGATCGGCACCGCCCGCCGAGCCGCCGGCCCAGGACACCGAGCCCGGATCGGCCTTGAGCTTGGCAACCAGGTCATCCATGGTTTGCAAGTCCGATGCTGCCGGTACCACCACCACGACGGCCTCGCCGGTAAGGCGGGCAATGGGCGTCACCTGTTCCAAGGTCACAGGAGATGCATTGGTGAGAATGGCGCCGACCATCACATAGCCGCCCACGATCAGGGCGTTGGGATTGCCGGTCGACTGGTTGACAAACTGCGCCAGCCCGATCGTGCCACCGGCGCCGGGAACATTGGTGACCTGCACATTGCCCGAAATCCCGTCGGACTGCAGCGCTTCCTGCATGGCGCGCGCGGTCTGGTCCCAGCCACCGCCTGGGGCCGCGGGCGCCATGATGGTGTAATCGGCAGCAAAAGCTGGCACCGCAAGTGCGCCGGTGATCAGCGCAGCAAAAACCAGTTTGTTCATAAGTCCTCCAAAACAGAAAATCGGAACGTCCTTGCCTCATGCCTGCATGATGCCGCGTTCCGGTGCCGGACAGTTGCCGGCGTGCCTCCAATAGCGCATTTTCGGGCCTCGCGCGCAATTGCCATTCTGAGCGAGAAGGCTGCTTCCATGCCGCGCTAGCGGGCGCCACCATAAAATGCAGACGGTCCGGCAAAATCGTGGTTGCGCACGATCTGTGCCGTGGTCAACGCGATCTTGCCGGCGCCCGCCGCCGAGGGCTCGATGGCATTGGCATAATCGCCGGGAGCATCGAAGAGCACACGCAGGTCGATCACGGGCCAGCGGCGTCGAACCGCTTCGCGCGTGATGACGTCGTTGAGGAGGCCCAGCGCCAGATTGGACATGCGACGCTGCACGGGGTCATCAAACTGAACATCGTAGATGGTACACAGCGCGATTGGCAGCGGCAGGCCGGCCGCGGTGTCGAGCATTGCTCGATAGCCCTTCGCAAAGCCATCCCGCACCGGCTCGATCTTGCTCAAGGCCTGTGCAACCGATGTGGCCCGCTCCAGCAGCACGCCCGTATGGCGCAGCGCATCATTGCCGCCCGCGCTGACCACCAGATGCGTGGCACCACGGGGAACGCGGCCAAGTTGCTCGATGGTGCCGGCGATCAGTGCCCCATCGCGGGCCAGAAGACTGACTTGCGCGCTCGAGCCCACTTCCTGTTGCAACTGCTCCAGCACGGAGCCCGCGGGTTCCACATAAGCGCCGTTGTCAAGGATTGAGTCGCCGAGCAAGACCAGGTGCATGGTGGTTTTTATGCCGCGTGAGGTTGATCTATCCTCACCGACGCCACAGAGCGCCTTCCGTTCCCCGCGGTAAATGCGTATCAAGAGCATGTTCGCGACCAAGGACAACTCGGCTCAACGCTCCGCTGATCGCGGGGAATTGATTCCGGTTATAGCCGGGAGCCAATGTGGCTCTGGCGAGTTGAGTCTGCGCCAAAATGGAGGTTACTTGTGAACAGGAACGTAATAATCGGCATCATCGTCGTAGTCGTGGTGGTTATCATCGCGCTCTTCCTGATGAATAATTCCGGCACCAATACCGGAACGACGACCACTCCTGCCGAAACCACGGCACCTGCCGCACCGGCAACGACCACTACCCCTGCAGCACCCACGACCACGACCCCAGCTGCACCAGCAACTACCCCTGCCGCTCCCGCCACGCCATAATGGCACGCGGCTGACTCAAGCGAGGACCGCTTCGGGCTTGTGCCCTGAAGCGGTTCGTTCGCGTCGGTATATCTATTCGGGTTAGGATTATGCAGGTGTTCCGTTGATCCCGGTGCAGGCGCGCACGTCGATGACGTTTCCCTACCGTCTGCTGGCCTTGGCAGCGGCACTATGTTTAGTCGCGTTTTCCTTGTGGGCGATCTCGGGCGAACTTCGCCGCGTGCTTCCGCCCCACGGGCTCTGGGATTTCGGTGCCTTTGTTGCGTCCGGACGCGCGGCAGCCGAGGGCCTCAATCCCTATGGCGTTTATCCGCCTCTGACACCTCATGTGGTTTTTCCGGGCTTTCAAGCCTGGAACCCGAACTTGAATCCCCCCATTTCCGCGCTGCTGTTCCAGCTGTTCGATCTGGCCCCGCCCGAGCACTCGCTCTGGGTCTGGTCCTGGATTTCAGTCGCGCTTTATGCCGCCGCCGTGTTGCTGCTGGCGCAACGCTATGCGCCGGACTGGCGCGCTATCGTCCTCGTCGCCTGGGCCTTCGGGCTCGCCGGGTTTTGGGACACGCTTTACCTTGGGCAGATCTATGTGCCGCTGGTCCTGGCTGCGGTTGGCGCCTGGCTGCTGCTGGATCGTGACCAACCCATCTGGGCCGGTGTGTTGATCGGGCTCGTAATTGCCATGAAGCCCAACTTCCTCGTTTGGCCGGTGCTGCTGTTCCTGTCAGGGCAGCGCCTGCCCAGCCTGGTATCGGTCTTTACCGCCGCTCTTATCAGCGCCATTCCTCTCGCCATCTATGGGCCAGAAATTTATCGCCAATGGCTTGAGTTGGTGGTTTCTGATGGGGAACGGGCGTTTTTCCTCACCAATGCTTCGATCTCCGGGCTTGCCGCCCGTGCCGGCGTGCCCTTCCTGGGGACAGCGCTCAGCGCCGCACTGCTGCTCGCGCTCGCAGCCTGGGCGTGGTTCCGCCGGCCCGGCATCATGCAGGTCAGTGCCCTCGGGCTCCTCGCCGCAGTTCTGGCCTCGCCTTTGGGTTGGATCCACTACACCCTATTCTTGCTACCCGTGATCGTTGCTTATCGCCAGCATTGGGCGATGTGGATCGTGGCCGCGCTCCTGGTCGTCCCCGTTCCCAAGATTCTTGGCTATTTCGGCGCCGAGCCATGGCTGCAATTCACGCTGGGCTCGGCCTATGGCTGGGCGCTGGTGCTTTGCCTCGTCGTGCTGCTGTTCTCGGATGGCAGCACGGCAACCGGGCCTGCTCCGCGCCGCACATAAACGCGCCAGTGGCGGGTCTCGGTCGCCAGTTCAAAGTTCTGCGCGATATAGTCGGCATAGATCTCGCGCATGCCGTCCGCGGTCCAGTGCTCGATCGGCGTCTTTGGATCCATGATGATCTCGACGTCCGCCATGATCTCCGCGGCCGGTGGAAAATGGTCATGGTCAAGCGTTCGGCCCCAGTGGAACCAGGGGCTGTCGCCTTGGCTCACCGGTAGATCCAGTCCCGCTGCAAACGGGCTGACGAAGTCAAACACCAAGACATTCTGCAGCGGCCGGTCGAGGCTCTCCAACGCCAAGGCCCCATCCAGCAGAGTTTCATGGTAACGCACGAAGTTGCGGTAGGCGCCCTCCGACCAGAGGCGAACCAGCCGGACGCCGCCAAATTGGGGCAGGGGGGAAGGCTCGCCGGCACGACTGCTCGCCATGGCGGCATGGACGCCAAGCGAAAAGACATTTTGCACCGCCACCGGAAGCAGCAGCGTCGCAAGCAGCAGCGGTACGCCGGCGCCGCTCAGTGCGACGGGGTAGCGCTGGGAATTGGGCTCGCGCATCAGCAGTTCGGCAATCACCGCCGCACCGGCCCCGAGCGTCAGAATGCCGACGATCTGGAAGTTTTGCTCGATGATCAAAATGCCCGTCGAGGCGCAAAAGCCAACAAACAGCAGGTCGCGAAAACGGCGGCGCGCCAACAGCAGCAGGGCGGCGAATAGCGCAAACACCACCAGATCTGCCAGGTTGACCATCATGGTTTCGGCCAGCCGCTGTAGCTCAGGCAATCCACCACTGACCTCCTGGGCGAGCTGCAGATCAGCGACATGATTGAGAGTGCCGCCCCAGAGCAGCGCGATCGCGCCGATAGAGATGGCGCAAAGCCCCAGGGCGAGCGCCATGCGTCCTCGTTGTTGCCGATCGAGCAACATGAACACCAAAAAGGCGAAGCCCACGAGCCCGTAGCTCGCCTTGGTGTAAAGCATCAGCAACACCAGCAGTGCGGCACAAGCGGCATCCACCAGCGCCTGCTGCCGGCTATCATTGAATGGTCGCAGATACATCACCAGCAACAATCCGAGCGCCGACCAGCCGATCCGGTTGTAGAACATGGCAAAGGACAGGTCCGAGACTGCTTCACCTGGATTGACCGGGACGGCAGCTACGGCGAGCAGGAAGACGGCGGCGGCCATGCCGGTGATGGGGTGCATGCGGCTGGCGATCAGCGGTGCGCCGATGCAGGCCAATATCAGCACGACCAGCGCCATGCCCACCGGCATCGCTGCCCCCAAACTGCCGCTCAGCGCCAGTCCTGCCGCCGGCAGATAAAAGGCCAGCGGCCCAAGAGAGGTGTGGAAGTCCACATTGGGCACTTGCCCCAAGACAATCCGATGCGCGCCATCAAGGAAAATGTAGAGGTCGTTGACGTATTTATTCGTCGCCGTTTGCCCCGGCACGGCGAGCATGGCCGCAAACAACACGCCCAGGGCGAGCACTGCCCAGCCCAGCCGGCGCGCCGTTGTCATGGTGCCGGGCCACCGCGAAAGTGCTTGGGTGCTGGGGGACGCAAGCGTCATGCGGGTGCTCCTGGCTGGGGCGGGCGGACATAAACTCGCCAAAGCTCGGTTTGCCCGGCCAGGACGAAATTTTGGGCGATATAAGCACCGTAGAGCCCCTCAAGTTGCCCCACATTAATGCCGACTGTAGGCACCATCACCACCATCACATCGGCGAAGAGTTGTTCAGGCGGCACGAAGACCGCCGCGTTGATATTGCGCCCCCAATGCATCCAGGAAAGATCGCCCTTGGGCGGCGCCAGGTTGAGCCCGGCCGAGAACGGATTGGCGAAATCCAGCACCAGCACGCGTTCTGGCACAACGCCTGCTTGCGCCAGCGCATCTGCTCCCGCGCCAAAGGTGCCGATGTATTTTTCGGTGAAGCCCTGATCGCCGCGCGACCACAAGCGACCGAACCGCACCTGCTCCAGACCCGGCAGGCCCAGCGGTTCTCCCCACCCGGAAACGGCCATGGTGAAGTGAGACATCAAGGCGACTGTGTGGCTGCCAAGCCCCGGCAGCACCATGAACAGGAAAAGCAGCGGTGCGCCTGGGCTCAGTGCCAGCCTGCGGCCCCGCTGCTCGAGGTCGCGCAACAGGGTTTCGGCCGCCACCGCCGCGCCGGCGAACAAGGTGATGATGCCCCAGTTATGCGCATTCTGCATCAGGATCAGCAGCCCCGCGACCGAGCAGAAGATGTAAAACAGCAGGTCGCGCCAGCTGCGCGTCTGAGTGAGGGCTAGCCCCGCGAAAATCCCAAACACCAGCAGGTCGGACAAATTGCGCAGCAGCGCATAAACATAGCCCATGGGATCGCGCTGGCCGCTCACCCGGGCGGTTTCCAGCAGGTCCTGGAGGTAAAGCCAGCTGCCGCGCCAGAACAGCTCCACCACCGCCATGGCCACTGCAATCAGCAGCAGTGCTAGCGCCGCCCAGCGCCATTGCTGGCGGTCAAGCAGCATGAAAATCACGAAGGCGAGCGCTACGGGGGCATAGGTGATCTTGAGATAGATCAGGAGCACGACAAGGATCGCGGCGGTCGCCGCATCGAGCCAGATGCCGAGAGGGGGTTGCCGTCGCGGCCGCAGATACATCACCGCGAGCAGCGCCAGGGCAACCCAGCCGATGCGGTTGTAATACATCGCGAAGGTGATCGAGGAGAGCGAGTCCCCCAAATTAATCGGCGCCGCTAGCACGAGGACAAGGAAGGCGCCAAGCGCGAGGGCCAGCACCGGACGCAACCGGCTAACCAGCACATGCACCAGCAGCGGCACAAACAGCACGATCAGCAGCGCCATTCCGACGGGAAGTGCCCCGCCCAGTTGCCCCGAGATCCACAGCCCTGCCGCAGGGATATAATAGGCCAGCAGCCCAAGCGCGGTGTGGAAATCGCGATTGGGCACTTGCCCCCAGGCGACCCGATGCGCCCCATCAAGAAACAGAAGCAGGTCGTTCACATAGGCCGACGTGACCGTGCGGGCGGGCAGCGCCAGCAACAGCGCGCAAACCAGCGACAAGCCGGCAAGCACAGCCGCAGTGGCCCGGGCGCTCATCACGGCGCGAGCGGGGCAGGGGCGGCGGCAGCTGCCGGCATGCCGGTATCCGCCGGGTCGCGGCGGAACAGGCGCCAGTTGGGCGTTTGCGCCACCTGGGAATAGCTTTCGGTCACATAGGGCAGGTAGAGCTGGCCGACAGGTCCGCTTCCGCCCGCGCTGGTCCGCTCCATCACCACGGCCGCATCGGCAAAGAGGTCTTCCGGGGCTGGATGGAAGGTTTCGTTCAGCGTTGCATTCCAGCGCAGATCGAGCTTGTCGCCCGCCGGCGGTGGCAAGTTCAGCGCCAGCGAGAAGGGGTTGGGTGTGTTGAGGACCTGAACGGTTTGCGGTGGCTCCGGCAGGTTCTCCAGCGCGGCCAGCCCATCGGTGATGGTGCCGAGATACCAGGTGCTGCCATTGAAATCGCCATTGGTCCAGAGATTGGCCAGCCGCACGCCTTCGAGGCGCGGAATGGCCAGGGCCTGCCCGCCATTGACCAAGGCCGTGCCGGCATGCAGCAGCAGGGCAATCGAGCAATGCACGATGGTGGGCAGCAGCAAGGCCGCAAAGTAGAGCGTGACCCCGGGCGGGTTCACCACGGCCCCGGCCGGGCGACCAGCGCGCGCGGCCATGTTGCGCAACAGATATTCGGCCGCCACCGCTGCCCCCGCATGGAGGGTGAGGATGCCCCAGCGCTGCTCGTTCTGGTTGATGAGCCAGTAGCCGGCGACGGCGCAGAACAAAAAGAACAACAGGTCGCGCCAGTTGAACCGCCGCCAGAACAACAGGGCCACCAGCAGCCCAAACAGCAGATAATCGGCGAAATTGCCGAGCAGCAGATCAATGATGCTACCCTGCGTTCCGCGCCACCAGCCCCCGGTCTGCAACGCCATCAGCACGTCGCTGGCATAGCTGGCCGAGCCGTGCCACACCAGCTCGATTCCGCCAGCAACGAGCAGCGTAGCGAGCAGCGCCCCACCCGCCCAACGCCAACGGCCGGTGATCAGCATCAGCAGCAGGAACGCACCACCGACCATGCCATAGGTGGCGCGGGTATAAACCATCACCAAGACGAGGATCGTGGCGCAGGCAATATCGAGCGCCACGCCACGACCAACGGCTTCCTTGGGCTCGACATACATCACCAGCAGCAGCGCCAGGCACACCCAGCCGATGCGGTTATGAAAGAACAGGAACGACAGCGCGGTAACGCCTTCGCCCAAATGCATGGGCACGGCCAAGACCAGGAACAGAAAAGCGGCAAAGGGCAGGGCCAGCGCCAGATGCAGCCGCGAGCTCAGTACATGCGCCGCGATCGCAGCGACCACCACCAGCAGCAACCCCATGCCGATTGGCAGGGCGGCGCCATAGCTTCCGCTCAGGCCAAGCCCAAGAGCGGGCAGGTAATAAACGAGCGGCCCCAAAGCGGAATGGAAATCCCGGTTCGGCACCTGGCCCCAGGCAATGCGATGAGCGCCGTCGAGAATCGAAAACAGGTCCTCCAGCCCCCGGGTCGCGATCGTTTCCCCCGGCAAGGCGAGAACAAGCGCCAGCACAACGCCCAGCCCGAACATCAGCAGCGCCGGCGCACGCCAGCGGCTGCGCTCCCGTTCGAGCACACCCCGCGAATGGCTTGCGGCCGACACCATGCTAGAGCCGGAGCTTCTTGAATACCGGCTCGGGAATGGCGGTGATGATCATCATCACGTAGCGCCACATCCAGCGCACATAGATCACGTCGCGCGGGCGGCTGCCGTCCGCGGCAGCAAGGATGGCATTGCCCACCTCTTGCGGCTCGGCCGTCAGCGCTGGCGGCAGTTTCATGCCGGCAGTCATGCGGGTGCGCACAAAACCGGGCTTCACCGTAACGACCCGTACCTCGGTCTGTGACAGCCGGTTGCGCAGCCCCGACAGGAAGGCGGTGAACCCGGCTTTTGCCGCGCCATAAACATAGTTGGACCCGCGTCCGCGGTCGCCCGCCACCGAGCTGACGCCCACGATCGTGCCCGAGCCGCGCGCTTCGAACTTTTCGGCGAGCAACCCGAGCAGGAGTGCTGGCCCCTCGAAATTGGTCCGCAACACCACGGCGGCATGGTCGAGGTCGCTTTGGGCGCGCTCCTGCTCACCCATTTCGCCGACCACGCACACAACGGTGTCGGGCAGGGCCGGCAGGCCGGTGATGAAGCTCTCAAAGCTAGAACTGTCGGTCACATCCAGCATATGGAGCGAAACCGCGCCGCCGCTTCGTGCCGCGAGGTCGGCGCGGTTGCGCTCGGCGCTGGCCACATTGCGGGCGGTCAGCAGCACGGTCCAGCCCTGCGCGGCATAGGCGCCCGCCGTAGCATGGCCGATATCGGAAGTTGCGCCGATCAAAAGAAGCGTCTTGGACATTCGCCTATATACCTAGCCTGCTGGAAAGACGGGATTGCAACCGGCCCTCGGCTCCCACCGCGCGCCGCACCTGCCGGAACTCGTCCAGGCGCGGATAACCCGCTTCGAAGGTATCCCGTGACTGGCGCGCATCCTTGGTGAGATAAAGCCGACCGCCGGCGCGCACCACGATAGCATCGATCTCATCAAGAAGCGCGAAGATCTCGTCGGTGACCCGCACATCCAGCGCCAGCGTATAGCCCAGCATCGGGAACGACAGCGGGCCGGTGCCATCGCCCAGCTTTTTGAGCACGGCAAGGAACGAAGCCTTGCCCGAGCGCGAAAACCGCTCGAGAATTTCGCTTAGCACGGCATGGGCATTGGCGGGTGGCACCACGCATTGATGCTGCAGGAAGCCGCGCCGCCCATAGATGCGGTTCCACTGGTCCACGCCGTCCAGCGGAAAGAAATACGGATTGAAGTGCACCAAAGCCTGCTCGGTGCGTGACCCCGCGCGGAAGTAAACCTCGTTGAAGGCCCGGACCGAAGCCCGGTTCAGCGTCCAGCTGGGCAATTCCAGCGGCACGCCCAGTTTTGCCCGAGGGGCTGGGGCCAGCACACCACGTTCGGATTGCGCGGCGGCAAGTTGATCCCGGGTAGCATGTTCACCCACATAAACCAGCGAGCGGCCCAGCGCTGCGCCGCCAGCAATGCAGTCGATCCAGGCTACCGAGTATGTCGCCTCGCTCGATTCATCGAGGGCCTGCAGCGCGGCGCCAAGATCAGGGGCAACCACGGTGCGCTGGTCGATCCAGGCGGTTTCGATGGTGCGCAGTGTCATTGTCGCTTGCGCAATGATGCCCGTAAGCCCCATGCCGCCGATCGTAGCGAAGAACAGCTCACTATTGTTCTCGCGCGAACAATGAACGGTTTCGCCGCCTGGCACCACGAGATCAAGGCTCTGCAAATAAGCGCCAAAGCCACCATCGCGATGATGGTTCTTGCCGTGAATATCGGAGGCAATCATGCCGCCCACGGTCACGAGCTTGGTGCCCGGCACTACCGGTGGGAAAAACCCGCGTGGCACAAAGGTGTCGAGAATATCGGATAGCAGCACTCCGGCCTCGACCGTAAGATTGCCGCTGACCGGATCAAATTCTTTCATGCGATTGAGCCTGCGGCCGAGCACCGTCAGGGCTTCGCCCATGGCGGCGTCGCCATAGGCGCGGCCATTGCCCCGAGCCACCAGACCGGAGCCATCGCGCATGAGCCGCGCGAGGTCGTCCGGGCTCGCGGCAGCGACAACCCGGCCATCCAGGCTTGGATAGCGTCCCCAGCCGTCCAGGCGCATCAAGATGCCTCCGTCCGGAACACAAAGCGCCGGTCGAGCCAGTATTTGGCGACATAGCCGATAGCAAGGCCCAGCGCGCCGCCGGAGTATTTGGCCACGTCGGTCTGCCAGATGGACCAAGCGGCGATTTCAAAGCTCCAGAAAACGATAGTGGTAAAGACGCTGAACAGGCCGTAAAGGCCCACCTTGCGCACCTCCTCGCCGTGGGAGCTTGAGCTGTCAAAAAAGATCCAGTTCTTGTCCAGCACATATTTGGCGGCAAAGCCCGCCGCAGTTCCGGCCAGAATGGATAGCATCAGCGGCGCCCAGGGCAGCCCGGTGACGACCAGTTCCTGGACGCCAAAATTGATCAAGCTGGAAAGAATGGCGAACAGGACATAGCGAAAGGCAATGCTCATGCGGGCCTTGCCTCACGCGAACGCGGATAGGGAACAGGGTAGCAAATGGTTCAGGTCCTGCTTGTTCTAGAAGGCTGCCACGAAAAGAATGCCGGCGGTCGCCAGCGTCGCCACGCTGAGTCGATCCTTGAGGGCGAACACCACCGGGTCATCATGCATTTCCCCACGGCGCGCAACCAGCAAGGCCCGGCCAATCCAATAAGCCAGAATGGGCGCCACGAACCACAAGATTTCCGGGCGGCTGAAGGTGGTGACGACGCTTTCGCTCGAGGCATAAAGCAGGAACAGTGTGATGGCGTTGAGCGAAGCCGCTGCGGCGAGCGCCCCGACCATGTGGATGTCGTCGTTGCGATAATCGCGGCTGGTGGCGTCGGGCAGGTTGGCTTCGCGCCGGGCCTGAAGTTCTACATAGCGCTTGATCAGTGCGAGCGACAGGAACCAGGACATGGTGAAAGCCAGCAACCAGGGCGAGAGCACCACGGACAAAGCCACGGCACCGCCGACGACGCGCACGGAATAAAGGCCAGCGAGCGTGATCACATCGGCAATCATCTTGCGCTTGAGCAGGAAGGTATAAGCGCTGGTGAGAGCAAAATAGCCCAGCAGGACCCCAAGGAAGGGCAGGGAAACCCAGGCGCCCAGCGCCAGGGAGATGCCGAGCAGAACCGGGATAGCCAGCATGGCTTCCGAAAGCGGAACGGAGCCATTGGCGAGCGGGCGATGCCGCTTGCTGCGGTGGCCGCGGTCGTCCTGCAGGTCGATCAGGTCGTTGAGGATGTAAACGCTGGAGGCGCAAAGCGAAAAGGCAATTGCTGCCACGAGGACGTGCATGAATGCCCCCAGCTCAAACATCTGGCTGGTGATCAGAGGCACAAAGACGAGGCCGTTCTTGGCATATTGATGCACCCGCATCAGCTTGGCCCAGGCTTTCCAGCCCGCCCGCTCGTGGGTCAAGTGCTCAACATCGTCGCTGGAACTTGCCAGCGCCCGCCCAACCCGCGCTGGGGCCCGGATCGCCAGGGCCTTGGCGGCGTGTGGCCAGACATGCAGGTCGGCCGCATCATTGCCGATGTAATCGAAGCCCTTCTCCCCAAAAGCCTCCACCAGCTTGTGCGCCTTCACCTTGCCCGCGCAATTGGTCAACTCATCGGTTGCGAACCAGCCATCGAACAGCTCGAGGTGATCTGCCACGGCGCCAACCAGCACTTCATGGCTGGCTGAGGCCAGATAAACCGAACGCCCTTCGGCCCGCGCCTGGCGAATGCAACGCAGCACTTCCTCGTCATAGGGCAAAACGGCCGGGTCAAATACGGCCGTCGCCGCCAGGCGATGCTTCAGCGCCGCCTTGCCCTGCTTGAGCGCGGCGATCAGTTCCAGCAGCGCGAGGGGGCGCCGGGACAGTTCGGCGAACGCCGTCTCAATCAACAAGTCAGAGCGCAACAGGGTGCCATCGAGATCCACGACCAAAGGCCGAAGATGCTCGCTTTGCTTGAGAACGGCGATATTCCCATCGGAATCCACCGTTGCGTCCCGCAGATAGGCTGGCCGCTTGGGCCGGGCATTGCGTGCCGAGAACTTCAAGACTTCTGTTGCATGCTGTTCAAGTTCACTCACGTATCACCTGCTTGGGAAGAAGGGCCGAACCCCACCCGAAACCAGAGAAAGCCCGTGCGCGTTCCCTTCATTGGTCATCGATAATGTGAAGCAATGAAAGCGCGCCTTCGCCCCCCGAAAGCTGCATGGGAGCTATGTTCTTGTAAAAGGGCTGAAAAATGGCCGCAACAAGCGGCTTCAAGCATGATGAATCGCGGCTGAGTCATGTTCTCGGGCCCCGGCAAACAAACAAGCTGAATGGAAAAGTTGGAGCGGGTGAAGGGAATCGAACCCTCGTCGTAAGCTTGGGAAGCTTCTGCTCTACCATTGAGCTACACCCGCACTGGTTTCTAGATGCGCGAAACCTCCCGAGCCGTCAAGCGATTCCGCCCGCCTTAACCGTCAAACCTCCTGGCGGGGGAACCGCGCGGCAGTGGCGGCGTTGCTTGAGCACCATCTCTTTGGAGCACAGCGTCATGGGTATTATCTGGACCATCATCATCGGTTTCGTCGCCGGCATCATCGCCAAGTTTATCATGCCGGGCAACAATGAGCCTTCGGGCTTTGTCCTCACCACTATCCTCGGCATTGTTGGTGCCTTTGTCGCGACCTTCCTTGGTCAGGCGCTCGGCTGGTACCGCGCCGATGAAGGTGCAGGCTTTATTGGCGCAATCGTCGGCGCAGTAATCGTGCTGGCAATCTGGGGCTTTATCGCCCGTCGCCGCTAAGCGGCACCTGAAGGAGAAGCAAAATGAAACGTGGCCCTTCCATGATGGCCCTGTTGGGCTTGCTGGCGGTAGCCGGCTATCAAAACCGCGATAAACTCGGCGAACTGCTCGGCAACGCCGGTCGGCAGGGAGGGCTAGGGGGCCAGGGCGGTCAGGGTGGTCTTGGCGAACCCGGCCAAACCGGCGCCCAAGGCGGCGGCCTGGGCAATTTGGGCGGCATGCTCGGTGGCCTCCTGGGCGGGGGCGCCGCAGCAGGCGGTCTGGGCGGCATGCTGAGCGGCGGTCTCGGCGATCTGATGGATAGCTTCAATCAGTCGGGACGCGGCAACAAGGCTCAAAGCTGGGTTGGACCCGGCAACAACGAGCCGCTCGACACCAGCGATCTGGAAGAAACGCTGGGCGAGGACACAATCACCTCGCTCACCCAGCAAACCGGGCTTTCCCGCACCGAATTGCTGCAGCGCCTGAGCCAGACCCTGCCTGAAGCCGTCAACCACTTCACGCCTGACGGCCACATTCCCACCGAGGAAGAGGCTGCGCGCCTGATCACTTGAGGCGAACCTCAGCTATTGGTCTGCACTTCAAGCCCTTTCCGGTTACGGATAGGGCTTGAAGTGTTTCGACAGCTTGAGCGTCTGCGCCTGGTAGTTCGAGTTGAGCTCGGTGCCGTATAGGCGCTCCGGGCGCTCCGCCAGGCGTTCATAAACCAGCCGGCCAATGGTCTGCCGATGGCCCAAGAGAAATGGCACCTCCCGGCTGCGCACTTCGAGCACCGCCCGGCTACCCGTGCCCCCGGCGGGCGAATGGCCAAAGCCGGGGTCGAAGAACCCGGCGTAATGCACGCGAAATTCCCCCACCAGCGGATCAAACGGCACCATTTCGGCTGCATGGGTGGGCGGCACATGCACGGCTTCGTCGCTGACCAGGATATAGAATTCGTCGGGATCAAGGATCAGCTCATCGCTGCCGCGATTGTAGAGCGGGTCCCAGAAATCGAGCACGTCGAGCGCGCCCTTGCGATCCACATCCACCACTGCCGTATGCCGTTTGGACCGGAACCCAACCAACCCGTTGCGTCCCTCGCCCTTGAGGTCGATCGACAACGCCACCCCGTCACCCACCGGATGATCGCCGCCAAACACCAACTTTTCAAGGCCGTGCAGCTGCACATGCTCGGCCTGGGACAGCCGCGAGTCACCCACCCGAAAGCGCATCTGCGACAACCGCGAGCCGCTGCGCACCAGAATGGGAAAGGTGCGCGGGCTCACTTCCAGATAGAGCGGGCCGTGATAGCCTGCCGGCATCTGGTCAAAGCCGCGCGCGCGGTCCCCGATCACCCGGGTAAAAACATCGAGCCGTCCGGTCGAGCTCTTGGGGTTGGTTGAAGCGCTTACGCTTGGCGGCAAGGCCAGGCTTTCCTGCAGCGGCACGAGATAAACGCAGCCGCGCTCCAGCACCGCCCCGCCCGAAAGGTCAATCTCATGCAGCTTGAGCGCATCGATCCGCTCGGCCACCGAATGATCCGGGCCGGGCAAAAAGCTTGAGCGCACCCGATAAGCCACCGCTCCCAACCGCAGATCAAGGCTTGCCGGCTGCACCTGGTCGGCATCGAATGCCCGCTCGGTCCTGATGGCGCCTTGCGCATGCAAGGCCTCGATCAGCCGGGCTGGGAACACCCCCGATGGCCAGTCGCCCTGCTTGTCCATGCGCTTCTCCAAGTTCGCCGCCACCCCTAGCAACAATTGACGGCGGCGAGCAATTGCCTTTAGATGCGCGAAGTGGTGATTTGGCCGGCCGATTGCAGCCACTTAAAATAAGTCGCTAAAGGACCGTTTCACACCGGCCGCTTTCCTGCGCGCCGGTTTTTTGTTGAGATCACCATGTCCAAGACCGAGAACCCGCTATTCGATCCTGCGCGTAGGGCCCCCGAAACGCAGCTGGTCCATGGTGGCACTGAACGCTCGCCGGCGGGCGAAACCTCCGAGGCCCTGTATTTGAACTCGGGCTATGTTTATCCCAGTTCGGGCGCAGCCGAAGCGCGCTTCAAGGGTGACGATCCCGGCTATATCTATTCGCGCTTTTCCAATCCCACCGTCGAAATGTTCCAGAACCGCATCGCGCTGCTGGAAGGCGCCGAGGCGGCGCGCGGCACGGCAACGGGCATGGCTGCCGTGACCTTGGCGCTAATGAGCCAGTTGCGCGCGGGCGATCACGTCGTATCGGCGCGCGCCCTGTTCGGCTCCTGCCGCTATGTGGTGGAAGACTATTTGCCGCGCTGGGGCGTCAGCTCCACCTTGGTTGATGGCCGCGACTCCAACAATTTTGCCGCCGCCATGCAGCCTAATACCAAAGCGGTGTTTCTCGAGACGCCGACCAATCCCACGCTGGAACTGGTCGATATCGCTGCCGTGGCTGACATCGCCCATGCCCATGGCGCCGTGCTGATCGTCGACAATGTCTTTGCCACCCCCATCAACCAGTCGCCCCTGGCCCTGGGTGCCGACCTCGTCGTTTATTCCGCCACCAAGCATATCGATGGCCAGGGCCGCGTTATGGGTGGCGCCATTCTGGGCAGCCAAGAGCGGATCGGGGGCGATATCCATACTTTTATCCGCCAGACCGGTCCATCCATGAGCCCGTTCAACGCCTGGACGCTGCTTAAAGGACTGGAAACCCTGCCGATCCGGGTGCGCCAGTCCAATGCCTCGGCTGCGGCCATTGCCAATGCGCTGAGCGATCACCCCAAGATCAGCCGGGTGCTTTATCCGCACCATCCCGATCATCCCCAATACGAACTCGGCATGCGTCAGATGCGCGCTGGCTCCACCCTTGTCGCCTTCGAAGTCGAGGGCGGCCAGGAAGCGGCATTCCGCATGGCCGATGCATTGGCGGTGATCCTGATTTCCAACAATCTGGGTGACGCCAAGTCGATCATTACCCATCCGCGCACCACCACTCACCAGCGCTTGTCCGAAGAGGTCAAGCTTGAATCGGGGATCACCCCCGGCCTGCTGCGTCTTTCCGTGGGGCTAGAAGCAACTGAGGATCTGCTGGCCGATCTGCTTTACGGACTGGATCAGGTCTAGATGCGCGCCCCCGCGTTTCTGCGCCTGATCGTCCTGCTGGCGAGTGCGCTGGGTGGCGCAGCGTTGGCGCAGGCGCAGCCCTTGCCTTATCACGCCGATCCCAGCGCACGGGAAATCGCGCCTAGCCTCGCGCAGGTGCCGGCAATCCGCTTTCTCACCACGGCGGACTTCCCGCCGTTCAACTTCCGTGACGCCAGCGGCGAACTGATCGGCTTCAACATCGATCTGGCTCGGCGCATCTGCACCCAGGTCGATACCGCCTGCACCATCCAGGCCTGGCCCTGGGATCAGGCTGCCAATGCCTTGGCGGACAATCAGGGCGACGCCTTGATCGCCGGCCTCGCGCTTTCGCCCGAGAACGGCCAGCGTTTTGATTATTCCACCACTTACTTGGCCCTGCCAGGGCGCTTTGTGACCCGAGCCGCCGATATCGAGCAGTTCGATCCGGCCCAGCTTGCGGGCAAGACGGTGGCGGTGCGCCGCGGCAGCGCCCACGAAACCTTCATGACCCGCTACCTGCCGGGCGCCACCATCCAGGGCTTTGACAGCGAAGCGGCTGCCCTTGCCGCGGTAGCCGAGGGCACGGTCGACGCTTATTTCGGTGACGGCATGCGCGCATCCTTCTGGCTCAACGATAATCTGAGCTGCTGCGGTTTTGCCGGGCCCGCCTATTTCCGTCCGGCCCTGTTTGGGGAAGGCTTGGCCATCGCCGTTCCCGCCGGCAACGACGCCATCCGTCACGCCATTGATTGGGCGCTGGTGGAGCTCAAGGAAAGCGGTGCGCTGGACGAGCTTTATCTGCGCTGGTTCCCGGTCGGATTTTACTGAACAGGCGCCGCCAGCCGCCATCCCAGTATTTGAGGTCGATGAGCACGCGCCGGCTGACCGGCGCGCTCAGCACATGCAGGCGCAACACGAACGGCACCTCGCCCATGAACAGGGCCGTCGCGCGATGATTGCCGTCCAGCAGCAGCAAGCGCCCCGCACCCAGATCATAAGCCGGTGCGTCAACGGTGATCGGACCCGCCTCTTGGGCAAAGCGATCGCGATAGGCGATAAAGGCTTGCCGGTTAGCCACCGGGAACTCACCCAGCCGCGCCGCAATATCGCCGATGCGCATTGGCCGCGCGAATACGTTCTTCATCGACACCTCCACCTGCCGCTGCGTAGCGCGGTAGGCGGTGAACACGTCGCCAAGAGCCGCGCGGTCGGTGATCTCCTGCACCCCGACTGTCGCTGTTCCCGGCGCAATCCGCTCATAATGCAGGCGCAGTTGAATGCCGGGAAACCGCTCGGCAAAGCCGGCAAGAGCATCGGGCCGCGTTGCTGCCTCTTCAGAAATCATTAACGAAACGGCCTTTTTCCTTGTCTCTGCGCCGGCGACCCTAGGCAGTTGGCGGGCGGGCGGCAAGCGCCAGCACAATTGACGCAAGGGGCAGGGGATGCAACACACGCTCAAACCTCCTCCGAAAGGCCTGTTGCATTGTCGCCCGCTCCGCTGCCCGAACTCGATCCTGCGTTTTTTGACGCTGCCCAAACCGCCCGCGCCTGGCCGTTTGAGGAAGCCCGCAAGCTCGTCGCGCGGCTCGAAAAAACCGGGAAGAAGGAAGCCCTGTTCGAAACCGGCTATGGTCCCTCGGGCCTGCCCCATATCGGCACCTTCGGCGAAGTGGCCCGTACCACGATGGTGCGCACGGCATTCCGCCTGCTCACCCGCGACCAGGTGCCCACCCGGCTCCTCTGCTTCTCCGATGACATGGACGGCATGCGCAAGATCCCGGAAACCGTCCCCTCCAAGGAGGCGATGGAGCCGCATCTGCAAAAGCCGCTGACCTCCGTGCCGGACCCTTGGACCAACGAGCACAACAGCTTCGGCGATCACAACAACGCCATGCTCCGGCGTTTTCTTGACACTTTCGGCTTCGACTACGAGTTCGCCAGCGCTACCGACTACTACAAGTCCGGCCGCTTCGACACGGTGCTGCGCCTCGCCGCCGAACGCTACGACGACATCATGGCGGTGATGCTGCCGACGCTGGGTGCCGAGCGGCAGGCAACCTACTCGCCCTTTTTGCCGATCTCGCCCATCTCCGGCCGCGTGCTCTACGTGCCGATGAAGGAGGTCAATGCCAAGGACGGCACTGTCACCTTCACCGACGAAGATGGCCGCGACACCACGGTTCCGGTCACTGGCGGCCACGTAAAGCTGCAGTGGAAGCCCGATTTCGGCATGCGCTGGGCCGCCCTGGGCGTCGATTTCGAGATGTTCGGCAAGGATCACCAAACCAACCAGCACATCTACGACAAGATCTGCGCCATTCTCGGCGGCACCCCGCCCGAGCACTATGTCTACGAGCTCTTTCTCGATTCCGAGGGCCAGAAGATCTCCAAGTCCAAGGGCAACGGGCTCACCATCGATGAATGGCTGACCTATGCGTCAACTGAGAGTCTGGGGCTCTACATGTTCCTCAAGCCGCGTGTTGCCAAGCGCTTGCACTTCGACGTCATCCCGCGCCAGGTCGACGACTATTACTCCCATGTTGCGGCCTACCAGGAGCAGGACGCCGCTGCCCGGCTCGAGAACCCGGCGTTCCACGTCCATTACGGCGACGTGCCGAACCCGGACGTGCCGCTGAGCTTTGCGCTGCTGCTCAACCTGGTCGCCACCGCCAATGCCCAGGACACCAAGGTGATGTGGGGCTTCATCTCGCGCTACATCCCCGGCGCGAGCCCCGTTACCCATCCCGAGCTCGACAAGCTCGCCGGCTATGCGGTGCGCTACTTCAACGACCGTGTTAAGCCGTTCAAGACCTACCGCGCGCCTACCGATCACGAGCGCGCCGCGCTTGAGGACCTGCGCACCCAGCTCGAGGCCTATGCCGGCTCGACCGATGCCGAGGCGCTGCAGAACCTGGTCTACGAAATCGGCAAGGCCCACAAGTTCGAGCCGCTGCGCGACTGGTTCAAGGCTATCTACCAGGTGCTGCTCGGCGAGGATCAAGGCCCGCGCTTCGGCTCCTTCATCGCCCTGTACGGCGTGGGGGAAACGCGCAGGCTCATCGAGGACGCCCTCGAAGGCAAGCTGCTGAACTCATCCGCCGCCTGACCTGACTGGACGAGATTCGTCCGCCACATCCGGCTGTCACCCCGGCTCTGAGCCGGGGGGCATCACCATCGGGGCCGCCTTATTGGCTGGCCCAGATGATCCGCGCGATCCATTCAATATCGGCGGTGTTGATCAAGCGCGGCTCATAGGCGGGATTGACTGAATGCAGCTCGATCTGCTTGGCCGTTTGCCGCGCGAGGATCTTGGCCATCACTTCGCCATCGCGCGTCTTGACCACGACCCGGTCGCCCCGCCGCACCTGCTCGGTAGGCGACACCACGATCCGGTCGCCTTCGCGATACAGCGGCTCCATGGAGTCGCCCTGCACCTCAAGCGCATAGATCCCGGCTTCTCCAGGGGTGGGCAGGGCAATCTCCTCCCAGCCCTGACCGGCCGGGAAACCCGCGCTGTCGAAAAACCCGCCTGAACCGGCCTGCGCCAAGCCCAGCAGTGGCACAGTAGGGGCTGATCCACGCTCGGGCATCTGCATAAAAGCCCCGGTCCCGGCCAGGAACGTATCGAAACCCTCGCCCGTCGCTTCGAGGATCTTGGCGAGGCTTTCCGTGGAGGGCCAGCGCTCCCGTCCGTCCTTGCTCACGCGCTTGGATACGTTGAACGCCGTGGCATCGAGCCCCGCAAGCTTGGCCAGCGCCGAAACCGACAGCCGTTGCCGCCGCGCTAGGGCGTCAATTCCATCCCAAACGGCTCGATGTGACAACATGGGCAGGCAACTCACAGCAGCAAGGAAACTTGTCTCGCCTAGGCAATTAGTCCTATTTTTCTACACATCTTCCCGCCCCCTGTAAAGCGCCCCGCTTGCCCCATCCGCAAAGTGGTGATTAGGGTCGCGCCATGACCACGCCCGCTCTTATTTACAAGATCGCCACCGAGGCTGCATTCGCGCCTTATCGTGCCGCGCCTGCATTTCCCGGCATGCCGATCGACGCTGCCGATGGCTACATGCATTTTTCCACCGCCGCGCAACTGCCTGAAACCCTGCGCCTCCACTTCGCCGGGCAGTCTGACCTGGTGCTCCTAGCGGTGCGCACGGCCGATCTGGCGCAACTGCTCGTCTGGGAGCCTTCGCGCGGCGGCCAGCTCTTCCCCCATCTTTATGCTGATCTACCCACAACGGCCATTGTCTGGGAAGCGCCGCTTGCTGTTGCGGCTGACGGCACCTGCATCTTGCCCGAGGCCGTGCAATGATCTTCTCGGCTCTTTCACCATTGCTGCGTCTCGCGCCGGTTCAGGAGCTGACGCGCGACGCCTTGCTCAAGCTCGATGCGGAAACCGCCCACCTCGCCACGATCAAGGCGCTGCGGCTGGGTCTTGGCCCCGAACAGGCCCAGGCTGATCCGCCCGAGCTACGCACCACTTTGTGCGGGCTTGAGTTAAGCAATCCCGTGGGCATGGCGGCCGGCTTTGACAAGAATGCCGAAGTGGCACGTCCCCTGGCCCTGATGGGTTTTGGCATGGTCGAGATCGGCACCGTCACCCCGCGTCCGCAAGCGGGCAATCCCAAGCCGCGTCTGTTCCGCCTGCCCGAGGGCGAGGGCGTCATCAACCGCATGGGCTTCAACAATGAAGGCCACGAAGCGGTCTTCGCCCGCCTCAAGGACGCCCGCGTTCCCGCTGTCCTTGGCATCAATATCGGCGCCAACAAGGACAGCGCCGATTTCGTCGCCGATTACGTTCTGGGCGTGCAGCGCTTCGCCGATCTCGCCGATTACCTGACCGTCAATATCTCCTCGCCCAACACCCCTGGCCTGCGTGATCTACAAAGCGACGAGGCCCTGCGCCGCCTCCTGGGTGAAGTGCTGCACGCCCGCGCCAAAAGCCGCGTCCGGGTTCCCGTTTTCCTCAAGATCGCCCCCGATCTCGACGAGGCTGCGCTCGACGCCATCGCCAAAGTGGTGCTGGCCACCGATCTCGATGGCCTCATTGTCTCCAACACCACGCTCAGCCGCGACACTGTGCAGGGCCAAGCCAACGCCACCGAGGCGGGCGGGCTTTCGGGCAAGCCCTTGTTCAACCGCGCTACGCAACGCCTGGCCCAAACGCGCCAGCGTGTCGGCGATTTGCCCATCATCGGGGTCGGTGGCATTCATTCGCCGCAAACGGCTCTCGCCAAGTTCGAAGCGGGTGCCAATGCCGTCCAGCTTTATTCCGCGCTGGTGTTTGGCGGTCTGGACCTGCTCGACCGCATCAAGCAGGGCCTTGCCGCTGCCGTGCGCGCCCAGGGCAAAACCAATATAAGCGAGCTCGTCGGCACCCGTGTCGAGCACTGGGCTGGCGACGCCACCACCCCCTAGGCGGCGAACAAGCCGGCCTTGCGCCGCTCCAACGCCCACCAGTAAATCGCTCCGCGCGCCAAAAACCAGCAATGGAGCGCGGCCCACAATCCCCAATTGCCCCACAAGGGCTGCAGCACGGCGACTGCGGCCAAAAACACCACCAGCGACGCCACCATGCCATTGCGCATCAGCACATTGAGCGTCGTGCCCACCAGAATGCCGTCAAACACCACGGCCGGCATGAAGGTGACGGCGCAGAGCGCCGCCACGGGCAGGTAGAGCAGGGCATGCTGCTGCACTTCCGCATTGGTCGTCATGAGGCCAATGATCCAGGGTCCGCCGGCGAACCAGGCCAGGCCCAGCCCCGCCGCCAGCATGAAACCCCAGGCAAAGCTGAGCCGATAAGCCTGATCAAAGGCTGGCCGCCAATTGGCGCCGAGTGCTTTGCCGCTCAATTGCTCGGCCGCCTGCGCGATGCCATCCAGAAAATACCCGGCCACCATGAGGAGGTTCAGCAACAAGGCATTGCCTGATAGCGCCACCTCGCCCATGCGCGTGCCCTGCGCCGCAAACCACGCATAGGCGCCCATCAGCGCCATGGACCGGATCATCAGATCCCGGCTCAGGCCGAACATGCGCTTCAGGCCCTTCGGATCGAGCAGCTCGGTCAGTGGCACAAGGTGAGCGATCCGGCCCAAGCCGCCGAAATGGCGCACCAGCAGCCCCAGCCCAAGCAGGGCCGCGACCGCTTGGCCGATCACCGTGGCCCAGGCCGCGCCCGGCACGCCCCAGCCCAAGCCATGCACGAACCAGATGCTGAGTACGATATCGATGCCATGGAGCAGCATTTGCAGCATCATGCCGGTGGTGGCCTGCGCCCGGCCGTAAAACCACCCCAGCAGCGCATAGTTCAACAGCGCAAAGGGCGCCGCCCAGATGCGAACGGCAAAATACTCGCCCATTGCAGCGGATACTCCCGCTTCGGGGGCAAGCAAGCGATTGCTCAGCCACAAGATTGGTCCGGCGAAGGCGATCATCGCGATGCCGATCAGCACCGCGAGCATGATGGCCCGGCTGGCATGCACCAGCCCACCATTGGCCTCACGCGCGCCAACCGCCTGGGCGGTCAACCCGGCCGTGCCGATGCGCAGGAAATAAGCCAAGGAAAACAGCACATCGAACAGCAGTGCGGCCAGAACCAGCCCGCCCAGCAGGCTCGCATCGCCCAGCCGCCCGATTACCGTGATATCAACCAGCCCCACAATGGGCTCGGTGATAAAGGCCAGGCTCGCGGGCAGGGCGATTTTCCACACATCACCATGCCGCACCACGAATGGATATTGCGGCCGCAGCGGCGTGGTCGTGGTCATCGATCAACTCGGGGGAAAAGCAGGGGAGGGGCAACAGCCCCCAGCTTATAACGGCATTTCGCAGCGCTGCCAGTGGCTGTTCAGCACAGTTTCAGCTTTCGGTATCGAGTTCGATGATCACATCGGCGCGGTCGCGCGACTCCCAAACCAGGTCATAATTGGGCAGGTCATTGCGCGCTATATGGGCGCGATTGCGCTCCTCGGTGAACAGCCCTTCGGCTGCGTGGCGCCGCAGCAAACGCTGTTCCACCCGTTCACGCGGCACGTTGATGAAGACGCAATAGTCGAGCAGCGACTTGACGCCGGCCCATGGCCCCTGCGTCAGCAGCAGGTAGTTACCCTCGACAATCAGCACCCGCACTTCCGGGCCAATTGCGAAGGCATCCTCCACCACATCCTCGATCTTGCGCGAATAACCGGGTCCGCTGATCGTCTCCGTGGCCCTTTTGAGCTGGTGGAGGAAATCCACAAAGGCTTCCCCCTCAAAAGTGTGCGGCGCACCCTTGCGCTCGGTCTGTCCCAGCGCTTCGAGCTTGGCATGGCGCATGTGAAACCCGTCCATGGGCACAAGGGCCGCAATCCCGGGATGGGTTGCGTTGATCATGGTCACGAGTTCTGCCGCCAGCGTCGATTTGCCGACGCCGGGGCCCCCGGTGATCCCCACCGCGATGCGGGCATGCTTCTGGCTCATCAGCTCGAGAATATGGGGCACCAACCGCCCCAGCGCCTCGCCCGGGGTGAGATGGAGCGTCGCGGTCATCGGCGCTTGCCCGTCAAGCGCAGCAGCAGCCAGATTGGGATCACCAGTGCTGCGCCCGTCAGCACATAATTGAGCGTGGTCCGCGCCACCCCGGCACTGTCGCGCAGCGTTTCGCGGACCAGTTCAACGGCACCCCGGAAGATCTCGGTGGCATCAACCCCGAATACCGACATGAAAAAGCCTGCCACCAGCGATAACAGGATCAACCGCAGGATCACGCCACCGGGACGGCCGCCCATGAAGCGCTCCAGCCAGGAGCGGTGATCAACCAATTCATCGCGATCCTCGATCATGCCGCCAACCTCGCTTCTGTGCCGCCTCGTCACCATATAGGCTGTTTGCATCTTGCCCAAGACCTTGGCGTGTCTGTGACCGAACTCCTCCCGCAACTGCCCCCTGTGATCACCGATTGGTTCGCCAGCAAAGGATGGGCGCCGCGCGCCCATCAGCTGGCGGTGCTGGAGAGCTGGAATGCCAGTGCCTCGGCGCTGCTGATTGCGCCGACCGGGGCCGGCAAGACGCTGGCCGGTTTTCTCCCCACGCTTGCCGACCTGATTGCCGAGCCTCGCCCGGGCTTGCACACGCTCTATATTTCCCCGCTCAAGGCCCTCGCGGTGGACGTCGCTCGCAATCTGGAAACCCCGATTGCGGAAATGGGCCTGCCGATCAGGGTTGAGACCCGGACCGGCGACACGCCCGCGTCGCGCCGCGCCCGCCAGCGCACCAATCCGCCCCAAATCCTGCTCACCACCCCCGAACAGATCGCCCTGCTGCTCAGCCACCCTCAGGCCGAGCTGCTGTTTGGCTCGGTGCGTCGTATCGTGCTCGATGAGCTCCATGCCCTGGTCACCTCCAAGCGCGGCGAATTGCTGTCGCTGGCCATTGCCCGGCTGGCGCGGATGGCGCCCGATATGCGCATCACTGCGCTCAGCGCCACGGTCGCGCGACCCGATCTCCTGCGCGACTGGATCGCCCAGCCACTCCCAGAAGCGCCTACGCATCTGCTGACGGCTGGCGGTGGCGCCCCGCCCGAGCTGGCGATCCTTCAGACCGAAGAACGGCTGCCTTGGGCAGGGCACTCAGCGGCCTATGCCCATCGTGAACTCTACGAGACCATCAAACAGCACCGCACTACGCTCCTTTTCGTCAATACCCGCTCCCAGGCCGAGGCCTTATTCCAAGGCCTCTGGGCGCAGAACGAGGACCTGCTGCCCATCGCCCTCCACCACGGCTCGCTTTCGGTCGAGCAGCGCCGCAAGGTGGAAGCGGCTATGTCTGCAGGTGTCCTTAAGGCCGTGGTCTGCACCTCGACGCTTGATCTCGGCATCGACTGGGGCGATGTGGATCTCGTCGTGCAGGTTGGCGCGCCCAAAGGCTCGTCGCGCATGCTCCAGCGCATCGGCCGCGCCAATCACCGGCTCGATGACCCGTCCAAGGCTCTGCTGGTCCCCTCCAACCGCTTTGAAGTGCTGGAATGCGAAGCGGCGGTGGAAGCTGTCTCGGAGAACCATCAGGATAGTGAGGACCCGACCTCGGGCGCCTATGATGTTCTCGCCCAGCACATCCTGGGCATGGCCTGTGCCGAGCCCTTCCACCCCGATGAGCTCTTTGCCGAGATTTGTCGCGCTTGGCCTTATCGCGATCTGGCGCGCTCTCAGTTCGATCGCATTCTCGACTTTGTCGCCACCGGTGGCTATGCGCTGCGCGCCTATGAGCGCTATGCCCGGTTGAAGCTCATGCCCGACGGGCGCTGGCGCATCGCCCATCCCCAGGTCGCCCAGCAATATCGGCTCAATATCGGCACCATTGTTGAAGAGCCCATGGTCAAGGTGCGCCTCGTTCGGGGCCGCGGCTTCAAGCGCGGCGCCACAACTGGCCCAATCGGCTATGGTGGCCGCGTGCTGGGGGAAATGGAGGAATACTTTTTTGGCACCCTGCTGCTGGGAGACACCTTCATGTTCGGCGGTGAAATCGTCGCCTTCGAGGGCATGAAGGACAACGAGGCCTATGTGAGCCGGGCCCAGTCCACCGATCCCAAGATCCCCTCCTATATGGGCGGCCGCTTTCCCCTCTCTACCTACCTCGCCGATCGGGTGCGCCGCTTGCTCGATGATCCCCATGAATGGTCCAAGCTCCCCGATCAGGTCAGCGACTGGCTGCGCCTGCAGGAGGAAGTCTCGGTGCTGCCCCGCTCGGATAGTCTCTTGGTTGAAACCTTCGCGCGCGGCAGCCAGAACTTCATGGTCTGCTACCCCTTTGAAGGCCGGCTCGCCCACCAGACCTTGGGCATGCTGCTGACGCGCCGGCTGGAACGCGCCCGTGCGCGACCGCTTGGTTTTGTCGCCTCCGAATATGCGCTGGCGATCTGGGGTCTCGGTGATCTCTCCGCGCTGATCCGCACCGATCGACTTTCGCTCGACGAACTCTTTGCCGAAGACATGCTGGGCGAAGACCTCGAGGATTGGCTCGATGAATCCGCTTTGATGAAGCGCACCTTCCGCAACTGCGCCATCATTGCCGGGCTGATCGAACGCCGCCATCCCGGCAAGGAGAAAACGGGGCGGCAGCTCACCATGTCCTCCGATCTCATCTATGACGTGCTTTACCAGCACGAGCCAGACCACATCCTGATCCAAGCCACCCGCCGCGATGCCGCCCGCGGCCTGCTCGATATCGAGCGCCTTGGTCAGATGCTGCGCCGCATCCGCCAGCACATCGTCCACAAGCCGCTCCATCGCGTTTCCCCGCTGGCCGTTCCAATTCTCCTCGATATCGGCCGTGAGCCGATTTATGGGGAAGGGCGCGAATCAGCTATGGCAGATGCCGCCGATGAGTTGATGCGCGAGGCCATGAGTGGCCCCGAAGGACAACAGCGCTCCGGCGAAGCAGTTTAATACAGACGGCCCGGAGAGTTGCGCTCCAAGGGCAAGGACAAGCTTTGAGCCAAGTCTTATCTACAGCCGAGATCACGGAGACCCCGGTCTTGCGCTTTGCCGGAAACTTGTTTGAGCCGCTGCCGTCAGGCGCCCTTTATTGGCACGCCCAAAGGACGCTTTTGGTCGCTGACCTGCATCTGGAAAAACTCAGCTCCTATGCCCGCCATGGCCAGATGCTGCCGCCCTATGACACGGGGGTCACGCTCGCCAAGTTGGAACGGGACCTGCGCCGCACGGGCGCGACCCGCCTTATTGCCCTGGGCGACAGCTTCCACCGCGACGAAGGCTCGCGCACCCTCAACGACGGCGATCGTGCTCGGCTCGATGGCATGACCGACATGGCCGAATGGCTCTGGCTTTCCGGCAACCACGATCCCGCGCCCCACGCTCTGGGCGGGCGCTGCCTGCCCCATCTCGATCTGGCGGGCCTGCACCTGACGCACGAGCCACGTCGCGACCGGCCCGGCCTCATTGCCGGCCATCTCCACCCGGGCGCGCATCTGCACATGGCCGGCCGGACCACGCGTCGCCCGTGCTTTGTGCACGACAACCGGCTGCTGATCCTGCCCGCCTATGGCGCAGCTACGGGGTCGCTCAATATCCTCTCGCCCGCCTTTGTCGGCCTCTTCCATTGGCCAGCGCTCGAAGTCACCATGCTGGGCAAGGACCGGCTGTATCCGGTCAGTCCCAGGCGCTTGGTGCGCGGCTAAGCTAGCGCCGGAAGATCACCCCACCCGCCCAGCCGGTGAACAGAGCCAGCACGACGCAGATCAGCCCGTAAGCCAACGGATACTGCTTGGAGGTGATCGCCAGAAATCGCTCGAACCCGATCTTGCGCACGGCAAAGCCCTCGGATTTGCGTGCGATCACCTCGCCATTCTGGAACACATAAGTGAGCGCCAGGTAAGGTCCGGGCGGCGCATTGCTGGGCAGGGTCAGCCGCGCGGAATAGAAGTTCTCGGTCGGAAAGTTGATGGCGTTCTCATCCACCCCAAACAAGCCCTGCTCGGTCATCAGGCGCACCAGTTCGCGCCCGAACACCGCGGTTTTCCACCAGCCCGCATCATTGGGCGTGAGCGTATAGGCTTCGGGTAGGATCTTTTCGGCCGTCAGCGTCGTCAGATTGGTGATGTCGCGCAGCCGCCCGCTCGAAAGCACATGGAAGTAGCTGGGGAAGTTGGGAAACACCACCTGGTCGGTGTTGAGCCAGATCCCCAGATTATGCGTTTTCTGCCGCGCCACCCGGTTCTGGGTCGGCCCGACCACCACCACCACCACATGGAACGGCCCAGGCACCGTCAACTGGCTCGAGCCCACATCAGGCGCGATGGTGCCAAAAAACGTCATCCGCTCGCCCGAAAAGCTCGAGGTGATATCCACCGTATCGCTGGAGAGCTGGGACACCAGCCGCGCGCCCTGCGCCGGTATGGCGAGAAGCAAAGCGGCGACGAGCCAGAGCACCAGCCGGATCATTGCAGTGACCCAATCACGGCCATGCTGAACGGATCGGCCGGGGTCAGCACCAACGACAGGCCAAAGCGGATTGCGACAGCAAGCACCAAGAGCGCCAGCAGTCCGCGCAGCTGTTCGCCCCGCAACTGCTTGCCGGCCGAAGCGCCGAACTGTGCCCCCACCACGCCCCCCACCATCAGGCAGAAGGCGAGGAGAATATCGACGCTCTGGCTCTGCACGGCATGCAGCACCGTCGTCACCGACATCATCGCCACCACCTGCAACGAGGAGGTGCCGATCACCACATTGCCCGGCACCCGCAGCAGATAAACCAGCGCCGGAACCATGATAAAGCCGCCGCCAATACCGAGCAGCGAGCCGACAAAGCCGATAAACAGTCCGATCACCAGCACCGGCAGCACGCTGATATAAAGGCGCGACTTCTTGAACCGCACGCGCCAGGGCAGGCCGTGCATCCAATTATGTTGGTTGGCCTGCCGCTCCCGCACCACCACGCCCGACCGCCGCCGCAGGATGGCCCGGCTCGATTCGATCAGCATCATGATCCCGATCGAGCCAAGCAGCACCAGAAAGCCCAGCGAGATCACGAGGTCCAGCTGCCCCGCCGCGCTCAAGAACGAGAACATCGCCACGCCCGCAAAGGCGCCGAGCACGCTCGACAAGATGAGATACATCGCCAGATGCAAATCGATCCCGCCCCGTCGATAATGACTGAGGGCTCCCGAGGTGGACGCGGCCACCACCTGGCCGGTTACCGAGGCTACGGCAACAGGCGCCGGCACGCCCGAAAAGATGAGGAGCGGGGTGAGGAGAAATCCGCCGCCCACGCCGAACATGCCCGACAGAAAGCCGACCGCCCCTCCGATCCCCACGAGAAAGAAGAGGTTCATGGAAAGTTCGGCGATCGGCAGATAAACCTGCAAGATCCAAATCCATCCAGGGCGGCCGCCCGCTGGCAGGCCTGCCAAAAAACGCGGCAGGGTCCCGGCAGTGTTTTGCACCCCCGGAACCCGCAATGCTTGATGGGCTTACGTGCCCATCCCGCTCGTGTCAAACGGCTCGGGTCAGGCCGGCTGGCTGCCCAGCACCGCGAGCAGCCGCGGATTGATGGCGCCGCTCTCGCTCATGCCCGTGCCCCGCTCGAAGGCCTTGATTGCTTCGGCTGTCTTGGGGCCAGCCATCCCGTCGGGTGTGCCCACATCAAAGCCGAGTTTCGCGAGGGCCTGCTGCACCTTGGCCACAACATCGGTCTTGGTGATGGTTTCGCCCGCTTCGAAGTTGGCCAGCCAGGTCCCGATCGGAGCATAGTTCGCCGCCAGATCGATGGGCTGGGCCCGCCAGGCCGCAATCTCGTCACCCACGGTCTGGACGGCCTCGGCCGTCAAAGACTTGGCCACGTCATCGCGCGCTTTGGTCGCATCCGCATCGCCACTGCGCGCCGCCAGCGAGAACCACTTGAACGACTGCTCGAGATTCTGCTCGACGCCCAGGCCACGGGCAAAAAGCATGCCGAGGTTGAACTGGCTGTCGGTCATTCCCAGCATTGCCGCTTTTTCGAACCATTCGGCGGCTAGCTCGAACTGCTGCTCGCCCATTTGCCCGCCAGCATAAAGCGCCGCCAGATTGTGCATGGCCATGCGATTGCCGGCCTCGGCGCCGCGCTGATACCAGAGCTTGGCGACTTCGAGGTCCTTGTCGACGCCGTTGCCGGCCTCATAAAGATTGCCCAGCCGATACTGCGCCGGGCCAAAACCCTGAGCTGCCGAGCGCTCATACCAGATGGCGGCTTCGGCATAGTCCTGGGCGATTGCCTGGCCTTCGGTATAGATCGCAGCCACTTCGAACTGGGCCTTGGCATCGCCATCGGCAGCCGCCTGGCGCAACTCGATCGGACCGATCGCCTCGGGTGGCAAGCCAAAGCTCTGCACCGGCGCGCTGGTATCGGGAGTGCTTCCCGTCACCAGCCCGGCCGGCTCGCCTGCGGCAGGATCAAGCGGCAGGTAAGCCATGGCCGCCGCAACGGCGTCTTCGGTCAGGGCCTCGGGCAGGGCGGCAGCGTCGCTCGACTTGCTGAAGCTGGTCGTGGCCGCGGGGTTGATGGAGCCCGTGGCGGTATCGTCGATCATGTCGATCACGCGCGGACCGGTGGAAACGTCGATCCCGTCCTCTGCGGGCGCAGGCTCGCCCGTAGGTGGAACTGCAGGCTCGGCCACGGGCTCTTCCGAAGTGCTTTGCACCACGGCCGCGGCGGCAGGCGGCGCTGCCTCTTCCATGCGCTGCATCACCAGGTTGAGCGCCAGCATCGATACGGCTGCAAGCGTGGCGGCCAGTAGAATGGGGCGGCGATGACGCAGCAGGAAGCTTTGCCGCGCCGGCTCGGCTTCGGAACCGTCCGCATCAAGATCAAGCACGGGCTCTGGCGCGGGATCCGCTGCAAGGCGCGTCTTGCGCTCCTTCTTGGGCTTTTCGCGCTTGATTGGCTTTTCGGCTACCGCAACCTCATCGGGTGCAGCTTTGGTGTCGGGCGCAAGTGCTGTCTCATCGGTAGCAGCGGGCCGGACGCGGGCAAGTGCCCGGCCAATCAGCGAGCCGCCAGCAGCAATGCCGGTGGGCTGTTCCACCTTGGCCCGCTGGGCGCGGCGAGCGGCCGCCACAAACGTGCTGGTGCTGCTCTGGCTGGGGGTCGCCTGCACCGACGGGGCTGCCGGTTGGGGCGCCGGAGGCGCTTCAAACGGATCCACCGTGTCGCTGCCAAAGCTCGACTGGGGCCGCGGTGGCGGCTCCACCGTGCTTGGGTCAAAGCTGGGGCGTGCATCAGCCATTGCCGCCGTGGCGCCAGGCTGGGGCGGGCGGCCGACTGGCCGGGTGATCGGGCCGAAATCCTTGAAGCCCGGATCAAGCAGTGGCGCTTCATCGGCCGGGTTTGCCGGCATGGAGTCGCCCTTGGATTGGGCAAGTGCGGTCAGCATGGCTTCAAGGCCCGCCATCTCGGCGGCAGCCTTGGTGGGCTTGCTGGCTTCTCGCGCCGGAGTGGCCGTGGCGTCGGTCTGGGCCGCTTCCCGCTCCCGCAACGTGGCTTCAAGCCGCGCCAAGCGTTCGGCCGTGTCCTTGCCGGCGGTGTTGAACAAGGCCGTCATGCGCCCTTCAAGGGCCGAAAGATTCTCCTCGCTCAGGCCCGGGGCGGCTGTTGGGGCAACGCCGGCCACAGCCTGCGAGGTCTTTTCTGCGACCAGATTGGCGAGGGCTTCGATATCGGGTTCGCGTCCAGCCCGCTTGATCAGGCCCCCAATACGGTCCTCAATGCTCTTGAGGCTTTCAGGGCCGAACATGGCCACAGGTGCCGGAGCCTTGCGGGTCACGGCATCGCTGGTGCGCTCAGCAACCAGGTTCGCCAGCGCCTCCAGATCGGGCGCATCGGCTTCCTTGGCCGAGTAAAGGCTCGCCAGGCTATTGAGCTGGGCGCCGGTCTCGTCCATGCGCTCCATCAACAGCTTGAGCTGGTTCTCGACCTGCGAATTGTCGGGTACCGGGGCGGGGTTCGCAGCAAGGTCCGTCAGCACTTCGAGCTGGCTCTCGATGCGCGAGAACCGTGGCTCCATGCCGGCAATCACCGCCTGACGCAGCGTCGAGATATCATCCTTGAGCCCATCGATATCGTCGTTGCGCGCATCAAACGCCCCAATCCGGGCCGCAAGGGCATCAACCTTGGCGACGAGCTTGCCGGGCTGGGCTTCCCGCTCCTTGATTGCCTTGGTGAAGGCGGCCATTTCGGCGGTCAGCCGTTCAAAATCGCCCGATCCCAGCGCCACGTTCTTTTCGATCGCGTCGATGCGGTCATAAACATTGCGGACGCTGTTTTCGATCGCGTCCATCGTGGGCGCCAGCGCTTCGACGCCGGCGGGACGGGGTTGCTGCGCGCGTCGATCCTCGCGCACAATTTCCCGCTCCATCTGCTCGGCCTGCAACTGGGCAAGCTTGCCCACCGTCGCCGACACATCGTCGAGCCTGGTGTTGATAGCGGAAAGATCAACCTGGGGCGCTTCCCCGATCAGGCGCGCCAGGCTCCCGATCTGGGCTTCGAGCCGCTTGACCTGCCCGGTTTCCCCGACGGCGCCAGCCAGCAGTTCCACTACATGGGTGAGTTGTTCGACCTGGCTGGCAACTTCGCGCACATTGCCATGGCCATCGCGCTGCGCTTTGAGTTCGCCTTCCAGCCGCGCCAGCCGGTTTGATAGACCGCCCACCAGCCCGCTCAGTTCGCGGAATTCAGGCATGTCATTGGCTTGTCGGCGCAGGGCTGCTGCGGGCGCCGACATCTGCCGGCCGCGAATCTCGGCGATAGCCAGCGTCAGCGCATCGGTAGCCTCGGCGGCCTGGTCGTCCTCACGATCGGTGAAGCGATCAACAGCCCGCTTGACGGTCTTGAGCGCCTCGCTGCGGCGGATCGCCGGCTGAGGTACTTCCACCTGGCCACGCAGGCTCCGTACGCGCTCGGCCAATCCGTCGAGGGCGGGATTGGCCTGCTCTGCTTGCACATAGCGGCCTTCCACCTGATCGAGCAGGGCCACCAGTTCTCCGCGCAGCGCCTGCCACTCGCCCGGTTTGGATGGCGATGCTGTCTCGGCCGGTACGGATTTGGAAGAGGCGCGGGCCATTGGTGTCCCCTGATGGGTGTCGGCGGAGCCCTCGCGATGCAACACGAAGGTAGGGACCCTCATTTGCCGAAAACATGGTAAACATCCCGTTAAGCATTGTTGCATTTTGCCGATGCTGGCGAGCTCTGGTGCGGCTAAGTGCCGGTGAGTGCTTGTCGGCAAGCTCCAGGAGGACCACCATTCATGACGCGCCGCCGCATCATCATCGTTGATGACCACCCGCTGTTTCGCGCCGCATTGCGGCAGACGCTGTCCGGGGGAGATGCCACGGTCAGCGTCGAGGAAGCGGGTGACCTTGCCAGCCTCAGCGCCGCGCTCGATGCCGATCGGGATTGCGACCTCGTGCTTCTTGACCTCAACATGCCCGGTGTTCGCGGTTTTTCCGGCCTGCTGCTCTTGCGGGCGCAATATCCCGAAATTCCCGTGATGATCATTTCCGCCGTGGAAGACGCGGTGGTCGTGCGCCGCGCCTTTGAGCTGGGGGCCGCGGGCTATCTGCACAAATCGGTAGGCCCCACGGAAATCCGCCGCGCCATCGAAACCGTGTTGTCGGGCGAAGTGTTCGTGCCGGAAGGGGTAAGCCTTGGAGTGGAGGACGCCAACTCCGCCCTGATGCGGCGCCTCGCGACCCTCACACCCCAGCAGGTGCGCGTGTTGATGATGCTCAGCGACGGGCTGATGAACAAGCAGATCGCCTATGAACTCTCCATTTCCGAAGCCACGGTGAAGGCCCACGTTTCGGCCATCCTGCAAAAGCTGGACGTGGACAGCCGCACCCAGGCGGTGATCGCCGCTTCGCGGATCGAGGACGGCCAGTTCGAAGCCTTGTTCGCCACCGGCGCAGAAAAGGCCTAAGCAGCGCTCAGCCGGTGCGTTTGACCGGCCGGCCGGTCTGGCTGGCCAGCCCCGTGATCGCCGCCCGCAAGGCCGCGGGCTTGACCGGCTTGGTAACGACGGCCACCCCGCGCTCCTCGGCCAGCGTGCGCACTGCCGGGCTCCGGTCGGCAGTTACCAGCGCCGCCGGCAGGTGCCCGCCCAGATTGTGGCGCAGCCACTCGATGGCATCGAGCCCCGAAGTCTGGTCCAGATGGTAATCCATCAGCACCAGGTCGGGGTACCAGCCTTCCAGCAGCCGCTCCCGGTCGATCTGCTTGAGCGACAAGGCCGAGCGCACATCGCAGCCCCAATGGGTGAGCAGGCCCTCCATTGCCTCAAGGATCGAGCGCTCATTGTCGACGCATAGCACTTTGAGGTTGAGCACGCCAAAGGCGGGTTCCGCCGGCGCTAGGTCATTGCCCTTGGCCGGCGTCACTGCCCTTGCGGTGGGCAAAAACAGCGAAAACCGCGAGCCTCGCCCGATCTGACTATCCAACTCCAGCGTCAAGCCCATGGCCGCCACCAGCCTCTGCACGATTGATAATCCCAGCCCCAACCCCTGCGCCATGCGTGCGCCGCGTTCCAGCCGCGAGAACTCGGCAAACACCAGCCGGTGTTGATCCCGGGCAAAGCCGATCCCGGTATCCACCACATCGAGCCGCATTCTTTGCCCCCGCCGCCGCAACCCCACCAGCACCTTGCCGCCCGGCGGGGTATATTTGATCGCGTTGGAAACGAGGTTCTGCACAATGCGCCCCACCAGCGTGCGATCCACCAGCACCGCGCTCTTGGTGGGCAGGATACGCAGCGAAATCGAGCGCTCCCGCGCCATCGGCCCGAACTCGACCTCGAGCCGCTTGAGCAGATCATTGCCGTTCACCGGCATGGGCGCTGGCCGCAGCACGCCGCTATCGATCCGTGAAATATCGAGCAGCGCCCCCATGATGTCTTCCACCGCTGTCAGCGATGCCTCGATCGAGTTGGCGAGATCGGCCAGGCCAGTCAGCTTGGCGCGCTCCATCAGCGTGGCGGTATAAAGCCGCGCCGCATTGAGCGGCTGCAACAGATCGTGGCTCGCGGCGGCCAGGAACCGCGTCTTGTCGTGATTTGCCGCATCCGCTTTGGCGCGGGCAATTTCGAGTTCGGCATTGACCCGCGTCAGCGCCGCCGTGCGCTCCTCCACCCGGGCTTCCAGCGACTGGTTCATGCGCTCGAGCGAACCTTCGGTGTCCTCGCGCGCCGTCACATCGGCCACGCTGATCACGAGGCCTCCATCGGGCAGCCGGCTCGACTGGAATTCCAGCATTTGCCCACCGATCCCGGTGCGCTGGCTCACCGTCGTGGGTGCTGCCGTCAACGCATTGATGCGCTCGATGGCAAGGCGCGCGGCGTCCCCCGGCCCGAAATCCCCCCGATCACCCTGCCAGATCGCAAGGTCGAACAATGGCGTGCCGGGCCGCATCAGCTCTTCTGGCAGCATCAAAAGCGTGCTGTAGCGCTGGTTGGAAAACACCAGCCGCAACGCATTGTTGAACACCGCAATGCCCTGGGGCACGAAATCCAGCGCCTGTCTGAGGCTCGCTTCAGCGGTGAAAAGGCTCGATTGCATCTGAAAATCCTGGTGACCGGCTGGACTATCGACCTCCGCGGTCTGCCTCGCAAGCTCAACTCTTGGCCCATTGCTTTGCCCGGCTGCTTGGAGGATGAATGATGCGCTCGATCAGCCAAGAGGATACTCAAATGCTCAAGGAATTTCGCGACTTCGCCATGCGGGGTAATATGATCGATCTCGCCGTCGGTGTGATCATCGGCGCCGCTTTCGGGGCTATTGTCTCGTCTATAGTTGACGACATCTTTATGCCGATTATAGGATTGTTGGTCGGCGGCATCGATTTCTCCAATTTGTTTATTGTTCTTTCCAATCCCGACGGCGTTCCTGTTCCCTCAATTGAAGCTGCCCGCGCCGCTGGAGTTGCAACCCTCAATATCGGCCTGTTCATCAATGCCGTGGTCAAGTTCCTCATCATCGCTTTCGCGCTGTTTCTCGTGGTCAAGGTGATCAACCGCCTCAAGCGGGAGGAGGCTACCGACCCCGGCCCGGCCGAGCCGACCCGGCAAGAAGTTCTGCTCACCGAAATCCGGGACGCGCTGCGGCAAAGCCCGGTCCAGCCGACGGGAAAATAGGAATAAAAACCATTGACTTGACCTGATCTAGGCCGATATACCTATATTGGCCTAGGTAGTTCCTCCTACGTGTTCCCCTTATCGGACTGCATCTACACTTAGTTCAAATTACCCGGGTGATGACCGAGCAGCATCTTCAGTCAAGGCCAAAGTTCAGGCTAAGATTAAGTCGCCCTCAGGTCGGAGAGCATCGATCGTGCGACGCAGCCTATCAAGGACGAGGCAGGATGAGCGAACACCCTTATTACCATTCCTTTTTGAACCGTGACCGACTGATCCATATTGTTGATGCCGACCCGGCCGTGTGCGAAGCACTAAGCGTGCTGTTCCGGCTGGAAGGTTTTCAAACAACTTTCTCGCTGGACGCCGCCCATTTCGCCGCCGCCATGGAGCGTCGGCGTCCTGATGCCGTGGTGCTCAATTTCGAACTCGGCGACCAAAGCGGCCTGGGCTTGCTGCAGCGCATCAAGGCGGCACGCCACAGCACGCCGGTGTTCATGCTCGCCCAAACCTCGCAGGTCGATGCCATTGTCACGGCAATGAAGCTTGGCGCCTCCGATGTGGTCACCAAGCCCATCAACAGCGATTATCTGCTTAGTGCCGTGCGGGCGGCCATGCGCCACGAAGCTCATCTTGGCGGCGGCCAGCAGTCGGGCCGCCCGGTGGAAGTGCGCGGCTTTTCCCAGCTGACGCCGCGCGAGCGCGAAGTGCTGCAGCTGATTTCCAATGGCCGCTCCAACAAGGAAGCCGGCCGCCAGCTCGGAATTTCGCCGCGCACCATCGAAGTGCATCGCGCCCGGGTGATGGAAAAGCTGGGCGCCCGCAACACGGCCGACCTCATGCGCATCGTGCTCACGAGCTGAGCTAGCGATTTTGCTTAAGCCGGAGCGTGACATCCCGCTCCAGCCCCGGGGCGTGGAGGGGACCACAGTCCGCCTCGTGGGACATCCGGTCCCCCGCCGGGCCATGGTGAGCGAACCCACCACCGATGCGGGTTTTCAATGCCCCGGGGGCGAACTTATTCGGCTGCCGGATCATAGCTTTGGGGGGGCTGAGCGGTATCCGAAAGCTGCGCCAGGTCCACGCCGACCTCGCTTAAGGCTTCCTCAGCTTCCTTGCGCTCTTTCGCACTCAATTCGGGCTCGCGCGCCAGGATCCAGCCGGTATTGCCCTCTGGCGAATAAACCGCCGCCCAGGGATATTGCCCGCCGTCTTCCTCGCCAACTGCCGCCACGACATAGTTGACGCCTGGAGCGCCGCTATCTTCGCCAAACTCCACCGAGAACGTGTTGAAGTTGCCATTGACCACTTCAGCCGTACCAACCACGCCCTGCTCATCGCCTGAAGCACGATCGCAGCGGTTGATTACCTCGACGCTGGTTTCATCAAGCAGACTATAGGTGGCCGTCACGCCACCCTCGCAGTCCTCCTGGTAGGGCGTGGGCGTGCGCGCAATCTCGTACCAAAGGCCGGTATAAGACTGCGGGTTGATTTCCAGCGCTGTTGTGGTGCCAGCTTCCTGGGCCGAGGCAGGAGCCGCTGCGATCAATGCTGCAACAAGGGCGATGGGCAAACGCATATCGTTCTCCATTTCTGCTGTTGCGGGGTCAACAGCAATGGAGAGCCGGGGTTCCGGTCCTGGCTTATTCGTGAGGGCACCAGCGCCATCAGCCTTTGCCACAATGGGGACCAGGCCTTCGTTGCGGCCCTGATCATGGAGCGTTGGCCTCCCGGTTGGCCGCAATGACTTGCGCATGGGTGGGGTTGGCGCCCAGCTTGGCAAATTGTTCCGGCAGCCGGTCGCGCTTGGCCGTTGCGGCACCCTGTTTGGCGGCCGCCAATGCGCGGATGGTCTCTTCTGCATTCCAGTCACAGCAATAAGCAGGGGTGGACGGCTGCTGCCGCCAGCTATCGTCAAGTGAGCCGGCATCGACCGGATCAAAGCCCACTTCGTCCACAATGCTCATGGCGATGCGCTTTTGGGCATCGTCGTCGCCGGCCACGGCTATCGCCAGCCTGTCGGGTGCCCCCCGTGGCCGACCCAGATCTTTCAATGAATCCGCCAGGATGTTGTTGAACGCCTTGATCACCGGCCGCCCAAGCTGTTGGGAAACCCAAACGCTTTCCGTCATGCCGTTGTCGATCGCCGCAATGTGAGGGTCACGCATGTCAGGATAGTAGTTGCCGGTGTCGATCACCGGCACCGAGGCAGGCACGCCCGCAATCTCTGCGGCAAGCTTGGTTACGGCCGGAAAGGGGACCGAAAGGATCACCACCTCAGCGTCGGCAACAGCCCCAGCTGCATCGGCGGCAATGGCGCCAATCTCGTCGGCGAATGCCTTCACCGCGTCCGCACCTTTTGAGTTTGCCACCCGAACCTCGTGGCCATTTTGGGCAAGCTTGCGCGCCAGCGTGCTGCCGATATGGCCAATGCCGATAATGCCGATTTTCATGATGGGTGCTCCAGCTCGAGGCCCCCTCACTTGGGGAGCGCTGCCGGCTGTCACAAGGACCCGCCTTGTAGTCGGCTTTAAACGACAATGCCCCGGCGCGGTCGCCGGGGCACGTTATCAAAGATTGCCTGGATACGCTTGGGCCCCTTAGCCGCCGCTGGTCGGCAGCGTTAGATTGCCCGAGGTTAGCTTGCTCGCCGTGATGGCGGCATCGGCCGGCTCGCGCGGTAGCTCGAGGCTTGTCCAGACGCTGACCAGCGCGTGGCGCAGTGCAAAGATCATCTCGTCGGTATGGAGCGGGGTCGGGGTGATCCGCAGCCGCTCGGTCCCTTTGGGGACGGTGGGGTAGTTGATGGGCTGGATATAGATATTATGTTTGTCGAGCAGCATGTCGCTGGCCGCCTTGCACTGGCGTGCATCGCCCACCATCACCGGCACGATATGGGTTTCGGTTTCCATCACCGGCAGGCCCGCATCGCTGAGCATTGCCTTGAGCAGCCGCGCCTGGCGCTGCTGCATGGCGCGCTCGGTCTGGGATGCCTTGAGGTGCTCGATGGATGCCCGCGCTGCGGCGCAAAGGGCCGGGGGCAGGGCGGTGGTGAAGATGAATTCGGGTGCATAGGAGCGCACCGCATCGATGATCGACTTGTTGGCGGCGATATAGCCGCCCATCACGCCAAAGCCCTTGGCCAGGGTGCCCTCGATGATGTCGATCCGGTCCATCAGCCCGTCGCGCTCGGCAATGCCGCCGCCGCGCGCGCCATACATGCCGACGGCATGCACTTCATCGATATAGGTCAGCGCGCCGAATTCCTCGGCCAGATCGCAGATCGCCTCGATCGGCGCGATGTCGCCATCCATCGAATAAACCGACTCAAAGCAAATGAGCTTGGGGCGCTTGCGGTCGGTCGCGGCCAGCAATTCGCGCAGATGCGCCACATCATTGTGCCGGAAGATGTGCTTTTGCATCCCCGACTGGCGCACGCCCTGGATCATCGAGGCATGGTTGAGCTGGTCCGAAAAGATCACGCAATCGGGCAGGAGCCGGGCAATGGTGGAGATCGCTGCTTCGTTGGACACAAAGCCCGAGGTAAAGACCAGCGCGCCTTCCTTGCGGTGCAGGTCGGCGAGCGAACGCTCAAGCTCGACCAGCGGCCGGTTGGTGCCCGAAATATTGCGCGTGCCGCCGGCGCCGACCCCGAGCCGACCCGCAGTTTCCTGCATGGCGCCGATCACGGCCTCATGCTGGCCCATGCCCAGATAGTCATTGGAGCACCAGATGGTGATTTCACGCGCATTGTCGGCTTCATCGCGAAAGATCGCCTTGGGAAAGCGTCCGGCAATCCGCTCCAGATCGGCAAACACTCGGTAGCGCTTTTCCGCTCGCAACGAGTCCACCGCATCTTCGAAGATTCCGCGATAGTCCATCCCACTGTCCTTCTGCATTGATGCCGGCAGGCCGATCCGCTGCTGCCCGATAGATTTAGGAGCACGCCGCGACCATGGGTATGAGCCAATTCGACGCGCACCCGACCGCTAACTCGTTCCAACGCCACGAGTCCGGGTGCCAAGATAAGACCTATTCTAAACTAAGCGCGGTCCATCTGCCAATGCACCAGCGCACTTTGCTTGACCAAATATGAGCTTGGTCCCCCAATAATCCCGACAACTTATCGGGGGTTAACTGCGCAACAGCAGTGCAGTTGAAGCCTGCCTTGCGAGCGTTTACAACAACAGCAACAGCACCCGAACGGGTATTGGGGGGAACAGGGGTGAGCGACTTTCCAGAAACGAGCGCCGCCGGCAAAGGCCCGGCAATGCTCGATTGGGCAGCGGCCGCGGTGCGCAAGGATCCGCAGGCGCTGTTCACCAATTTCCAGTGGTTCTTATACAACTCCAAGAACACTGTTTATTTCACGGCCTACTCGAAAACGGCGTTCACCAAGGAAAGCCTGGCCAACTTTGTTGCCGAAATGGTGTCTCTGGCACCCCAGCTGACCCATGGCTTCAAGGGTGCCTTGCCCGGACAGCCTTTTCCCCAGCACCTGTTGGACGCCATTACTTCGGTGATCGAGGTCGACAGCTTCGAGGGTTATCCCGATAAATGGCTGGGCAAGGGGCTCGATATTTTCGAGCGGCAGGACCTGCCGCTGTTTCGCGTTTATGCTGCCACGTTGCGCGGGGGCCCTGATGGGCAGGGCCATGCTTCCATGGTCCTGGTGCGATCGAGCCATGCGCTGCTGGAAGGACATGATTCGTCCCTGTTGACGCGTTCCCAATCCATTGCCCGTACCCCCGAAGCGGCCAAGCCCAAGCAGAAGCTGCCCTTCAAGCGCCGGATGGGTCTGGCCGTGGGTTCGGTGATGGGTGCCACGCTGCAGCTTTATTACGCCAACAAGAGCGATGTGCCGGTCAAGAACATCCAGTTCCGCTCATTGGCTATCACCCGTAGCCGCATCCGCGCCCTTGCCAACCGCATCGGCGTGCGCCAGCGCGCGTTGATGTTCGGGCTGATCACCCAGGCCCTCAATGTCGCCGAAAAGGGTCCCGAGGCCAAGGTCATCACCGCCGCCTATACCATGCTGGACAACTCCGAACGCAGCGAGGTCGATGACGACCAGTTCCGCGTCCGCGCCCTCATGGCCGGCTTTGCCGTAAAACCTGATTTCATCGACTATGTCCGTGGGATCGATGCGACCCTGAGTGAAATCGAAGCGCGCGATACAACGACCTACCAATTCATCCTGATGGGCATGTTCGCGCTGCATCGGCGCATTTCTCGCCTGCTGCCCTTTCTTTATGGCGACAAGTTCTTTCGCTTCAGCCGCACCACCGACGTGGTGCTGACCTTGGTGCCGCCGCACCGCATGTATGGCAACATGACTCGTGATCTGGTGGAGCCCGTTTATGTCGGCTCGTTCCACCCGAGCGCCAATCTCTGCACCTTTGTGCCCAATCGCCAATATATCACGCTGAACTTCGCCATGGAGCAGCGCTATATCGACCGGGTTGATGATATCGTGACGCTTCTCGAGACCACCGAGGTCCGCTCAATTCACCCGGCCCCAATTCCTGCAGAAAGCCATACCAGCCTTGACTGAATATAGCCGTTATCCAAGCCTAGCCGGCACTCCCGTCGTGATCTCTGGCGGTGCCTCGGGCATCGGCGAATGCCTCGTGCGCAGTTTTGCCGCCCAAGGCGCCAAAGTCGGCTTTGTCGATATTGCACAAACCGTCGGCGACAGCCTTGCTGCCGAACTCGTGGCCGCCGGCCATCAGGTGCGCTTCACCCCTTGCGATGTCACCGATACCGCCGCCTACCAGGCCGCCATTGCGGGCTTTGCCGAAGCCCATGGGGATGCCCTGGTGCTGGTCAACAATGCCGCCCACGATCAGCGTCACAACTGGAGCGAAGTGACCCCGCAATACTGGGACGATCGCATGGGGGTCAATCTCAAGCACAGCTTCTTTGCCATCCAGGCCGTCGCCCCCGGCATGCAGGCGGCCGGTCGCGGCTCGATCATCAACACCGGCTCGATCAGCTGGATGATCATGTCACCCAGCATCCCTGTTTATGAAACCGCCAAGGCCGCCACCCATGGCCTTACCCGCGCCATGGCGCGCGAACTGGGCAAGTCCGGCATTCGCGTCAACACCGTTGTGCCCGGCTGGGTGATGACCGAGCGCCAGCTCACCCACTGGATCGACCCAGCGGCTGAACAACTGATCGATGCCAGCCAGGCCCTTGCCGGCCGGGTGTATCCCGAAGACATCGCTCGCATGGTTTTGTTTCTCGCCAGCGAGGACAGCGCCATGATCTCGGCGCAACAATTCCTCGTCGATGGCGGCTGGGCCAACACCTGACAGCTTTCGTTCATTACCCGTTCACCATGATGACATAATCAGGGCGCACCGACGGCCAAATCCATCAGGGGTGACTCGATGAAGTCCAAGCTACTCGTTGCCGGCCTTGCCGCCCTGGCGCTCAGCGCCTGCTCCAGCATCAATCCATATACTGGCGAATCCCAGCTCTCCAACACCGCCGGCGGCGCCCTTCTGGGCACGGGCGGTGGCGCCATCACCGGCGCTCTTGTCGGCGCTGCCGTGGGCGGGGACCCACGCGTGGGCGCCCTGATCGGCGCCGGCGTGGGCGGTCTCGCCGGCGCTGCCATTGGCGATTACATGGACGACCAGGAAGCCGAACTGCGCGCCCAATTGCAGGGCACTGGCGTGTCGGTGACCCGCGTTGGCCAGCAGATCATCCTCAACATGCCTTCCAACATCACCTTCGCCACCGACCAGGCGAGCGTGCAGCCCCAGTTCAACCAGACCCTGGTTTCTGTCGCGCTGGTGCTCAAGAAGTTCGACCAGACCATCGTCGACGTCTATGGCCACACGGACTCGCAGGGTGACGACAACTACAATCTAAGCCTGTCGCAGCGCCGTGCCGTAGCGGTTGCTACCATCCTGGCCAATCAGGGCATCGACCAGCGGCGCTTCTTCATTGAAGGCAAGGGAGAAACCAGCCCGATCGCCTCCAACGCCGCCGAATCCGGCCGCGCCCAGAACCGTCGCGTAGAGATCCAGATTTCGCCGATAAATCGCTGATCTGATCGGGCGGCGAGCGCGGCCAGCCGCGCTTGCCCCATTCTATGGCGTTGGCGCCACTGGTTCCACCACCGGTTCGGACACTGGCGAGCCCGGCTGCACGTCGGTCCCAGGCGCCCCATTAAACAACTGCATCAGCAGCAGCATCGCAATCACCACTGCAAGCCCGATCAGCCCATAAAGCCACCAATTGGTGGGCCCAGTAGCGCCGACGCTCGCTTCGTCCCCCGCCGCGACTTTCAGCGCCGAGTCCTCGGGCACCACGATGGGCGAGCCATTTTCATCAATCAGCGTGTCTACTTCGGCCACGGTGCGCGTCGGCTTGTTGGGAACAGTCGCCATAGCTTTTCTCCCTTGATCCCGGGCGAGTGCGCCCTCGTCTGCAAGAAGCAATGCGGGGAAGCGGCACCGGTTCCTCCATCCTTGCCCCTCGGAACGGGGCAATGCAGGAGACGTTGTACCTGCCAGCGGCAACAAGGGAGCAGGGTAATGGCTTATGAACAAGCTTCCGGGCAGGACGTCTATGTCAAGGAAACGCACGACCTGATCGGTTCAGACAAGGTCGAGGGCACCAAGGTGTTCGACCGATCCGGCGAGCATATTGGCTCGATCGAGCGGCTCATGCTGGAAAAGCGCAGCGGCAAGGTCAGCTATGCCGTACTAAAGTTCGGCGGCTTCCTCGGGATCGGCGACGAGCATTACCCGCTGCCTTGGTCCAAGCTCGAGTATGATGAAGCCCTAGGCGGCTACCGGGTGGATATCACGCGCGAGCAACTGGAAGGGGCGCCCCGCTACGACCGCGACGATGACGCTTATTGGAGCGCCGACAACGGCTTGCGGCTCTACGAGTATTACGGGGTGCCGCCCTACCGGAGTTAGAAACGGCGGCCGGCATTCAATCGCCGGCCTCAAGCCTCAAGCCGCCTTTTTCGCCCGCGGCTTGGCCGTGCCCGTCTTTTTTACCGCTGGTGACTTGGCTTTCGGTGCCGACATGGCTGCTCCCGCCAATTCCTCGGCTGCGGCAAACCAGAACCGCTGGTCCTGACCCTCTGGGCGGCCGGCCGCTTCCCAAAGTGCGTAAGCGCGGTCCTTGATCTGAGTGTGCATAGTTTGCTCCTTGCAAGATGCTGTCCGGGCAGACTGGCTAAGCAGGGTTAAAGCAAGGTGAACGCCACGCTCGTGCTTGAGGCGCGCTCCGTCTCCAGCAGGCAGTAGTTGCCCCGGCTTGACCCTCTCCCACGCCGCGCATCTCAATGCGCCAGGCCGTCCCGTGGCTCAGCAAGAGATCGGCTCGGATCCATGTTTAAAAGCTGGTGGGTGCAAGGTGCAAGGTGCAAGGGGAGGAGGCGGCAAGGCGGCCGTGGCACGGCTAGAGCCACTGCGTCACCTGTTGCCATATCTTCTGCGCTACCCGGTTCGGCTTTGCTTGACCCTCACCTTCTTGGTGTTGTCGACGTCGGCGTCCTTGTTCATCCCCCTGTTTTTCGGGCGTATGATCGACACCGGCTTTGTGGCAAGGGACCTGGGTACGGTGGGCCATCATGCCTGGATCATCGGACTATTCGGGGCCGCCGCCGCCCTTGCCAATGGCATTCGCTTTTATCACATAGCCTATATCGGCGAGCGCATCGTCGCCGATATCCGTTTGTCCGTGTTCACCCATCTCCTGAGCCTCGATCCCGCCTTCTTCGATCGCCACCGCGTGGGTGATCTCGCATCTCGCCTTAATGGCGATGTGTCGACCATCAAAGCCGCAATCACCGCCACAGCGTCAACCGCGCTGCGGGCTCTGGTCACCATGGCCGGGGCGTTCCTGTTCATGCTGACTACGAATGTGTTCCTCACAGTCGCCGTGGTCATGGCGGCGCCGTTCATCATGCTGCCGCTGCTGCTCATGGCGCGCCGCTTGCGCAGCATGTCTCGGCGCAGCCAGGACGCGCTAGCTGATCTTGCGGCCCGCTCCACCGAAGTGCTGAGTGCCATGCGCACGGTGAAATCCTTTACCCGCGAGCGTGAGGAGGTTGGCCGTTATCAGGCAATCGGGGAGGGCAGTTTTCGCTCCGAAATCGGACGGCTCAAGTCGCGCGCGGTAATGATGTCGCTGCTGATGCTGCTGTCGAGTACCGCGATGATCTTCGTGATCTGGTGGGGCGCCCAGGCGGTCTTCCATGGGCTGGCCAGCACAGGAGAACTGACTCAATTTCTGCTTTATGCCTGGATGGGGGCAGGGGCGCTCGCCACCCTATCGGAGGTGGCCGGGTCGCTCCATGTGGTCGCCGGTTCAACCGAGCGCGTGGTGGAAATCCTGAGCACCCCCGCAACAATCGCCACCCCCGCTGCGCCCGAGGCCTTGCCCGCAGACGGCACGGGAGTCATCGCGTTCCGCAACGTCACTTTTCGCTACCAGCCAGACGATCCGGAACCTGTGCTTGACCGCCTGAGCTTTGAGGCCAAGAGCGGCCAGACCATCGCCCTGGTGGGATCCTCCGGCGCGGGCAAGTCCACCATCTTTTCGCTTCTGCAGCGATTTTATGACGTCGAGAGCGGCGCGATTCTCGTCGACGGCGTGGATGTGCGGCGGGCGGATCTGCATCAGTTGCGCCGCCGAATTGCGGTGGTGGAGCAAGAGCCCACCATCTTCTCCGGCACCGTCGAGGACAATGTCCGCTTCGGCGACACGCAGGCCAGCCGGGATGCGGTGGTTGCTGCTTGCGAGATGGCGCTGGCGCACGAATTCATCACCGCGATGCCGCTGGGCTATGACACGCCAGTTGGCGAGCGTGGCGTGACCTTATCAGGCGGGCAGCGCCAGCGCCTGGCCATTGCCCGCGCCGTGCTGAAAAACGCGCCGATCCTGCTGCTCGACGAAGCCACCAGCGCCCTCGACTCCAACAGTGAGCGGCTGGTGCAGACGGCCATTTCCCGGCTGCGCAGTGGGCGCACGACCCTCGTGATCGCTCACCGCCTTGCCACTATCCGCACAGCCGATACCATCCTGGTGATCAGCCGTGGCCGGATCGTCGACCAGGGCTCGCATGACGAACTGATGGGCCGCGATGGGCCATACGCCGACCTCGCCCGCCTGCAGTTCAGTTTGGCAGTTGCCTGAACCGCAGGCCTTCGGCGTGAGCCTCGCCTAAGTAGTCTTCACAACTCTGCCGTCAAAGACCGCGTTCATCATTGGCGTTACAACAGTCCTGCTGAAGGTTGCAGATGCAGGAGCCGGCCATATTGAAGGACACCCAATCCAGCAGCCATTGGTCTGCCGGCTCCGCCCGCCACCGCAATCTCGAACTGGTCAATACCGTGCGGCGCCCTGAGCTCGACGATGAGCTCTCATCCGATATTCGCTTCATCGATATTGGCAAGATCCTGATGGCGCTCCGCCGCCAAATGCCAGTTGTGCTCGCCGCAGCACTGCTTGGCGCCTGCTTTGGCGTTGGTTACCTCATGCTCGCGCCGCGCAGCTATGTTTCGGTCAGCCAGATCATGATCGACCCCCGGGTAGGCGCCGTGATCAATGACGAAGAGAGCACATCCTCGCTGGCGGGTGGCGAGACTGACATCCTCAATCAACTTGAGGTCCTGCGATCCACCAGGCTTGCGGGCGAAGTCGCGCGTGGCGAAAACTTCGGTTCGGACCAGACCTTCCTCAACCCGCCGCCTTCATTTACCGGCCGCGTGCGCGGCATGATCGGCGATCTCGTCGGAATGCTGCTGAACCGGCCGCCAGTGGAGCCGGAGCGCCTGACCGAACTCCCCGACGACATGGTCGCCGGCCTGCTGCGCCGAAACGTTCTCGTAGAGCGGGTCGGCCGCAGCTATGTGATCAGCCTGGGCTATCGTTCGCCAGACCCGGAGCTTGCCCATCGGATTGCCTCTGCTTACGCCGACGCTTTCGTGCAGGACCAGCTCAACACCAATCTCGATGCATCACGGACCGCGGCGGACTGGCTGCAGCAACGCTTGACCGAGCTGAGCGTCAGCCAGCAAGAAGCCAGCCGTGCCGTCGAGGAGTTTCGTCGGAGCGCCGACCTTTCTCTTGCCGATAGCGACAATCTCGTCACCCAGCGCTCCGAAACGCTAACCCAGCAACTGGTCTTGGCCCAAGCCAATACGGCGCAAATGCGGGCACAGGCAGAGCAACTGCAAGTAACTCTGGCGGGTGGTCCTGAAGGGCTGGCCGGGCAGTCGCGAGTGCTATCCGACGGCAGCCTTGATGCTGGCAATGTCGCAGAGCTGCTCAGCCGCCAGAACACTATCACGGCCCGGATCGCCGAGATCACCAGCAATTTCGGACTCGATCATCCCCAGATCGCTGCCCTCGAGACTGAGCTCCGTTCCGTGAGGAATGAGATTTTCAATCGGCTGCGTGACAGGCTCGACTATTATCGTGACCAGGTCGCGGTTGCCGAACGACGCGAGGCGGAACTGCGTAACAATCTGGCGGCGGAAAGCGCGCTGGCTTCGCAGTCCAACCAGGACCGCGTGCAACTCAACGAATTGCAGCAACGCGCCGAAGCCCTCAATCTCTTGTATAATTCTTTCCTGTCCCGCTACGAAGAACTTCTGCAGCGCCAGTCATTTCCGATTCCGACGGCCCGCATCATCAGCCCTGCCGAAATGCCACTGGCTGCCTCCAGTCCTAACTTGCTGTTCTCGCTGATCGGCGCGACCATGGGGGGCCTGTTCATCGGCGCGCTGCTCGCCTTTCTGCGCGAAATCCGAGACCGCTCCTTCCGCATCGGCGAACAAATCACCAGCGAACTTGGGCTACGGTTTGTTGGCTATCTGCCCTGTCTACGTGGGCGGCGCAGCAAGGCAGGTGAGGGCCAGACGGGCACGATTTTCAAGGAGGCCTCTGTTTACCGCGCCGCTCACCAATTGATCCTCCGCCAGAAGCCGTCCGCACCCACTTCCGCCTTTGCCGAAACTCTGCGTTCGGGCAAGCTGGCGCTGGATGCGGCAGCCCCGAACAACAATCAGGTCGTCGGCATCGTTTCGGCGCTCCCGGGCGAAGGCAAGACCACTGTCGCGATAGCCTTTGCCGAAATGCTCTCTGCCGGAGGCTCGCGGGTCGTGCTGCTGGATGCCGATCTTCGGCATCAGGGCGCAAGTAGGCTCCTCGCGCCCGGGGTACGTCCAGGCTTGCTCCAGATCGCTGAAGGCGCGGACTGGCGCAGCCTGATTTGCATTGAGGACGCAACCGGTCTCTCAGTGCTTCCGGCAGGGGGCGCCGGTGCCAACGCGAAGAACCGGGAGTTCCTGGGCTCACCATCCATGCTGCAGTTGATTGGTGAGCTCCGCAAGGAGTTTGATTATGTAGTCATCGACCTGCCGCCCTTGGCGCCGGTGGTTGACGCCAACGTCGTCCTGCCCTGGACCGATGCCTTCCTGCTGGTGGTGCAGTGGGGTAAGACCCCGCGCCGACTGGTGCGTTCGTTGCTCGAGAAGGACTCGGTGCTGGCCGCCCATATTCAGGGCGCGCTGCTCAACAAGGTCAACTTTGCAGATCTACCCAGCTTCAGTGCGCCAGATGGGTCGGAACGGTATCTCAGCACCTTCAAGAACTATTACCGTGAGCCAGCGCGGGGTAAAGCGTAGGCCGCTTTGGCCAATGCTGCCAAAGCGTTAGTTCTGCTCCGGCAGACGCCGACCTTCAAACAGGCGCAATGCCGCTTCCGATGCGAGGGCCCGGGCCACCTCCTTGGCGTATTGCGTCCGCTGACCGAGGCACAGCTCCCACAGCACGTCCCGTCGCATGGGCCAGACCAGCTCAGGGTCATCCGGGGTAAGGATCATGCGGGTCAGCGTTTCGTCGGAGATGTTCGCCAGGACGGGTGGTCCTCGGTCAAGTGGTTGATTATCCTTGGCAAAAAGCGCCGTTACGGCGCGTAGCGCTAGGAGCGCCGTGCCGCCCAGACCCTGGTCGGCGGCCGTGGCGAGGAACCGGGCAGGGGCCGCTAGATCGCCCTGCAACAGCACGAAAAGATCGCATACATGAGCGGCGGTGGCTTCGCGGTTGTAAAGCCCCTTGGCGATGCTGATGGCTGAGATCAGAGGAATGTTGTGCCGGGAAAGGCAGGGGAGCTGCGTTCCTGAGAACTCGATTTCATCAATCATTTCAAGATATTGACTGGCGCGTCGAGGGGCGGGGGAGCCGGGTTGTTGGAGGCGGTAGTGCAGGTCGATGGTAGTGGGAAAGGCTCCGGTCTTGACCAGATGCTCTTCGCCAAGGAACAGGCGCCACCAGAGCGAGGTGGAAGCTGATCTATAGTTTAATGCTTCCAATGACTTGGCTGCGGCGCGATGATGGCGGCGGGGGAGCAGCACGTCGATATCCGCAACCGGGCGGGTGAAAAAATCACCGTGAACCAGGCGCTGCTGCAGCGGCCCCTTCATGTAGATGAACGGAGTCTGAACGGCTTCGAGCGTGGCAAAAACCGCTAGGCTTTCGCGTAGCAGCGTCGAGTTGATCTGGAAGGTCCTGAACTTGTAGGCGGCAACGGCGGCCCGCTCGCTCGGGCTCAATCGGTGGCGCAGCGGCTCGCTGATGTAAAGCAGGATCTTGTTGGCGATGGCGATGCGCAAGACTCCGCTGCAATCGCCGGCATAACCGGGCGCGGGACCATCTGGTGCGCCAGGGGCAAAGTGCTGGCGCAGCGCGTGGACCACGGTTTGTAGCTCGGCGCGAATTGGCGGGCCCCGCTGGATAGCTGACAGCAAGTAGATAGCTGTTGTTTGCCCGCGAGAGAACTCGAATCAGCGCCAATCTTCCGTATACGTGTCTCTACCTAGTAGTTAATGACGCGTTGACTTGTTGTGACCCAAATGAGCAGGATCAGTTGTGTTGCAGCAAGCGCACAAGGTTCAACTGTTCTGGCTGGAGATTGACATGACGAAACTCACTTATACTGCGCCGCGGCTGGTCCGCCACGGTTCTATTGAAGCCGTAACCAAGGGTGCATCTACGGGTAGCGCACTGGACGCGACTTTTCCCACAGGCACCCCCTTTGGCGACCTTACCTTCTCGTAAACGCGTATTCGCTGCTGGGTCGTCGCATTCGGCAGCGAACATTGCCCTTGGCAGGAGCGGGGTTTGACCCAAGAGCTGAACCAGGCCCCCAGCGGCACCCTGACCTTCCGTGCCGTTAACGGCGATGCTGTGCTGACCACGGCACTGGGCGACGGCCTTGCGCTGCTGGATCTGAGAGCCAACGAATATTTCACGCTCAACGGCGTGGGAGCGCTGCTGTGGCGCCGGTTGCAGGCGCCGCAAAGCAAGGCTGAACTGATCCAGGCGGTGCAGGCCGAATACGACGTCGATGCGGCGAGCTGTGCCGGGGATGTCGATCTGATGTTGGATGACCTGATTGCAGCCAAGCTTGTGGATGTTCGCTAGATCACTGCTGTTCCGATTGAGACGGTTGCGCGCCGCGGACTACCGTCTGCTGGCGGAGGCCATCATCCTGTTGCTCCAGGTTCGCCTTGGTCTCAGCTTTTCCTCGTTGCAACAGCTGCAGCACAAGTTTCTCGGCCCTGATCGGCAAGAGTCGGCGGCGAGGGCGGATGTGCCACGCATCGCCCGGGTCGTTCGCAACGCGGCGCGACTTGTTCCCGGAGCCAGTTGCCTGACCCAGGGGCTGGCCTACCAGATCCTGCTGCACCGGCGCGGCGTTCCTTCCGAACTCAAGATCGGCGTCCGGCACAACGAGCGGGGCGAATTTGCCGCCCATGCCTGGGTAAGCGTCGCCGGGCAGGTGCAGCTCGGGGGTTCGCGGCAACAAGTCGCCGCTTTCGCTCCAATCGCACAATTCGGCGCTGGCAGAAAATGAGCGGCATTGCGGGCCTCCTGCTGGCCAAGCATAGCCGGGTGGCACGTCCCGAGTGGCTGGATCGCCAAAGCCGAGCCTTGCATATGCGCGGGCCCGACGGGCAGGGGAGTTGGAGCGGGGGCCGGGTTTATCTCAGGCACGCACATCGCCACAGCACGGGCTTTGTTGAAAGCAACTTGGCGGCGCCCGAGGCGGGGATCGTCGGGCTTGCCGATATCCGGCTCGACAACCGGGCGGAACTTGCCGACCTGCTCGGTGCCGATGAGCGCGGCGCCAGCGATCTTGCGCTGGTGATCCTGGCTTATCGCCACTGGGGGCCCGATTGCTGCAGCCGCTTGCTCGGGGATTTCGCCTTCGCCCTTTGGGACAAGGGGTCACAGACCCTGTTCTGTGCGCGAGACCAATGGGGTGTGAAGCCGCTGTTTTACGCGCAAAGTGGCGCCGGGTTTTCCTTCGGTTCCGATCCTGGAGCCCTGATCTGCGACGACGACGGGGTCAACGAGCATCGCGTCGCCAGCTTCATTGCCGGTTTTGTGGATGATCCCGCCGCCACCGCCTTGAGCCAGGTCCGGCGCCTGCTGCCCGGCCATTGGCTGCAGCTCAAGGACGGCGAACTGGTGACGCGGCGCTATTGGAGAGCGCAGGCAGCTCCCGACGCAGGTCTTTCACCTCCTGAAGCCGTCCGCGACCTGTTGCAGCAAGCCGTCCGGGCTCGGCTGCGCGGCGCGCCGGCGATGGGGGCCATGTTGAGCGGCGGCCTCGATTCATCTTCGGTCGTGGCGACTGCGGCACGCCTGCGCCCGGGCGTGAGCCTGCGCACCCTGTCGTTCGACTATCCCGCCACGCCCGAGCTCAGCGAGCGCCGCTACGTCGATGCCGTGCTCGCCGCTTATCCGCTCCAGCCGAGTTTTGTTCCCTTCGACGATCTGGCACCCTTGCAGGGGGTTTCCCGACTGGCGCTTCGTGATGCGGATCTGCTGTTTGCCCCAGGCACGGGCAAGATGCTGCGCTTGTTCAAAACCGCAAAGGAACTGGGCGCCACCGTGCTGCTGGACGGCCATGGTGGCGACGAGGTGATCTCCCATGGTTATGGCCGGCTGGCGGAACTGGCGCAGGCGGGTCGGTGGGGTGCACTCTATGGTGAGTTGCGTGGCGTTGCGGCGACGTTCAACGATAGTCCCAGTCGCGTGTTCCTGCGCTATTTTGCGGCTTATGGGCCGGGGCGCCGGCTGGCGGGGAGGGCGCAGAGGCTTTGGTCGGCATTGCGGCCGCCCGAGACCGGTGCCGTGGGGCCCACCGCCTTTGTCGCGGCCGACTTGGCGAAGCGCATCTGCCTTGCCGATCGCTATGCCGAGTGGCGGCAGGCGCTGCGGACCGCCCATGCGGATGAGGACAGCCTGCACCGCTGGAACGTGTCGTCGCCTGCGGTGGGGCAAAGTTTTGAGGCGCTGGATCGCGCCGCCACGCTTGCCGGGGTGGAACTGCGCTTTCCCTTCTTTGACCGCCGCCTGGTGTGCTACGCGCTGAGCCTGCCACCGAGCGAAATCCTGCGCGATGGGTGGTCGCGCAGCGTGCTGCGCCGCGCCATGCAGGACATCCTGCCGCCGCAGGTGCAGTGGCGGCGTGACAAGACCGATTTCAGCTCCGAACTGCGGCTTGGCCTCGTCAAGCATCATGGAGGGGAGCTCGACGCGTTGGACGGCGACAGCTTCGGGGTTAGCCTGTTCCTGAACATGGACCAAGTGCGGTCGGCTATTGCGCGGCTCCGTGCCGACCCGCTCCGGCTCGACGCTGGTGAGCTTTTCGGGCTGTGGCGCGCATTGTTCCTGTCGCTTTGGCTGCAGAACCGGGCGGCTACCTCATGAGCGGATCTGCTCTCGAGCCGGGCTTTCGCTATCGCCTGTTTGGACTGACGGTGTTGTCCGAGATCGAGATGCCGCAGCTGCCCGCTGCGCCGGTCGGCAGGGTCGACCTCACGATCAGCCGGACCGCGATAGATCATCCGCGGCGTCGCGAGCCGGGTGTGGTGGCCGAGTTCGGGCCGGCAATGCAGTACCTGGCTTGGGAAACGGTCGGTGCGTTTCGCATCCGCAGGGCCGACCTGATCGAGGTCGATCCCAATGCGGGGGTAAGCGATGCCCTGGTGGCATTGCCGCTTTTGGGTTCGGTGATGGCAACGCTGCTGCATCGGCGCGGCCTGCTGGTGCTGCATGCCAGCGCCGCCACGCTCGGTGGGCACGGCATTGCCTTGCTGGGCGACAAGGGCGCCGGCAAGTCGACCACCGCCGCAGCCCTGGTCGCCGCCGGCTATGCGCTGCTTTCCGATGATGTGGTGGCGCTGGCCTTTACCGGCGGCAACCGGATCGAAATCCTGCCAGCCTACGGCCAACTCAAGCTTTGGGATAAAGCCGTTGCAGGCCTGGCGCCGCTACCCTTGCGCGAGCAGGGCCAGCTGCACCCGGCGATTGCCAAGTCGCAATATGGCCTTGCGACAGGATTCTCGGCCGAAGCAGCGCCGCTCAGCCGCCTTTATGTGCTCGGGCGCGGTGACACGGCGGGGGTGACAATGGTGGAGCCCGGCGAAGGGCTCGCGGCGCTGCTGCGCTACGCTTACATGGCGCGCTTTGGCGAAGCAGGGTTTGGCCCCAGCATGGCGGCCTTTTTCGGGCGCGCTGCTGCCCTCGCCAGCGCTGGCAAGGTGCGCATACTGCAGGTTCCCGAGGGCGTGCAGCGCATCGGGCAAGCAATTGCGGCACTGGAGCATGATCTGGATCTTAGACCTGCGGGTGAGCTGCGCGCTAATATTGGCGCGATGTAAGTATAAGTCCGGTGCTGTGCTGGGTCGGTGCTTCTGGTAGGCCAGATTGGTGTTGCAACAATGAGGCGCGCAGCTGTGGCGACAAGGAAATTATTCCGGTGACGACCATGCCGCTGAACAGCCGCAGCTTTGCTCGAACGGCGCTGCTTGCCGTAATTTTGGCGCTGACGAGTTCGGTGCAGGCCAAGGCCGGCGATTATCGGCTTAGTGTCTCGGATCGCATTGCCATCAAGGTGGTGGAGTGGTTGCCCAGCGCCGGCGAATTCCGGGAATGGACCGCGCTCGCCGGAGAAGCGTCGATCGGCCCCAACGGCTCGGTGCCGGTGCCGTTTCTGGGCGAGGCTGCGGCGGCGGGAAAGTCGCCGGCCGAACTGGGCGGGGAGATCAGCAAGGGGCTGCAGCAGGTTTTCGGGCTCAATATCGCGCCCGATGTCACCGTCGGGATCATCGCCTATGCCCCGGTTTTTGTGACCGGCGATGTGCAGGCGCCAGGGCAGTTTCCCTTCACGCCGGGGCTCAATGTCATCAAGGCGGTAAGCCTCGCAGGCGGCGAGCGCATTTCTGCCGATGCCTTGCTGCGCGGTGAGCGGGATCTGATCAGCGCTAGTGGCAGCGCGGAAGTGGCCCGCGGCAAGCTGCACCGCCTGCTGGCGCGGCGCGCGCGCCTCACCGCCGAACTGGATGGGGAAAGCCAGGTGCCGGTCCCGTCCGAACTGAGCGCGGTGGCGGATGGGGCCGCCGTGGTGGCGGTAGAGCAGGCGATCCTACGCGCCAATGCCAGCCGGGCGCAGGCGCAGGCGGCATCGCTGCGCGAGCTGATCAACCTGCTCAATCGCGAGCTGACAACGCTGGCGCAAAAGCAGGCGACGGTGGAGCGGCAACTCGAGATTGCCCGCCGTGAGCTGGGCAATATCAAGTCACTGGCCAGCGATGGCCTTGCCGCCAATACGCGGGTGTCGGCCATTGAGCAGAATGTGGCGGAACTCGAAACCCGGCTGCTCGATATTGGCACCGCCATTCTGCGCGCCCAGCAAAGCATCAGCGATACCGACCGAAACCTTGCCGCGCTTGACAATGATCGCACGGCCGAGCTCACGGCTGAGCTGCAGCAGGTGGATGGGCAGATCGACGAGCTCAATGTGCAGCTTAATACCCAGCAAGCGCTGATCACGGACGCCATAATTTTGGGCGCCGCGCTGCAGGCCGAAGGGGATGAGCTGGTCGCTTATAGCTATTCCATTGTTCGGGCCGGCAGCGAAACCGCGGGCACCGAGACCAGTGAACTGCAGCCCGGCGACGTGATCCGGGTCACCCGCTCCATCAGGGTTGCGAGCCCATGACGCATCAATTCGGAGGTGGCACCATGCCTGCCCACACGCTGACGGTGATGTTGCTGGCCTCCTGTTTTGCCCTTGGCGGCGTTCACGCCGAGGAGCGCGAGCTGGGCGGGAGCTTTTTCGATGATTTCGACAGGCTGGACTCGGAGCGCTGGTTCGCCTCCGATGGCTGGAGCAATGGCAATCACCAAAGCTGCGGCTGGTCCAAGAACGAGATCGCGGTAACCGGGGGCGTGCTGCAGGTGGGGTTTTCCCGCAATCCGGCCGCCAACCGGCTCTATCGCTGCGGGGAACTGCAAAGCCATGCCCGGTTCAGCTATGGCACCTATGAAGCCCGGCTCAAGACCCCGCCGGAGGCGCCGGGGCTGAACGCGGCCTTTTTCACCTATGGCGGCCCGCCCATCGGCGAGGTGCATGACGAGATCGACTTCGAGATCCTGCTCAAGGACCCCGCGCGGGTGCAGGCCGGTGGCTATGTCGGTGGCAAGGGCGTGGAACTGGCCACCCCGCTGCTGCCGCAGCCGGCCGACAAGGCGTTTATCGATTATGCCTTTGTGTGGGAGCCAGGGCGGGTGCGCTATTACGTCAACGGCGCGCCGGTGCATGAATTAGGGGAGCCGGCACCGACCCCCGAGCATCAGCAAAAGCTTTACTTCAGTCTGTGGTCTACCGAAACGCTGAGCGACTGGATGGGCAAGTTCCAGGACCCCGGCGCTCCCCTGACCATGGAAGTGGACTGGGTTGGCTATACGGCCCCTGGGGAGCGCTGCTTGTTCCCCCAATCGATCACCTGCTGAGGTGCTTGCCCGTGAGCGACAGCACGCCTGAGGCCAATGCGAGCCAGCGGGGCGGGGGCCTGGCCGGCGGCGTCTGCGTGATCATTGCGGCCAAGGATGCTGCCGCAACCATCGGGCGCGCGGTGCGCTCGGCACTGGCGGAGCCGGAAGTGCGGCGCGTCGTCGTGGTGGATGATGGCTCACGCGATGCCACTGGTGAACTCGCCCGGCGGGAAGGGGCGGGGACGGATCGGGTTACGGTATTGCGGCTCGAGCAGAACCGGGGGCCGGCTTATGCCCGCAACCTCGCCATCCAGAGCAGCGACGAACCGTTCATTGCCATTCTGGATGCCGATGACGCCTTTTTGCCCGGCCGCTTCGAGCGCCTGGCGCAGTTCAAAGGGGCGTGGGATCTGCTGGCCGACGACATCGCCTTTGTGGCCGATCCTGAGGTCGTCCTCCCCGAACGTTCGATAGGCGAGCCGTTCTATCTAGGTCTGGCGGCGTTCGTGGCCGGCAATCTGGCGCGGGCGGGGGTGAACCGGGGTGAGTACGGGTTCCTCAAGCCTGTGCTGCGGCGCGAAACGCTGCTGCGCAGCGGCGGCCTCTACAACCCCGCGCTGCGGCTGGGTGAAGATTATGACCTTTATGCTCGTTTGCTGGCCCGCGGCGCCCGCTTTGCGGTGGTGCGTTCTTGCGGGTATCGGGCGCTGGTGCGAGCCGATAGCTTGAGTGGGCGCCATCGCACCGTTGATCTGCAGCAATTGGTTGAGGTGGACGCGGCGCTGCTGCGCGATCCCAACCTGCCGCAAGCGGCCCGCAGCGCCCTGCTCGTGCATCTGCGCCAAACGCGGGCCAAGTTCGAGCTCCGCCGCTTTCTCGATACCCGGCGGCAGCAGGGCCTTGCGGCAGCCTGCCGCCAACTGGGGTTGAGCGGGCCCGCCTGGGCGGCGGTGGCCGGTGGCATTGTTCGCGACAAACTTGCGACCGGGCAACCGCCGCGTGAGCCGGTGAGGCAGGGGGTGCGTTACCTGCTGTAACGCAGAGGGCTGCGGCGGGGAATTTGAGACGCGGCGCGCATGGCGTAAACCAGGGCCAGCAGCACCACCACGGTTTGGAAGCTGAACTGGTAGAACACCTGCACCTCAACCATGGAGGTGCAAAGGATCATGGTCAGGTAACCGGCAAAGAACGCATTGGCGGCAGAGGGAGCGCGCAGGCTCCAGCGCAGGGTGAGGATGAAGGCCGTTGTCAGCAGCACCACCTGGAGGGCGACGCCGACAATGCCGATCTCGACGGCATTGGACAGATAGGTGTTGTGGAAATTGAAGCCACTGCGGCTGCCGATGCCGAACTGGGCCCACAAGGCTTCGGCAGGCGCAAAGCCATGCAGCCAGAAGGCCCGAAAACCCATGCCGAACCATGGCCGTTGGCTGATGAAATCGAGCGCAACCGCCCAAAGCTCGGTGCGGCCGGTCAGGGTAACGTCCTTGCCCGAACTCTCGAGCACGAGCTGCATGATCTCGTTCCAGTATGCGGCGATCAGCAGGGACATGGCGGCAGCGAGCATGAGGAGGGCGGCGGCAAGCACCACCCGGTGCGTCGGAGCGAACCAGCGCATGAGCTGCACAATCATGATCAAGGCTGCTCCCGGCAAAACCACGATGATGGCCCCGGCCGATTGGGCCAGCACGATCAGCGGCAAAGCGAGCAGCAGCCCGGCAAGCCCGCTCCAGCGTTCCAGTGCTGAGCCGGCCCGGTCGCCCAGGGTGGCGAGGGACGCCAGGAGGAAGACGGACACCGCAGCGGCAAAGGCATTCTTGCTGCCAAAAATGCCGACCCAGGCGCCGATATCGGCGCGCACGCGGCCAAACAACACGCTGGCGATCATGGTGAGGAACATCACGACAAAGATCGCACGCAGGGCAGAGCGCGGCGGCACCCGAACGGCAATGGTGATGGCAATGATGACCGTCAACCAAAGCTGGATGGCACCGCGAAAGGAGTCCGGGGGCGCTTCGGACCACAAGGTCGATGCCAGGCAATAAAGCGGCAGCAGCAGAATAAGCCAGAAGCGCAGGAGGCCCTGGATGTTGTGCCGCAGATTGCTGAGCACCAACACGGCGCCGCAGCCAAGGAACAGGAGGATGGCCCGGCTACCCAGCAGCGGATCGAGTTGCAGGGCGCCGAGGCAGATCGCGCTCAACAGGGCGGCGAGATTGAGGCGCATCTGCCAGCCAAGGCTGAAAGCGCGAGGGGAATGGACTGCGAGCGTCATGGCGACAACTCAACCGAATAGGACGACCGGGTGTCCCCTTCGGGCGAGCCGTTCGCGCACAGAAACAGCGAGGCGGCGGATGAGAGCGGGCCGGCGCAGCACCGCATTGGCGGCAGTGCCGAACCGGCGCTGTTTGAGTGCTTCGACCAAGTGTTCATAGGCCAGTTGCTCGCTCAAGATCTGGCGCCGGTGCTCGAAGGCAGCCCGGATGCCGGGAGATGTTGCAGCGTAAACTCGCGCAAGGTCATCATGGCTCTGCAGCATGGCGCGCGCAGTATTGGTCGACAGCCGATGCGAGAGCGACGCGCTATGCCGCCGGTAATGATAAAAGCTCTGCGGCGTGACGCAAAGCCTTGCACCCTCCAGCACCAGGCGCAGCAGCAGTTCGTAGTCCTCCCCAATGCGCAGCTGTTCGTTGTAGCGCGCGGTTTTGGCGAACTGGCGCCGTATCATCGGCTTGAGATAGCCGAACTGGACGCTGGCTCCGCGCGCCGCCGCGCGTTCCGTGATCAGCATTTCGGGCGTGATGGTGGTTGGTTCCGACAGTTCCAGGCCGCCGAGCAAGCGGTGATGCGGCGCCGCTCCCTCCATAAAGAAAGCCAGGTCGTCGGCGACAATGTCGGCCTGAAAGGCACGGGCCAGGTGCAGCAATTGCGCCAGTCGGTCGGGCTCGATCAGGTCATCGGCATCCACAACGGCAACCCATTCGCCCCGTGCTGCGTCGAGACCCGCATTGCGTGCGGCTGCCGGCCCGCAATTCTGTGGTAGGGCAAGCAGCCTGAGGCGAGCATCGCTCGCGGCAAGGGAGCGGATGATCTCGACGCTGTTGTCACGCGAGGCATCATCCACCACGATTAGTTCCAGCTTGGCATGACTCTGGCCGAGCACCGATTGGATCGCGGCGGCCAGAAAGGGTGCGCCGCAGTGATTGGCCATGACGACGCTGACCAGCGGCTCACACCCCGATTGCACAAGGTGCCCGGTCACCGGAGGTCCCGCCCCATGGGCCGGAGACCACCGAAACTCACCGGCTGCCCTTGCGCACGAGCACGACGACGAGCGTGCGCAGCAAAATGCTGAGATCGTTGGGCATCGACCAGGTGTGGACATAGTGCTCGTCGAGCGCCACGCGGCTGTTATAGTCCAGATCGCTGCGGCCGCTGACCTGCCAAAGCCCGGTGATCCCCGGCCTGGCGCTCCAATAGGCCGAGATCGCGTCGGCATAACGGGGCACTTCGGCCTGAACGATCGGCCGCGGGCCGACAAGGCTCATCTCGCCCTTGAGCACATTGATCAGTTGCGGCAGCTCATCGAGGCTGGTGATCCGCAGGAATTGACCGAGGGGCGTGATGCGGGGGTCAGCGCAAAGCTTTTGGCTGGCGTTCCATTCGGCTCGGGCCCCCGGCGAGGCCTCCAGATGGCGGGCAAGCACCTCGGAGGAGTTGACCACCATGGAGCGGAATTTGAGACAGCGGAAGCGCCGCCCCTTATAGCCGATCCGCTCATGGGCGAACAACACGGGACCAGGATCCCAGGTGGCGATCATCATTGCAATGATGAGCATGGCCGGCAGCGCCAGGAACAGCAGGATGGCGGCCGCGCCTATATCGAAACTGCGCTTCAGCTTGCCCCCGCGCGGCAGTTCCGAGAACGACGAAATTCGGGAAACATCAGAATTGACCAGCGACATTCGTGCCTTGCCTCAACCATACCGACGCGACCCCAGTCCGGATTGCTTCCGTGGCGTGCTCCACCGGCGGCCCATCTCGCCCAAGGCGGAATGAACGCGCTGTTGGCACCAGGCAGAAAGTAATCCTCGAAGACAGGGTGATATGCGTCCCAAGCCGCGAGTTAACAAAACATGAATGAGGAAGATAAACAATGCCCAGAACGCATACGGTCTATGCGTAATTCTGGTCAACCAAGTTCATTACGTTGTTTTCTGAGCATGAATAGTACAACTACTTACAGTATTGGTGGAGTTGCGGATACTTTAACTGAGTAAAGGCGAGCGGGTGAGAAGAGGGTCTCGCATTGGCCTTCTTCAGGCGCCGTAGTGACGGGCCTGCCTGGTGCCGAAAAGGCCTCCCACGACGCCGAGATGCAGCACGCCCCGAAGCAGGTTCTTGCGCCAAGCTATGGGCGACCACGCTGTTGCGAGGGTCAGTCCCAAGCACAACGCCGCCTTGGCGCTGGCGAGCGCTACCGCTCGCGGCCGGTTCTCGCCGGTTGCGAGCAGCCGCGCTCCATAGGTCTGCCCGGAGCGAAAGCGGCGCCGGACGAGCCAGCCGAGGCCGGTGCGGCTTGCCGGAACAGGCTCATAAACCCAGGCCTCGGGCGCAAAGGCAATGTGGCCGCCCGCGTCGGTGAGGCGGTAAAAGAACTCGGTATCTTCGCCACCCGTTTGCCCCAAGCCCAGGTCAAAGCGCATCGGTTTGACGGCAGCGGTGCAGCGCAGCAGGACATTGCAAGTGTAGCCGGTGCGGATCCCGCCCCCGGTTTGAACCGGCAGGGTGGAATGAAAATCACCCACGCGCTGCCAGGCGGGCACCGAAGGCTCGTAAAGCGCTCGCACCGGGCCTAGCACCGCATCGGCCTGGCTCTGCCGGGCAGTGTCCAGAAGCGCTTTCAACCAGCCCGGCGAGACCAGTTCATCATCATCCACAAAGGCCACGAAATCGGCATCGGCATGCTCGAGGCAGGAATTGCGCGCTAGCGAGATATTGGCCGAGGGGACATGAAGGTAGAGCAGGGAAAAGGGAAAACCTGCGCGCTGCGCCTCCACCAGGGACGCTGCCGATGCGACCGCATCATTGTCGGCGACCAGCACGCGGATCTGGGCGCCGGTAGCATCGATCGCGGCGATCGAACCCAGTGTTAGGGCCAGGTGCGGCCGCCGGAAGGTGCAAACACAAATATCGACACTTGTTGAAGCGGCTGGCGGGCTGTCGACAGCGGGGACTTGTGCAACAGCCTCGCTCACGCCAACGCCCCCGCTGCCTGCGTCTCGGCGCTGCCAAGGCTCGCTAGCCTCGCTACCAGCGCGCGGCAGTCCTCGGCTCCATGGGCGAACTGGGTTGGCTCCGCCTGCGCAACAGCAGCGGCCAGCCTCTCCATCCGCTCGGGCGTCAGTTGCGCCACCATATTGTCGAGGGTCGCGGCTGCAATATCGGGCACAACTACGCCGAGGCCGTGACGCTGGAGATAACCGGCCGTTTCCGTGCCGGCCACGGCAATGGGAATGGCGCCAAACCGGCAGCCTTCATAAAGCCGGTTGGGCAGCAGCCAGGCCGAGTTCTGGCCTTCCTCGAAGAAATCGATCGTCCAGCTTGCATCCACCTCGGCATAAATCTGGGGCAGCTCGGCAGCACTGTAGGGCCCAAGAAAGCGCAGATGGGGGTGCCCGGCAATCTGCGCGAAGAAATCGCGAAATTCGCTCAGCGCGGGCCGGCCGCGAAGCACGACCTCCACCCTGCCGTTGCAGCGATCGCTTAGGGCGGCGAGCGCATCCAGCGAGCGCTGGCAGCGTAGCGCACCGAACCAGCCGATCCTGATCACCCCATTCGGGCGCATTGTACGCGGGGCTGGGGGGATGGCGCCCTGGGTCAGCAGCACCTTGTTTTCGAGGAGCAGGGAGGGAAGACTGCTCTGCGCATCGAAATAATGGCGCAGAAAGCCGGGAGAACTCGTGATCAGCAGCGCTGCAGTGCTCGACCAGTGCCGCTCCGCCGCGCGCAAGCTGCGCCCGAGCCAGTCCTGGCGCAGCAGCAAACGATGGATGTCGAGGCATTCATAAACCAGCTGGGGCTGCCGGGCCCATCGGTTTTGCAGCCGCCGCGCCAAGGGCAGCATTTCGAGATTGCGGGCAATGATCAGGTCCGGCCTGGGCCAGTTCGCCAAGCGGCTGGTGATCCGCAGCAAGCCGCGGAGGACGGCTGCGATGCGTTGCGTAAACCGGGCGTCAAAAGTGTGCCCGAGGCAAACGCAATGCCGCACATGGAGCTCGGGCACTACCGCGCCGCCGCGCAGAAAGCCGGCAACGGAAACCGTTGCGCCGCCCGCGCGCAACATGGCAATGCGGCGTGCCACCGCCGGATCGGCCAGGTTGGGAACGAGATAAACGATGCTCGGCATGGCGCGGTCTCCCGCAGCAGCACTATTGCAGGCAGCGCTCCGCACAAGCGTTCAAACGCTTAGGGAGTGCTCCGAATAGTGGCGCGGGAGGTCGGGTCCTTGCCCTTGGTGCGGCCCTTCTAGCGGGGCTAGTTGCCCTTTTCGAGCTTCTGCTCGACCTTTTTGCGGCTATTGCCGACTTCCTGAACGGCTTCCTTCACTTCCTCTTGGGAAACGCCTTCCTTGCGGGCTTCATAACGAACCTCATGGTCCTGCCCGCCAGCAACGCGTGCCCGGTCCTGGGCGCGCCCACGCGCGGTGTGTTGGTTTGACATTGCAGCCTCCTTGCTCCGTTAACCCTCTTAACGCGAGGGGGGCCCCATGTTTCCACGCCAGCAACGAAGGGCTCCAATCGCCGGCTCACGCGTTGAGTGCAACAACGCCGCCGGCTGCATCTGGCCGACATTGCGCCACGGGCGAGGCAAGGGAGTGATATTGTGGGCCAAACCATTGAACTGACGGCGAGCGACGGCGCGCGCATTGCGGGTTACCGGGCTGATCCCGAAGGGCCCGCCAAAGGCGGCGTCGTAGTGATCCAGGAGATCTTTGGCCTCAACCATCATATCCGCGCCGTGTGCGACCGCTTTGCGGCGCAGGGTTACCTTGCCGTGGCACCGGCCATGCAGGATCGCTGGGCCCCCGGCTTCGAGGTCAACGATTACGGCCCCGAGCAATTCGCCAAGTCGCGGGCCTTCTTTGGCAACTTCCGCCCGGAGCAGGGTCTTGCCGATGTGGCCGCCGCCGTTGAGGTGGCAAAGGAAGCGGGCAAGGTCGGCATCACCGGCTATTGCTTTGGCGGCATGGTGACCTGGCGCGCCGCGCATGCGGGGCTCGGGCTTGCCGCGGCCTCCGGTTTTTATGGCGGCGGCATCCCCAATTACATTGATCTGGCGCCCACCATCCCCATCGAAATGCATTTTGGCGATCGCGACACCGGCATCCCTCTCGAGCAAATCGAGCAGTTGCGCGCCCGCTATCCGCAGGTGCCGGTATATTTGTATCCAGCGGGGCACGGCTTTTTCAACGATGAGCGGCAGTCCAGCTATGACGCGGCCAGCGCCGCAACGGCGTGGCAGCGAACGCTGGATTTTTTTGCGCAGCATTTGCAGTGAGCAACGGGGGCGCCATACCCGCGCCGAGTGGAGCGCGGGAGCAGCTCGCCGCCCACTGGCACCTGCTGCAGCGCGACTTCGCCGCAAGCCAATGCGCACGTCTGTCGCTGCGCAAGGCCTGGCTCGTCGCGGTGCTGCTCGATCATGTGCCCGACCGGATCTGGGACGCCTGCATCGAGGCGGGCGCGCCATTGCCCCATGGCGCCCCCGATCTTCCCTCTTATCGCGCCTGGCTGCGCTCCAGCGCGCCGGCCTTGGCCGATATTTTCGCCCTGGTGCCGCTACAGCCGGACGGCCCACGCCTCGAACTGCTCCCGGTCGCCGTGCCGGCCGAAGCGGTCGAGGTGCTCCCGGTCGAGGACTTCATGATCAGCCTCTACAACAACAATTACATCCAGCAGCTGATGCTCACGACGGCCGCCGGTGCCATCCCGGCCCATGACCGGCTCGCAGCCGCCATGGAAAGCCTCGGCAAGGAACTGGACTTGGTCCGCCCCTGATTCGGAAGCGGCACGAGCCAGGGCGAAGATCTGTTATCTAGGGAAGAAAACTGGTGCTGCCGGACAGGATTGAATTTTGTTTCAGGTCCGGACGGTCGCTGATTTCATTGACGAAAATCGGCCGCAGTTGGTCTTGTGTGTACCAATTCTGTGTACCTGTGGCAAGCCCAGTAAAACGGAGCGAGCAAGACCCCCAGCACAATGCTGAGGGCCTTCAATCGCACTTCTAGGAATTAGCGAGGGAGGAGGAGTGGGTGCCTCCTAAGCTGGGCCAGTACGCAGCGGGCTCATCTCCCCCATAGTTCTCTCCGGTCGGGAGATCGAACCGGGCGGAAGGGCGCTCAGCGGCTTGTCTAGCTAGGGCATCGGCCCGATTGTTGATTGGGTCCTTGGCGTGCCCCCGCACCCACTCCCAAGTGACCTCCAGGCCGCAACATTCCTGAGCAAGCTGCTGCCAAAGTTCGGCGTTCTCCACAGGCTTTCCATCAGCCTTACGCCAGCCCCGCCGCTTCCAGCCGGGGAGCCACTCGGTCATCCCCTTGATGAGCAGGTTGCTGTCGCTGCGCAAGGTGATCGGTGGGAGTGGCCCGTCCATGAGGTACTCGATCTTCATGGCCCGCAGGGTCGAGATCGCAGCCTGCATTTCCATCCGGTTGTTGGTGGTCCTGCCGGGGTCGCCGCCGCAAAGCTCTCGCTCGTTGACTATGCGGTCGCCTTTGATCCACTGGACGACAGCGCCCCATCCTCCTGGGCCAGGATTTCCGACGCATGATCCATCTGTGTAGATCAGCAGGCGTGTGGCGGTACTCATCGTGTTTGTCATGTAGTTATGCCCCGGTTTGCTCCAGGGTTCCTCTTGTCGATGTTGATGATGGGTTTCCAGTTTCTCGCCTATAGAGAGAGGAAACAGGAAACGGCATTGGCGAAGGAGGGCAAAGCCCCCCTCCTGAGTATCGTCGGGGTGCTAGAAGTCGCTGTTGTCTGGGTCTTCAAGGCCACCCTCAAGGTCCACCTCGATGCCCTTAGCGGTGTCTTCCCGGAGCTGCTTCGCCTTAGCAAGGTAGCCCTTCAGTCCATCTGCAGTGACATCACCACGAGCCATGAGATGCTGTACCCGTTTGCTGATGGTGCCCTTGGTCACGCCGAGAGCCGTGGCGACCTCCTGCTGCGAGGTGCAGCGGAGCGACTGGAAAGCGTTGAGTGTCTGAACCAACGTATCCTGCTGGTCATCTTCAACGCTCCAGCCGGTTTCCTCTAAGGTCCACGTCTGGGGCGCAATGCTGCTGTCACCCTTAGCCCTATACTTGGAGAAGGTGGCTACAAACGAAGCCTTCCCAGGGGTGGAGACGGAGGGTTTCTTGAGGCCTAGGATCACCTCGAAGGTGGTGTTCAGGGCTGTGGACCCCCGTGGCTCAGCACCATCTTTCCGGGAATGGTGGACCAGGATAGTGGTGACGCCCGCCTGCTTCATGCGCAACAGGAAGGACTGGACCGTCCTGAAGGCCGAGGCATCGTTCTCGTCCTGCAATCCATCAGCGACAGTCGAGAGGTTGTCGATGATCAGGACTTCAAATCCACCCTTCTGGCACCGCTCGAGCAAAGCCATTTGGTGGTCCTGCCGTGTGATGTCGTAGAACTCACTATCGGGTGCTTGGGCTTGCCTGGGGATGATCTGCAGATTGGCCAGGGCCACTTCCCTGTCCACTCGATTCACCGCCCCGCAGCGCAAGAGCATGAGAAAACGCTCCTGTAGATCCATCTGGTTCATCTCGCCGTCCACCATCAGAACCTTGCGGGGCTGGGGCGCTGACCACTCCCACACCTTACCGCCCCCTGCGATAGCGAGCGCTAGCGACATGGTGAGCATGGTTTTGCCGACACCCGAAGCCGCCCAAATGAGACAGCTCTCCCCAGTACGAAACCATGGAGACAGAACTGCCTCCCGTGGTGGGAAGTGAGTGGCGAACAGAGCGCCGAGGGAAACCGCCTGAAGATCGCCGCAGGCTGGCTGAATGTGCACTATCGCCATGGTCAGTGCCCCTTCTCACGAAGTGTAGGAGTCCCCAGGAGCAGCGTTAGCGCTTCCTCATCACGATAGCGGCGGAGTTGCTTGTCCTCCAGCACCTTGGCAGCGATGTGCCCCCCGAAGGCAGGCAGACCGGTCTCCAGCAGGATGGTCGCTAGAGACCGCATGGTCTTGGCTGAGGTGTCCCGGTAGTAGTTCTTCGGCTTCCCTTTCACATGGTCCCAGCCAATACCGACGCTCAAGGAGGGGGCATAGCTGCGGAAGGTTCGAGCAAGTTGAAAGCCGAATGCATCGGCAGTGCCGACAAAGCGGCTGGGCTGTAGGTCATGGAGGTAGCCCACGGCCATCATGGCGATGATCACCTCACGGCGGTCGTCCCGATAACAGACCTTCTGGACCACCTCATAGGCTTCCCGGAGGTGCTTCTGAGAGGGATGCCCGTTGGCATAAGCCTGGAGGTAGAGATCGGCATCGCGCACAAGGTTGTCTAGGCGGCTCTCCAGCATGTCCCATACGGCTCGCCTAGAGCGGGTGCTGAGCCAGGCCTGAATGGCCTTCGTGCGGATGTTTAGTTCGGTCTTTCGAATGGGCTTCTGGGTGGGGTGCCCGTGGCGGCGCTGGTGCTTCTGGTGAGTGTTGCACAGTGCGGAGTATTGAGTGCGCGGTCGGCTGCACCCGAGGATTGAACAGATAGTTGTTCCTTTAAGTTGTGTGGAGATCGAAGTGGCACCCCTCCCAGAGGGCACGTATTCCCGTCGTTTTAATCGATAGGGGGGTCGGAGGTGTGAGCTATCTAGCGTGCACTCGATTTGTCCGCGTGACGGTACGTCGTCGTTAGGTCTGGGAGCGGATATCCGTGGGAGGATACAATCAGGGTCGTACTTCGATGTACGGGGCGGCTGGAGCTAGAGCCCTCGGGGGGGGGTAATCGCTGCAATTAGCCATTCGGAGTGAGGGGTCTTGCCCACCGTAAGCTACCGTTGCACCCTAAAGATGATCTTGGGGCCCGATCATGAAGCAACATCTCAAGCTGTTCACTGCAGTTGCCGCGCTGTCCTTTTGCACTTCAACCGTTCGCGCCGATTTGGAGCAAAGCTCAGTCTGGTTCATGGGGTTAAGTGACGACGAGCGGCTGTTGCTTCAATCCCGTCTGATTCTGACCGGGCACTATTCTGCACTTGCAGACGGCGAGTTTGGGCAGATGACGTATGAGGCGCTTTTGGCCATGCAACGTGAGCTGGGCGAGCGTCAGACGGGGGTTCTTACCAGGGCAGCCCAAGATGCGCTAACCGAGGCCTCCGCTGCGATCTATCAGGGGCTCGGCATGAACATTGTGTCTGACGAGCGGGGGCTCATAACCCTGATTGTCCCACAACTGCTGCTCACCGATCAGCGACCAACTAAGAGGGGAACTGCATATGGCAGCCCTGATGGATCGCTTCGCTTAGAGACCATACGAAAGCCTCTCAGCGAGCAGAGCTTTGCGGATCTCTACAAGGCGCTTAGCGCAACAAATGCCAGCAGGAGGGTGACCTACAGAGTATTTGATGAGTCCAGGTTCGTTGTTTCAGGTCGAACCGGCCCACGCTCGTTCTACGTCCATTTCACCCAAACTTCTACCGATAGCGTGGGTTACTCCGTGGAGTGGTCGGACGAGGAAACAAGACGCGGTACTATGCTCGCCACTTTCCTCGCTTCTTACTCGTATCCAACCGCGCTCTACGAAGAGCTGGACACAGAAAGCTACGAGGTCACTAAACCGGAATTATCGAACAAGCCTTCCAGCCCTCCTACGGGCAGTCTCTCGGCGGGATCAGGTTTTTTTGTTAATCAAGAGGGGCTGATCGTCACCAACAATCATGTAGTTGAGGGTTGTGCTGTGGTGACCGTGCCCGGGTATGGCGCTGCCCGGGTCATCACCGCTGACGCCGAGTTGGATCTGGCTGCCATCAAAGTTGATGGGGTGCCCGTTAGCTGGGCTGCAATCCGCACTTCGCCGGTGGAGCTTGGCGAAGATGTAGTGCTGCTCGGTTATCCTTTAGCAGACCTGATGGGCTCTTCACTTAGCGTCGGGACGGGCATCGTCTCCTCAGAGACAGGCGTGGGCGGCAGTGGTGAGTGGTTCACCAGCAACGTTGGGCTTCAGCCCGGAAATAGCGGCGGCCCGATCTTGGATGCGTACGGTGCAGTGGTCGGTGTTGCAGTCGCAAAGCTGGACGATGGAATGATGATGGCTGACTCCGGCAATGTTGCTCCGAATTTCGGCTTTGCCATCAAGAGTTCCGAGGTCCTGAGCTTCCTCAGTATCTTCAGAACAACGACCATTAACGAGGATCAGGATGCCGATGCCGGCGTCCCGTCTGTGCGAGAGATTGTCCGAGCAGCAAAGGAATATACGGTTCAAGTACTTTGTCGCGGCTAACGGCTTGCTCTCCCTAGGCCACTTATGTACCAGCCCGGTTAAAGCAAGCCTGGGGGGTTTAATGCCGCTGCTGATGACTTGGAAGCCGGAGGGTTGGCCGCACGACAATGTTCTCCGAATGCTAAAGGAGCTTGAGGATAAAGACAGTGTGGTCGAACCCTGGAAGGTGGCAGCGTTCAAAAAGGTCTTGAATAGGGATCGTGTCTGGCTCTTGAAACAGGGCAAGGGCATGCGAGGTATCTTCGGCGTCGGGGAAATAGCGGGCTCTCCGACGATGAGAACCTTTCAGCCGAACGAACGGGCCATGATGGTGCCTGTAAAGGTTACAAGGCTTGTCGATCCCTTGAAGGAGGTGTTGATCCCTCTGGAGAGGCTCCAAGAAGTATTGCGTGAGCAGCAAATCAACACGCAATCCAGCGGTATCCTTGTTGATCCTGATCAATCTGAACGGCTTGAGGAACTACTGCGGGAGCAGGACCAGGCTGTAGGAGGCGACTGGAGTCATTTAGAGGTGGAGGCCGTGGTAGCCGATTACTTCTCAATGCTGGGTGCTGAATTATCTGGGGTTGCGTACTCAAAGACTGACCACAGGCGGGCCCTCATGCAAACTGTGCGGAGAACCCCGGGATCAATTGAGCGCAAGCATCAAAACATAAGCGCCGTTCTGCATAAATTGGGCTTCCCTTGGATCGCTGGGTACAAGCCCCTGGGCAACTTCCAAGCGGCCCTGGCCGAGCAAGTGATCGCACAAATCCGACCGATTAAGACCCAGTTGGATGCCACAGTAGTGGTGCCCCGGCCGCTGGACAGAAGGTTGAATGAGGTGTTTGTGGCGCCTCCAGCAGTACCAGCAACCTCGAGAGAGACTGATTTAGATTCGTTGGTTCCCAAGCACTACGATACTGCAAAGAGGGATCAGAGAAATCGAGAACTGGGCGCCGCGGGAGAGGGGTTTGTGTTTGAGCTGGAAAAGCAACGTCTACTGCAGAAAGGCCGACTAGATCTGGCGGAGCAGGTTCAGTGGATTTCCCGAGATAAGGGAGACGGCGTAGGGTACGACATCAAGTCATTTGACGACGACGGCGCTCATACGTTCATTGAGGTGAAGACGACCCGGGGGCCGATCACTGCCGCTTTCTATCTTTCGGAGCGAGAGCGTGCCGTAGCAGCAATGAAGGGTGCTACCTACAGGCTTTACAGGGTATTCAACTGGGGACCTGAACCAAGCATCTTTGTTCTGGACGGTCCGCTCGAGAAGACGCTGCGTTTGCGGCCCACTGCTTATAGGGCGACGATTGGTGGCGGCAGCGCGGTAGAAACTGCCTAGCTGCCCTGGGCTTCCCAGCTGGCCAAAGAGCCTAGCGCTTTTGACGGTTCTGCCTTTATCCTCAGGACCGTCTGTCTGCTAAGCCCGGTCGTACGCGCAATCTCACTGGTTCCGGCAGTGCCTTTGGCCAGCATCTCCATAGCTAACTCAAGGGCTCCACGGTCATAGCTCGGCTTTCGGCCTAGGTACACGTTACCGTCGGCCTTTGCGGCTTCGATACCGGCCCGCTGACTAGCCTTCGTAGCTTCGTGTTGCGCCTGGGCTGTAGCGGCCATGAAGCCTATCAGGGCGTCCCGCACCGCCATCTGGATGGGATCCTTTGTGGCACCGTCAAAGGTCATGTTGTTGATCACGGTCCGCACCACCACGCCGCGGCGCATAAACTCCTTGATGGTGTCAGTAACGTCCACGTAGTTGCGCCCCAGGCGATCAACCCAACGCACCACCAAGGTGTCCCCCTGCCGTAGCATGTCAAATAGTCTCCGTCCTTCCGGACGTTCACGAAGCGTGGTGGTGGCACCAGAGACGCCATGATCAGCGACCACCTCATCTATGCTGAAGCCAGCTTGTTCGGCTTGGGTAAGCTGGTGGGAGAGGGTCTGATCTGCGGTGGAGACACGAGCATAAAGGATGGTAGACACGACATACCTACTGTCCGTAAGGATGGAGTCCGTTAGACAGCATGTCCGTAAAGTGGTGTCAACCCGTACGGACATAGCTTTCCCCCAATAGAAGCCAGTCCGTTGAGGTATACTTCTACGGACGACGGACGACGGGCGACGGACAACGGCGAGCGGCCTGTCCCTAGTACGGGTGCCGCTCGAAGACCGCCGTGGTGCCTTGGAGGGTGGGGACGGGGAGGGGGGCTACAAGCTCTGAGCCTACTTAGATACCCGCGCCAATTTTTCTTCCAAAACTTCCGGTGACTCCCAGATCTCCGGGTCCGATGCACTGACCGGGGCCCTCTCTATCTCACGCCATCCCGCTACCACATGCGTTAGTGCTGTCCGAACGTGGAAAAGATTGCGCGAGGCCTCTACAACCCTGTCGAGTATTGCTATTGCCCCCGCCTCCATCGTCTCGAACCCTGGCTCCAAACGCTCTGCTACCAGCAAGGCAAACGACGCCATTCCGCTGGCCTTAAACAGACGCTCCATGTGCTCAGCTTCCCTCTGCCAGATACTCGAATCATCCATTGCTGCGAGGTAGAAACCCAAAGCGGCCAAGCGGATGTGATCTGATAAGGCCGCCTCCTGGTAGATTTCGAAGAGCTGTTCTGGACGAGCCTCATAAAGGTTCAGAATCGAGGCGATCCGACGTGGCTTCTCGGATTTGCGTTTGAAGGATGGGCTAGCGAGCTCTGATGCGGCCAAGTCTAGCAACAGGGGAAGAAGCGAGGCTTCTTGAGGTAAATCCAGCTTGAACGGCATCAGTTCGCGGTAATATCTACCTAGACTGGGCCGGTAGTGAGAAAGGTTGACACCGCGGGCTCTAATTTCTGCAATCACATCAGCAAGCTCCGGCTCTGGTGAACCGAAGAATGGAACGCTCCACGGACCTACGGTCTGTTCTTTCATTCCTTCACGAAACGCCTCGAGTCCTTCAGGGGTGCCGAGGAACGCTCTTATTTGTCTGCTAGAAGATTGTACATGGGCGCCAGCCGCGAAATTAAACGCAACCAGTGGCATCTGCTTGACGAAAGACAGGTAATCAGGGTTCTTCGGATTGTCAGTGGTAAGGTATGAGTGGCTGCCGTCTAAGTTCGGCCTGACGAAATTGCTGACCCCGCAGGAGTCACAATTTTTCTTCCAACTATTGAGGTCGAAATGGTCAGTAACTACTGGGGGCAGTTCCACGAAATCATCAAAGTGGCCAGCGGTTAAGTCGTTGAGGATCTTATTTCCTCCCGGACGCTTCAGGATCACAGCAATTGACGCGGCCATCAGAGTGAAGAGGCCGCCTAGGCCGAGGATTTGGGACCAGTCTGCATCGCTTAGAGCCTCCCAAGTGCCATCGATCCCGCCCTCGCGGGCATAGATCTCAAGTATGCCCCACTTAAGTTTAGACGTTCCTCTTGACCGGCTCGGGGTATCCCGCATGGCAGATAAGATGGCCTGGCAAGCTAGCTCGGATAGCCCTGTATTACGAAGCGCCGCAGTTGACACATCCGACTTTGCAAACTGATCAAGGATGTCTCGGTCTCTTAGAAGTATCTCTCGCCAGCTAACGTGGGAGAGACGGTGAACGAACTCCTTCGCGAACCACGCCGGCCATGGCGGCGCCAGGCGGCTCCAGGTAACATCTGACGTTTGAGTTAGGAACTGGCAGAAATAGTCTGTTGAGACGCTCTCGAGCCTTTCTCTTACCGCATCAAGATTTGGGTGTGTCTCTTCAACCAATTCCAGCAACAATTTAGTTGCACCTAGTGCCTCAGCTTCAGCTTGTCCAAGAAATGTCTCTATAACGAAATCAGTCAGCCAACGCCTCGTGTGGGCGGGGGTAACGTTGGCGAGGTATCGATCCGCATCGGTGACCGCCAAGAGGGGCGCCAGGCATGTCCTGAATTGCGCTCGAACTTTCCTGTCGTCTTCGAGTACCCCCTCTTTTGCTAGGCGGGCAGTGATAATTCCACCCATAGCAAGTCTTCGCCTTATCGATCGCCCTGGTGGATCAGCGAATTCATCAATTAGTCTTAGAGATTGCACAGCTACGGCAAGCTCACCTTTGCGATCGGTGCTGACTAAAGCGCTGAGCAAGAAATGCGTTACCTCCCGCCAGTGGGAGTCGCCGACAATAATTGAGAATCGTTCGCTGAGTTGATCAATATCCACTCCCTCATAGATGTACTCTGCGGCAAAGAACTCCTGTAGCGGGCGTATATCAAACCTAACAAATTCGCCGTTCTCGGGGGTACTAACAAGTACTAGCCGATCGGTCGTCGCCTCCATCAAGACCGCGACCGTTTCCTCGATGTCGTGCTCCTGGATGGAGATCACAGAGCTCCGAACTACATTCTGGAACTCAGCTCTTGTGAGCGAGGTTTGAGCGCCCTCGCTTGTCTCGGCTCTCTTGTGCAACTCGAAGCCGAGGCGGTTGTGGAGCACCTTCAACAGCTTATCGCCTTCACGCAAAACGGCGTTTAGACGACGGTCAGGGAGGTCTCGATTAGCTTCGCGGCGCTTGATTACTCGATAAAAGGTGGTGAACAACTCCCACCGCTTTTCCGGAGGGCGCCCACCGTCTCGCACTACCACTGCCATAATGTGGGACTGCAATGGGGTAGTCATAATCTCCCGTACCGCAGGTGATTCCAGCGCCTGGCTCAGGGTGTGGATATATCGGTCCGCTTCTTCCCTCGATCTGTCTACTTCCAGCACGGGAGTGGCACATTGAAGTGCTTCCTCTGGCAAAAGAGGAGCCAGCTCGGCCACGGTAGCGCCCAGTTGGTTGAACTGGCCTGAATAGCCCTGCGGTCTAGAGGTGCAGACTATGAGGGCGTCGCAATCGCATTCGACCAGTACATCATTTACGAAGTAGGTTATTGCCTCGGCAACTGCGTCTTTGACATCTCCCGGGACCTCATCGAGCCCGTCAAGTATCATAAGCCAGCGCCCGCCCCCGAACGCCTTCTTCAGGGTACCGGCGTGCACCATCTGAGCTAAGCTGGAGCCGATTACTTCTACGAGGTAGGCAAGAATTTCTGGTGACTGGCCAGGCTGCCGCTGCCCAAACCACTGGGCGAACTGTCTCAGTTCAATGGTGACAGGTATGCGCGGAAGCTCCGGAAACGTCCCGAGCTTGCTCGCTGCTTCGCGCACCCTGGTCGCTAAACGCTTGACGGGAGTGGCAACTGATATTTCACGAGAAAGGATGAGAGCCGCGCGGTTAATCTGCGCGAGATATTGCGTGACAGTTGATTTTCCCTGGCCCGGTCCGCCTTTGATAAACCAGACTCGACTTCTTTGCGGAGCCTCCATCCATCCGTTTAGATGGTCGCCATAATTGTCGACGTCGGAATTTCTGTATGGCCTGGCGGCGGCGAAATTGATACTTGCCGCTATCGGTGTCGTCCTGCGGGCGTCGGCGTGCAACCATGGTAGGTCAGTGAATAGTTGGTCAATTCCCGGACGTGTGTCCTGCGCGGAGCCTGCCTGTTCAAGCTTTGTATGTTGTTGCGAGACGAACTGCGTTGCAACGAGGTATCGAACTATTTCCTTAACTGACGCACGGTCTTCGGAGATGCTGTCATAAAGCCTCGTAAGAACCTGGCCTGGGGTAAGGAACTCTGCGTAGTAAGATGAGATCTCCGGCCTGGATGCAAGGTAGGTTAGGATCTTCTGCCCGCCCCATATATCAAACCGCTTAGCTAGTTTTGCGTTAGCCTTCTTGACCAAGGCGCGGGCCTTGTCGAAGCTACCCGTTTTCGCCACGGCTGTCGGATCTATGTTGGTAGCGATGATCCACACATCTGGCCACTCTCTGTCCGAACCAGCCCTCTCGAACTCTTCGAGCTCGGCCTCAATCTGCTGTATCAGCCATTTCTGGGGATCGCCTGCTGACGTCGGAGCTCTGAATTTTGATTGAAGATACCAGGTCCCGGACCACCTGTCAGTCTGACTCGGGTACGGTGCCGTCCCCTCAAAAAGTCCATCCCTGCCACCGTCTGGCCCGGGACCAAATCCTGTATGTCCCGCGCCTAGAACAGACATGGCAACTGAGTTCACCAGGTGTTCGAAAGTTGTCGGCGACAGCCTTGAGAGTTCAATAGATGGAATCGGCATATGTTTTACCCGTTTTGATTAAATTGTTCAATTTGCACGGGTTAGGCAACGGGAATTCATAGCAAGGCCGATTGCGCGGCAGTAATCAATCGGCGGGTAAGGAAGCGTAGCCGGTGCCAAGTGCTTCCATGCTAAACACGCTATGTGCGGTTGTGTTTGTGAGAAGCGCTATTAGAGGCTGCTCCGATGGCGAGCGGGCGCACTTTCGTGGTAATGGGTCGCCAGCCGGTGTCCTCAACTTCAAACCTGGGAAGTTTATTGATTTCGGCATTCAGCACTGAGGGTGGCCAGTCGCCGTAGGTCTCACGGGCGTCTGTCTGGGATCGGCTGCCCATCATGTAGTCGCGGGCTTCCTTGTCCATCTTGGCGCTCCGGCTGAGGGTAGTGAACGTATGTCGCCAGGCATGGTTTGGCCGGTTCAGCGGTGCCGCAATTCCAACCTCATTCTTGATCCAGTCCGACACCCGGGCAGCGCTATCCTTTGACCGGTGGTTCTTTGGAGCTCCTAGTTCGGTACCTTCAGGGTAGGGCGTGTAAAAGGCGGGACCATCGCCGATCTGTTTAAGCATCTCCAACAGTCCCATCTCAAGGAGATGCTCATGGATGCCTACTGCCCAAGCGTTTTTTCCCTTCGTGCTGCCATCATCAGGGGTGACGAGCAGGTATGGCACCCCATCATCAGCCCTTAAATTCCGCCCCTGAAATTGCGTTACTTCGCTAACCCTCATCCCTGTGTAAGCGCAAATCCAAGGCACCCAGAAGATCGCCCGTTGGTAAGGGATAGAAAGATCCTTAGAAGTGCCTCTGAACGTTGCGCGAAGGATAGTGTGGGCTTCATCGATAGTGTAGCCTTTGGACCTATTGATGACTGGAGGGTCCCGCTCGTCTCGGATACCATCAGCTACGTTGACCAACAGGTCAAATTCCTTCACGCCGTGGTTCAAAGCTACCTTGAGGCTGGTTAGGTACTGGTCATTGATGGTCTTCTTTGCAAGACCGCGCTCTATCAAGTTGTCACGCCAGCGCCGCACATCAGTCTTCATGATGCGCTTGGCGTCGTCATGGCCGGTCAACTTCACGAAGTCCCGAAGGCAGCTTCGATATTTTTCGAAGGTGTCGGGTCGCTTTGATTGCGTCTTTTGCTTGTGGTCGATGAGCGCGAACAGGGACAATGCAGTAGCAGGGCGTGGGCTGTGCTGAGTCGATTCAACGAGGGGGTACTTGTCACCCCGAGCGTCCAGTCGAAAGTCACCCCCCGTCCTTTTGGTCAGCAACTCGGCGGCATCCCGCAAGGCACGCTCAAAGTGCTCCAACAACTTGCGGCGAGTTTTCTCCGTCACCTTGAGCTTTTGACGCCTGAGGGTGGCATCAACAAATCCGCCGAAGCGGCTCTCCATTGCCTTGTAGTACCTTTGTTCCTCGGTGCCGATGAAGGGATAGGTGGTTTCGCCATTCGCCGCCCTAGAGTTTTCTTCAAGCAATCGGGCCCAGATATCTGGATCACCAGGATCATCTTCCAGCAATTCAAATGCTCGGAAGGCCTCGCCCGCTAGCGCCACTACTTCTTTAAGTGTCAGATCCTTCGGCGCACTATCGAGCATCGTCCATACGGCTTGAAACTGCCCAAGCGCCTCTGCCGCCCGGATCTTGGCTTCTGCAGGGCTCTTGGTGCCCAAGGAGACTTTGATGGATTCGCCCAGCTTGAGCCGGGAGCTCACTCCAGCGATCGTCACCTCAACGATCTCGCCCTTAGCAAGAGGCAGCAGCTTGGCTGGAACTCGTTGACGAAGCCAATAGACGCCGGTGCGGGGATGCTTAGTTGGACTAGCCATTGAAAGACTCACGTGTACCACCTCTGTGTACCAACAGATGCGGCAGAATCATCAATCAAATCAAATAGCTGAACCCGAACAGCGGGTTAAACTGGTGCTGCCGGACAGGATTGAACTGTCGGCCTCCCCCTTACCAAGGGGGTGCTCTACCACTGAGCTACGGCAGCATTGGGTGGTTGCGGGGCAGTGCCCGGCGACCGCGGCTCTACTGCCATAGGCCTTGGCTCGACGCAAGGCTAAAAAGCTTTTATAGGCAAGCTTCACTCGTGTTGATCACCATGACCAAATCCACCCAAGCCCTCCAACGTGAGCAAAGATTGGCCGCAAAGCTGCGTGAGAATCTCAAGCGCCGCAAAGGTCAGGCCAAGGCTCGGGCCGATGCGGACACGCAGGCGCCCCCTTCTGCGCCGGCAACACCGCCGGTCAAGGATCCGTAAACCATTTTCAGGCGAACTATCTTGCCTGTTTCCACCGGTGCCGGCCCACAGGCTCTCGCTTCGAGGCCCGGGCAGGCACCACGCTCGCTTCCCGGGGTTTGCGCCCCACACCCAGGATTTCTCCCAAATGGATCGCATTCGTCTGGTCGGCGGCAATGAACTGCGGGGCGAAATCCCCATCTCGGGCGCGAAAAACGCCGCCTTGCCGCTGATGATCGCCTCGCTGCTGACCGATGAGCCGCTGGTGCTGCAAAATGTGCCGCGCCTGGCCGACGTCAAGCAACTCGAGCGTATTCTCGAGAATCACGGCGTCGATATTGCCGTGCATGGCCGCCGCCGCGGCGAGGAAGACGCTGTTGGCCAGCGCATGACGTTCCTCGCGGCAGATATCGTCGACACCACGGCCCCCTACGACCTCGTCAGCAAGATGCGCGCGAGCTTCTGGGTGATCGGCCCCTTGCTGGCCCGCTGCCACGAAGCGCGGGTTTCACTGCCCGGCGGCTGCGCGATCGGCACGCGCCCCGTGGATTTGTTCCTGTTCGGGCTCAAGCAGCTTGGCGCCAGCATCGATATCGACGACGGCTATGTGGTCGCCCGCGCCCCCAAGGGTGGCCTACGCGGTGCGCATATCGTTTTTCCCAAGGTTTCGGTTGGCGCCACCCACACCATCCTGATGGCAGCCACGCTCGCCAAGGGCACGACGGTGATCGAAAATGCCGCCCAGGAACCCGAGATCACCAATGTCGCCGAGTGCCTCGTCGCCATGGGCGCTGACATCACCGGCATCGGCACCCGCACGCTGACCGTGGTCGGCGTCGACAAACTCCATGGCGCCACCGTGGATGTGATTCCTGACCGAATCGAAACCGGCACCTTTGCCATGGCCACCGCAATGACGGGCGGCGATGTGCTGCTGCGCGGCGCCCGCGCCGAGCACCTGCAGTCAGCCTTGGGCATTCTGGGCCAGACCGGCTCGGAGATCATCATCGAGGACAAGGGCATTCGCGTGCGCCGCAACGGCAACGGCATTCAGCCGGTGGATGTGGAAACCGATCCTTTCCCGGGTTTTCCGACCGATCTGCAGGCCCAGTTCATGGCGCTGATGACCATGTCCACCGGCGTATCCAAGATCCGCGAAACCATCTTTGAAAATCGCTACATGCATGTGGCCGAGCTCGCCCGCTTTGGCGCCGATATCCATGTCGATGGGCAGGTGGCCACCATCACCGGCAAATCCCAGCTCAAGGGTGCCCAGGTCATGGCGACCGATCTGCGCGCTTCGGTGTCGCTGGTGATCGCCGGGCTCGCCGCGCGCGGCGAAACCGTGGTGAACCGCATTTACCATCTGGACCGGGGTTTCGAACGCCTCGAAGACAAGCTCAGCCGCTGCGGCGCCGAGATCGAGCGCATCGCGGGCTAACTGACGAGGGCCGGTTCTGTTGTGAACCGGCCCTATTTCTTGGCAAGTGCCTCAGCGGCAGGAGGTCACATCCACCAGGGCGTCCCGCTCGCGCGGGCCAACAACGCTCACGAGCTCGATCCGGAATGGCTTGCCAGATAGGGCAATCGCCGTAGCGCGGTGATTGCCGTCGAGGATGAAGTGCTCGCTTGGCGCGAACCGGTAGGTCGGCAGTTCAAGCTGGAGTGGCCCCGGGCTGCTTGCCCACTGCGCCACGAAATACTCGACGCTCGCCCGGTGCTCGGCCGGTATGCGGGCGAAGTTCTCCACCACATCGCCCATCCGCATCTGCTGCGAGGCGAGCCAGTGCAGGAAATGCGGCATGATCCGCCCGAGGCTCTTGCGGAAAAATGTATGAAAGCCGAGCAGTTCCTGGCGATTGGTCAAAATCCGACGCTCAATGGGCCAGCGTTCGGCGGCGAATCGCTCCCAGTTCAGCCCAACCGTGATGTCGGGAAACTGCTCCCGGTAATCTGCGGCGGTCAACTCGGGAGGGGGGAGCAGTGTTTGAGTCATAGTCGATTTGTATTTGTGACAATAACGTGAAGCAAGAGCTCTGCCGCGCCCAGGCAATGCTCCGGGCCAGCACAGCTTTTCTGAGGGTGGTGACATTGCCCGCGAGGGGGCAAGCTTGTAGATCAGCTAAAGGGTGCCCAGATAGGCGTATTCCCACCCATACAAGGCTTGCCCCATGACCGATCTGAAGCTCCTCGCGCTTGATAGCGAAGATCTGGAAGTGATTTCCGCCCATGTGCAGGATGCCGTGGTGCGGGTCGGCGACATGGGCTATGCCCGCGCCGATCGCCGCTTCGCCCTGCTGATGAACCGCTTCGATTGGGAAAGTGCCGATGCCCGCGGCAAGGGCTTGCGCAAGCGTGCCGGCCTGCACTTCGATAGGGTCAGCCATGTGGCAATTGCCGGTTTTGATCCCAATGCGCGCGATGGCGTCCTGGAATTGCTCGCCGTCACCTTTTCGGTTACCGACGATCCCGCTGGAATTGTCGAACTCAGCTTTGCCGGCGGTGGCACGGTGCGACTGACGGTGGAGTGCCTTGAGGCCCGGCTGGCTGATCTCGGCGCCGCCTGGGCGGCCGCTGCCAAGCCAGCCCACAGTCTCGAGTAACCATAAGGCCGCCTGATGCCCCTTCGCCTAAACACTGTCCAATCCGATTTTGAAGCGCAATTTGCCGCCCTGCTCGGTGGGAAGCGCGAAGCCTCGGTCGAGGTGGGCGATGTTGTTGCCGGCATCATTCGCGATGTGCGCACTTCAGGCGATGCGGCCGTGGTGGAGCTGACCAATCGCTTCGACAAGGCGGGCGTGACCGCCCAGACCCTGCGCTTCACCCCCGAAGAAATCGACGCTGCCGCGGCCCAGGTGAGCGCCGATGTGGTGGCGGCGCTGCAAACCGCCCATGACCGAATTCGCTCGCATCACGAAAAGCAGTTGCCGCAGGATCATGTCTATACCGACGCGTTGGGCGTAACGCTCGGCAGCCGCTGGACCGCCGTGGATGCCGTGGGCATCTATGTGCCGGGTGGCTTGGCCTCCTATCCTTCCTCGGTGCTGATGAACGCCGTACCGGCGCGGGTGGCGGGCGTCGACCGCATCGCCATGGTAGTGCCCACGCCCAACGGGCAGCTGAGCCCCTCCATTCTGGCGGCAGCGCGCATTGCCGGGGTGTCCGAGATTTATCGTGTTGGCGGTGCCCAGGCCGTGGCCGCTTTGGCCTATGGCACGCCAACCATCGCCCGGGTCGACAAGGTCGTGGGTCCCGGCAATGCTTATGTCGCGGCGGCCAAGCGCCAGGTTTTCGGGCAGGTCGGCATCGACATGATCGCCGGCCCGTCCGAAGTGCTGGTGATCGCCGACGGCTCCGCCAATCCCGCTTGGATAGCGGCCGATCTTATTGCCCAGGCCGAGCATGGCGGCGGTGCCCAATCCATTCTCGTCACCACCGAGCCGGCCTTGGCCGACGCGGTTGCGAGCGAAGTGGATCGCCAGCTTTCCTTGCTGCCCAAAGAGGGCCTGGCGCGTGAAGGCTGGGACGAATTTGGCGCCATCATCGTCGTGCGTTCGCTCGGCGAAGCCGTGGAACTGGCCAACCGCATCGCTTCCGAGCATGTGGAACTGGCCGTCGACGATCCTCAGGCGCTGGTGCCCCGCATCCGCCATGCCGGCGCGCTGTTCCTGGGCCATCACACCCCCGAAGCCATTGGCGATTATGTCGGTGGCTCCAACCATGTGCTGCCCACCGCCCGCTCTGCTCGCTTTGCCTCGGGGCTGGGGGTGCTCGACTTCATGAAGCGCACCTCGATCCTGGGCTGCACGCCGGGTTCGCTCGCGACGCTCGCCGACCCCGCCATCACCATTGCCAATGTGGAAGCACTCGAAGGACACGGGCGCTCCATCGCTATTCGGCTAAACCGTTGAGCATTTCGATGGAGCTACGATCGGCAAGCGCGGAAACGGACCGCCTCGTGACGGTCACGCTCGATCCCAACACCATCACCTCGATCAATCCCGACGAGGTGCATGAATGGCGCATTGCCATCTATGACCTCCTCGAAGACAACAGCTTCCGCCCCGCCCGGGTGGATGCTGTTGGCCCCTTTGCGCTGCATATGTCGATCATCGGCAATTACATTGTGCTCGATGTGCGCCATCCCGAAACCTTCCAGCCCATTGCGGCCCATTACCTGTCGCTGACCCCGTTCCGCAGCCTGATTCGCGATTATTTCCGCATTCGCGACAGCTATTACGAGGCGATCCGCTCGGCCCAGCCCTTCCAGATCGAAACCGTCGACATGGCGCGTCGCGGCATGCATGACGAGGCCGCCGAACTGCTGCGCACCCGGCTGCGCAACAAGCTGATTCTCGATCTGCCCACCGCGCGGCGCCTTTTTACCCTGGTGTGCGCCGTCCAGCCCTATGCCAGCCGGATCGACCAGCGCAAAAGTGAGCTGCCGAGCGTTTTGTTCGTATGCTCGATGAACTCGGTACGCTCACCGATTGCCGCCGCGCTCGCGCGCCAGCTGTTCCCCGGGCGCCTGCTGGCCCGCTCGGTCGGGGTGAATGGCGGGGTGGCCGACCAGTTCGTCCATGAGGTCATGGCCGAAATCGGCATTGATATGTCGGTGCACACGCCCCATATCCTGGATGAACTCGTCGCCAACCGCTTCGACCTCGTTGTCACCCTTTCGGATGACGCCCCCGGGGCCGTGGAGCGCAAGGGCCTTGAGGCCAATGAGGTCCAACATTGGCCCCTGGCTGATCCCTCCAGTGTGGAAGGCAATCGCGAGACAGTTCTTGGGGCCTATCGCGAGCTTCGCGACAGCCTGCGCCGGCGCGTGCGCGAGCAATTGGAGCCACTGGTTTCCGGTGGTTCACAAGTCCCTTGAATTCCGTTAGGTTGCGCGCAATTTCAGGACCCCGGCCGGCAGAACCTGCCCGCTGGGTTTCTTTTCAGGAGTTTTCATGGCGAAAGAAGAAGTCCTTGAGTTTCAAGGCACCGTAGTAGAGCTGCTTCCCAACGCGACCTTCCGGGTCAAGCTGGAAAACGATCACGAGATCATTGCGCACACTTCGGGTCGTATGCGCAAGAACCGCATTCGCGTGCTCACCGGGGACAAGGTGTTGTGTGAAATGACCCCTTATGACCTCACCAAAGGCCGCCTGACTTTCCGCTTCCGGTAAGGCCATTTGATGGCCACCCGTCCGGAACTCATTCTGGCATCTGCCTCGCCCCGGCGTTTGGCTCTGCTCAATCAGATCGGCATCGAGCCTGAGCACCTGGTGCCCACCCATGTCGATGAAACCCCCGAGAAGGCCGAGTTGCCGCGCAAGCTGGCAGCCCGTTTGGCTGATCTCAAGGCACTGACTGCCCAGCACAAGGCCCGCACGGCCGGCTTTGGCGGCGAAGCCCTGGTGCTGGCCGCCGATACGGTGGTGGCGGTGGGCCGGCGCGTCCTGCCCAAGGCCGAAACCATGGAAGAGGCTGCCAATTGCCTCAGCCTCTTGTCGGGCCGCTCGCATCGCGTCTTTACCGCGATCACGGTGCTAACCCCCAGCGGGGCCAAGCGGCAGCGTATCGTGGAAACGCGCCTGCGCTTCAAGCGCCTGTCGGTGCGCGAAATGGAGGCCTATCTCGCCAGTGCCGAATGGCAGGGCAAGGCGGGCGGCTATGCCATCCAAGGCATTGCCGGGGCCTTCGTGATCAAGCTGTCGGGTTCCTATACCGGCGTCGTCGGCTTGCCCCTGACCGAGACCGCCGCGCTGCTGGCCGGCGAGGGCTATCCCGTGCAGTTCAACTGGCTCAACAAATCCAGCCATTCAGGCGTGTGATGGCCCGGTTACCCACAACCAAGCCCTGTCCCATCTGCGGCAAGCCGCCGGTGGAAAAATTCCGCCCCTTCTGCTCGGCGCGCTGCGCCGACGTGGATCTCAACCGCTGGTTTACCGGCGCTTACGCCATTCCGGCCGAGCCCATTGGCGATGGGGAAGGGGGCGCTGGCGTGCCCGACGGTAGCGAGGAAGACGACGAGTTCTAAGCCCAAGATACGATTTGGTTTTCCACACGCTGCTTTGGCTCTTGCACCGGCAAAACCGATCTCCTATAAGGCCCTCGGCTTCAGCCAAGGCGGTTCACCCCGCCACTGCCCGGGTAGCTCAGTTGGTAGAGCAGCGGATTGAAAATCCGCGTGTCACTGGTTCGATTCCGGTCCCGGGCACCACTATTTCTTGTTCGGTTGCAGCAGTTCAATGAGGGTTTTGCCATGAGGGCAGTACCTTCAGTGTCCATGCGTGTTGCGCTGCGCTCCCCAGCATTTCCGGGCTTTTCTCGACAGCCTCTGCGAATCCATCCGACATGCAATGCGGCATGGCGCGGACGCACAAAGCCCTGCAGCACATTCCTAAGTCTGACCTGGCCGCCTGGTGTGATCCGGACACGCCAGCTTGCATCCCCGCTTTGATGACAGCAACAGAACAAAGGCCAGGCCGGCCAGCGCTGAACCTATCAGCGCCGAGGCTGACACCCCTGCTCATATGCGTTCAAGGGGGCGGCTGATCGCCGCCCCGATGCACGGTTCAGTTGGGTACTGCTGCGTGCGCACGAGTGCTCTGGATCGTCAGCCATATGGCTGAGAGCAGGAAGTAGAAGGCGCCAAACGCAGCATAGGGAACAATTGCAGTGATGTCCGGCGGGGTGTCAGCACCCGCCATGACGACGAAGGCCACGCCTGCCAGTGCAGACTGCGCGCCGCTCAGGATCATCACCCACTGTGCCCCTGCCGTTCTCCACCGCCGAGCAGCGGTAACGAGTTGGAACAACCCTGAAAGTGCTGCCCAGATTCCGAAGACAACGAGCACAGTGTTCATGCTCATGCCCAAGGCAAATGCAACAGCCGCCGCCGTAAATCCGCTAACGGCGAGGTTCAGGGTCTGGCTCAGATTGGATCGGAGGCCGCCATTTTTTTGTGCATCGAGATAGTTCGCTAGGGCATCCCATGCCGGGTAGGCGACAAGCAAAATGGCAGCCACGGCAGCGTTGCTTCGGCCAATGATCAGTGCTGCCGCGATCCAGCCGATCGAAACTGCTGCTCGGGTGAAGTAGTAGCTCCGGAGCCAGTCGGTGGGGGAGGGGATTGGGGACTTGGAGGTCGAAAGATCAGTCATGATATGTCTCGATTGTTGTTTGCTGAAAGGTGGGGCGGAAAGGTGAGTGTTCTCGACCAGGTTTTCGGGTGAACGACCGGCGTTCTTTGCCGAGCCTCGAGGCCGAGCGAGGGCGGCCGGCGACCTGGATGCAGGCTGACGAACGCAGAACTTATTTGCGCCAGCGACGCAGAAGCTGGTTCCTTCGGGGACCGCCATGCTTGGACGTGAGTAGCGCTGCCCATACGTCAACTGGCTCAGCTCTGGGCCAATCTGTTCCACAATGGGAGGGAAGGCCTGTCCGGGACAGCCAGCAATGATCAGCTAGTGAACTGATCGTGGAGCAAGTTTGCTCCGGGTGTCAGGCATTTATAAAGATAGCGGGGAAGAGAATACTTCATCTTGGATGTTCCTTGCTGTTGAACATCATCACCTTACGGCCCAACGATTGCCCCAACATTGTGGAACCAGATGAGGTAAGGTTTGGCGTCTTGTTTTTCTAACTTTGATTAGCCCTGCGCCAGATGATGATTTCTGACGTGCAGTGGTGCGGGCCTCTGGCAGCAACAAGGGTGTCCGGGTCGCGGCAGCCCAGGTCAGGCTGGACTGCTTCGGCGACGAGCCTGTATCGTTCAACCAAGGCTGATCGATAGCCAAACCCCAAGGGGTTCAACCCGGCCTGATGGTGCCCTTCACCTGTGCGTCGCCGTTTAAAGGGGGGCAGAGCCGCTCGACTTCCCGGGGGTGAACGGATCTTCCGCCTGGAAGCTGTTGCGCCTGCACCAGTTCCGCGTTGATCAGGCGCTCTGTGCAACCTGAGTGGGGATCACGGGAAGCGATATTTCGAACAGCGCACCGCCTCCAGGGGCGTCACCTACGGTGATTTTCCCTTTGTGCCTTAGCACGATATCCTTGACGAGGTTCAGGCCAAGTCCCGCACCTTGGTCCAGCGGAACGACGCGGCAGAACGGCTCGAAAATTGCCTCCCTGTTTTCAACCGCTATGCCCGGTCCTGTGTCAGCGACCGTCAGCGAACCTTTGCGGCATACCGCTACCCGGATGTTCGTTTTCCGACCGCCATGGATCACGGCATTCTGGATTAGATTGATCAGGGCCCGCGAGAGCGAGGCCGCGTCCGCGGCGACAGTGACGCTCTCGACCTCGGTATCAAAGGAGATCTCATCGCCTGCTGCAATGGCGAGAGGGGCCATGTCGGCCGTGACTTGCGCCGCCAGGTCAACGAGATCCACCGGCTGCAAGATTGTAAGGTCAGCGTCGAAACGCTCCAGATCAAGCAATTGATTGGCCAGATTGGCCAGGCGCGCCACATCCAGCATCAGTCTGCTGCGCTGCTCGTCGTGCGGCAGTAATTCGATACGGGTCTGCAAGATCGCCACTGGCGTTCGCAGTTCATGTGCCGCATCGGCCAAAAACCGTTGCCGGCGCTCAATGCCGTCATCAAGGCGCTGCAAGGCAGCATTCACAGCACGCACCAGCGAATGCAATTCATCGGGCACATGTTGGAAGGAGAGACGCATGCCGCGCTGGGCAATGTCGATCTGTTCAGCTTCTGCTGCCGCCTTGTTTACACCCCGGAACTGCAGCCTTACGATTAGGGGAATGACCAGAAAGGACACTGCAGTTAGCAGTGCCAGCAGTTGCAAGTACATCGGGCCGCCGGCGGCTGCAAACACTGCCCGGAGCGGTGTATCCGGTCCCCCCGCGGTTGCCACCCAAAGCAAACCTGCGGGGCTGTCCTGGCGCCGCACGATCGTGGCGGGCTGCCCTGGAACATCCATGTCGCCGATGTCAGCCGAATGCAACCGGGTGAGACCGGCAATCAATGGCGCCATCCATTCAGGGATGTCGCCCATCTGGACCGAGGTGCCGCTTGCATCGGCAGCATAAAACCACATTCCCGGGTGTTCAGCCGTCAATCGGATAAGATCCTCGCTGGGGACCAAATCCAGTTGACCGGGGCCCCGGCGCTGGACAGACTCAGCAAAGGACTGGATGACACTGTCATCCAGCCCTTGCTCTGAACTCATCAAGTTCGTCATCGGGATCGATGCAGCAAAGATGAATGCGACCAACGCAATGGCTTGCACCAGGACCAGGTAGATGGTCAGCCTTGCGCGCAGGGAACCCAGCCGCCAGTTCATCAAGATATCACCCTCAAAAGATATCCCAGTCCGCGGATCGCGTGAATCTCAACTCCGGCGCCGCTGATTTTGTTACGCAAGCGCGAGATGTGGGAGTCGAGGGTATTGGACGAGATCTCGTCATCATAGCCATAGACCGCTTCTTCCAGCGCGCTGCGAGACACGGTTCGTCCCGAGCGCCGAACAAGGATCTCCAGAGCCAGCAGTTCACGACGGGTAAGGTCAAGTGGCTGCCCCGCGACTTCCGCCTGACGGTCCGTCAAGTTGAATCTGAGCAGACCGACATTGATCGCAGTCTCACCGAACTGAGCTGGGCGTCGCATCACCGCACGCAATCTGGCCATCAACTCGTCGATCAAGAACGGCTTGGGTAAATAGTCATCGGCCCCCGTATCAAGTCCGGCAACCCGTTGCTCTGCCGATCCCATGGCCGACAGGACAATGACCGGCAAGCCCGGGCGCTCGCGCCTGATCAGAGGGATCAATTTCAATCCCTCCCCATCGGGCAGCTTGCGGTCCAGCAACACGGCGTCATGTACTCCGCTGCGGCATGCTTCCTCTGCAATCTCCAGAGTGGAGGCGTGATCCACTACAATGTCATGCCGGCTCAGCGCGGCGGACAGTGCTGTGGCCATGTCCAGTTCATCTTCGACCAGCAGGATGCGCATGAATTTACTCTTTTGTTTGTACGCTCAACTGTCAATCCTGCGGCTGCGTGATCCGGTGCAGGGTGGGCACTGGGCAGGTCAGTGGAGACAGGAACGAAGCAATGGCGCCGGCACGCGGGATGCCAAGGTTTTCGCTGTCCCCGTCCTTGGACATCCCTATCTGGCGATCCAACCATTGCCCGAACATTGCGGCGCGCACTCTCTTGAACTGTTCGTGGTGACTTGCTGCATCTGGTGGCGCACCGATTTCGCGCCCTGGCCACCCCATCGGAGATGACCTCCGCTGTGAGTTGAACGGCGAAGTCACGCATACGACGCCGTGGGCCTGTCGCAAGCACAGCGACGTGGAAGCGAATAGTTTCGGGAAAGAAATCTCGACAATGTTCGCGCAATGAACAGAGATCAAGTTCGGGGTGTTCAAAACGAAAGGAACACCGAAATGAAATCTCTCTCCTCCGCCGAAGTTATTGCACTTACCCTCGCCTTTCTTGTTGCGTCCCCAACTGCATTTGCAGCGGAAAGCCTGATCTCGGATCGCGCGCTGGACGGCCGGCCCATCTCCGAGATCACCGCCACACTGGCCTCCCGGGGAATTATTGCCACCGAGATCGAAAAATGGGGCAGCGACATCCGCGTTTATGCCCACGGGCCTGACGGGTCCGGACGTGTGTTGATCCTCGACAAGGACACGCTCCGCCCGCTCAACGCCCCCACTGAGGTTGGTACGAACCTGGATGTAGGCCAGACGCGACCCGCTGCCCGACCGGCCAGCAACGCGTATCGTGTGCCACAGTCGCTATCGGAAAATACCGAAGAGTGAATACCCATCCGATCCGGGGCGCCACAAGCCCCGGATCCTATGTGCTTTGCACCCGAAAGCGTCCGCCATTCATCCCGGCAACGTCGCCACTCCCGCGCGGCGCTCCTAAAGAGAACTATCATGTCAATTGATTACTCAAGGGCCGATGTTGTGCGCCCGTTCGATGCCATCATCATTGGTGCTGGCCAGGCTGGGCCCTCGCTGGCGTCCCGGCTGGCTGCAGCGGGCATGACCGTTGCGATCATTGAGCGCGACCAAGTGGGTGGAACCTGCGTGAACACCGGTTGCAAGCCGACCAAGACCCTTGTTGCCAGCGCCTATGCAATCCACATGGCAAGGCGGGGCGCCGACTACGGGTTCTCCCGGTCCGACGTCGTCGTCGACATGGCTGCCGTGGCGGCACGCGCCCGCAAGGTCATCCTGGACTCGCGGCAAGGAAACGAAGACTGGCTTGCCAGCATGCCCAATGTCGAGTTGATCCGCGGCCACGCGCGCTTCGAAGCAACCAACATCGTCGTGGTGAACGGAGCCAGGCTCACCGCCCCGCGCATCTTCATCAATGTCGGCGGACGGGCGGTTATTCCAGATTTGCCCGGGCTCCATGATGTGCCGTTTCTAACCAATAGCGAGATCGTCGCCCTCGAAACCGTTCCTCAGCACCTAATCGTGGTCGGGGGCAGCTATATCGGGCTGGAGTTCGCGCAGATGTATCGCCGCTTCGGTGCGCAGGTCACGATCATCGAACGATCGGATCGGCTGATACCGCGCGAGGATCGGGACATTTCCCAAGCTGTCGAGGAGATCCTCCAAGCCGAAGGCATTTCCGTGCGGACCGGTGCCAATTGCATCGGCTTTCAACGGCATGGGGACGGCGTCGCGGTGTCGGTGGATTGCGAGGCTGACGCCTCTCCGGTGATTGGCAGTCACGTGCTGATCGCGGCTGGGCGCCGGCCCAATACAGATGACCTCGGGCTCGAGGCAGCGGGCGTGCTCACCGACGAACGCGGTTACATCACGGTCGACGACCACCTCCAGACCAGTGTGCCCGGAATATGGACGCTGGGGGACTGCAACGGGCGGGGCGCCTTCACCCATACCGCCTACAACGACTTCGAGATCGTTGCCGCCAATCTGCTTGACGGAGATGACCGGAGGGTCAGCAGCCGGGTGCCCGGTTATGCCCTCTATATAGATCCCCCATTGGCGCGGGTGGGGATGAGTGAGGCTGAGGCGGCCCGGACCGGCAGACGGCTCCTCTTCTCCAAGCGCGCAATGACCCGCGTTGGCCGCGCCGTGGAAAAAGGGGAAATCCAAGGCTTCATGAAGATCGTCGCCGACGCCGACACACAGCGCATCCTGGGCGCGGCAATCCTGGGCACAGGCGGCGACGAGGCCATCCATGGCATTCTCGACATGATGAACGCCGACCAGCCTCTCGATAGCTTGCGGTGGGCGGTGCCTATTCATCCCACCGTTTCAGAACTGATCCCGACTCTGCTGCTCGACCTGGCAGAGCCCTGAATTCGTCTCGCCAGCTGCGAAACGATGCCGACACGCACAGTGTCGAAGTGAGCGCCCACGAGATGTGGGCCACAAACACCCCCAAAAGGAGACTATGATGTCTGTTGATGTAAAGTATAAGACCTCCGCAACTGCGACCGGTGGACGCGATGGCAAGGCCCGCACCGAGGACGGCCGGGTCGACGTTTTGTTGAGCACACCCAGGGAACTGGGCGGACCGGGCGGTGAAGGCACCAACCCGGAGCAATTATTCGCCACCGGCTATTCGGCTTGCTTCCTGGGGGCCCTGAAAGTGGCGGCCCAGCAACTCAAGGTAAAAGTGCCGGCCGAGGCCAGCGTAACGGCCACAGTCGGGATCGGTCCCCGCTCGGAGGGCGGTTTCGGCATCACTGCCGATCTGGTTGTGGCTTTGCCAGGTCTTGATCGTGACGTGGCATCCACGCTCGTGCACACGGCGCACCAGATCTGCCCCTACTCCAACGCCACCCGCAACAACATCGATGTGGGCCTCTCGGTGGCTTGAGCAAGGGCTTAGGAGAGCCTGCTGATCCTTTTGCTTGTCGGCAGTCCGGTGCAAAGGAAAGTCCTTCTTGCCGGTTTCCCAACAGGGAAACGGGCAAGTCGGTTTCACTCCATGATGAGGGCAGTTCGGCGATGGTCAAACCAGAATCAGGACCTCGGTCTCGAACCTGTACATGGTTGGCCTCCTCTTTAGATGAAGGCGGTAACGGTCTGGGCGGCCATGTAAATGGCGACGGCCACGATCAGACCGGCGAAAGCGGTGTTCAGCAGCCCCTTCTTGCTGGCCATTAAACCAGCAAGCCGCGCGCCAGCCAGTCCACCGACCACCCCGCCACCGATAAACACGGCAGCCAGTGGCCAATCGACCAGGCCCGAAAAGGCGTAGCTCAAGGCAGTGGTGAGCCCGAAGGCGGTGACGGCGACGAGCGATGATCCGATGGCATTGAGGATCGGCATGCCGGTCGAGGCCACAAGACCCGGAACGATCAGGAAGCCGCCGCCGATACCGAAGAAGCCGGAAAAGGCGCCGGTGAGACCGCCATAGCCCAGCACCTTGGGTGCCTTCTCTCGATTGCAGGTGGCGCCAGGTATCCCGGGATCACCCCGCCCGCGGAACATCAGCACGCCTACCACCAGCATGAGGATGGCGAACAGGAACAGCAGCTTGTCGCCGTCCATGGCCTTGCCCAGCGTGGAGCCAAGGAAGGCCCCGGCAATGCCAGCGACGGTGTACATGAGGGCGCAGCGCCAGATCACGTTGCCCTTGCGGGCATGGGTGACAAGGTTGGTGGCAGCGTTGGTGGCGACCGCAAAAGCACTCGTTCCGATGGCCACGTGTGCGACAGGAACCCCCACGACATAGACCATGAGCGGCACAGCCAGAATGGAGCCACCGCCGCCGAACAGGCCGAGGGTGAAGCCCACCAGGCTGCCCGATAGGGCACCAAGCAGGTATTGCAGGGGTTCGAGAAACATCGTCGTCTTTCAGTTACAAAGTGGCAGCGTAGAGGCTGCCGGCGCGCCCACCGGAGCGGCAGTAGCCCAGGATGGGCCCGTCGGTTTCGGCCTTGGCCTGTTCAAAGCGGATGAGCTGACCTTCGGTGAGTTGACCTGACACGGGGATGTGGAATGCCTTGACACCGAACCGCTCGGCGACCTCAGCGATCTGCGCAAAGGATGGCTGATCAGGGTCTTCGTTATCCGGGCGGGCGCAGACGATGGCTTTGTACCCCGCCTCAGCGATGAGCCTGACATCATCAGGCTGGATCTGGGGGGACTGGGCGAACTGGTCGTCGATCTTGTTGATTGCCATGGTGTTACTCCTTGGAGGTGGAGAGCCCATTGATGGGCACTTTGAGGTAAGTCTTGCCGTCATCATCGGCTGGGGGAAGCTGTCCCGCCCGCATGTTGACTTGCAGGGATGGGATGATCAGCTTTGGCATGGAGAGGGTGCTGTCCCGCTCTTCCCGCATCTTGACGAATTCGTCTTCGGACGTGCCGTGGCCGACATGGATGTTGTGATCACGTTGCTCCGCAATTGTGGTTTCCCACTGAATGTCGCGACCGTTCGGCCCATAGTCGTGGCACATGAAGAGCCGCATCTCGCCTGGCAAGGTCAGCAGCCGCTGTATTGACTGGTAGAGTGTACGAGCGTTACCACCGGGAAAGTCGGCACGGGCCGAGCCGCCATCAGGCATGAACAGGGTGTCGCCAACGAATACGGCGTTGCCGATCACATGCACCATGTCTGCCGGCGTATGGCCTGGCGTGAACAGCGTATGGGCGGTCATGGTGCCGATCTGATAGCTGTCGCCATCCTTGAACAGGCGGTCGAACTGCGACCCATCACGCTGGAACTCTGTTCCTTCGTTGAAGATCTTGCCAAAGGTGTCCTGGACCACGCAGATCTGGTCGCCGATCCCGAGCTTGCCGCCTAGCTTGGCCTGGATATAGGGCGCAGCTGATAGGTGATCGGCATGGACGTGGGTTTCGATCAGCCATTCCAGCTTCCAGCCCTTGTCCTGGATGTGCGCGATGATCTTGTCGGCGCCCTCATAGGCAATGTTGCCAGAGGCGTAGTCGAAGTCCATGACGGAATCGATCACGGCACAGGCGTCGGAATGGGGATCCTTGACGATGTAGCTGATGGTGTTGGTCGGCTCGTCGAAGAACGCCACAACTTCCGGTTTCACGCCCAGATCGGGTGCAAATGGAATGGGTTGGGTAGACATGGAATCTCCTTACCAGTTCGAAGGTCAGGCCAAGGCTTGACGGCGGGTGAAAGCCGCCTTGAGCGCATTGGCACCGAGGATGCCGCCGATCATTGCGGCCACGAAAATGAACGGTCTCGGCTCGCCCGTACCTAGTGCAGGGATGGCGCCGCCGGGGCAGAATCCGGCAATGCCCCAGCCGACGCCGAACAGGGCCGAGCCTGCGATAAGCGGCACGTCCAGATCTCGTTTGGTTGGCAAATGGAACTTGCGATCGAACGTCGGAGCGGGGCGCTGCAACACGAACCGGTATCCGACGAAGGTAACGACCAGGGCCGACCCCATGACCAGAAACAGGCTGGGGTCCCAGGTGCCGAACACGTCAAAGAAGTTGAGCACCTTGGCCGGGTTGGCCATCCCGGAGATCGCAATGCCAAGGCCGAAAACAAGGCCGATCGCCGCTGCAGAAACAACGCGGAGCATCAGAAGCCCCCCAGGACATGACGGACGATAAAGACGGTCATGAAGGTCGTCACCATAAAGGTCAGGGTGGCGACAACGGAGCGGGTCGAGAGCCGGGCCATGCCACAAACGCCCTGGCCCGACGTGCAGCCGCCTCCGAAGGTCACGCCGACGCCGACCAGAAGGCCACCAAAAATAATGGCCCAAGCAGGAAGCTCTGCCTGCAGCGGCAAGGACGTGCCCGTGAGCAGTAGGACAAGAAGGGGGGCAGCAATGGCACCCAACAGGAAGGCGAGGCGCCAGTCCCAGTCACCTTTTGGCAAGATCACGCCAGTCAGGATCCCGGTCATGCCAGCCACCCTGCCGTGAAAAGCCATGAGGGCAACGGCGGCAATTCCAATCAATGAGCCACCGAGAAGTGCTTGGATGGGTGTAAATGATGTTTCCATATGCCTATGTGCGGTTCGCTGCGGCGCGTCAGGAATGAGCACCTGATCGTCGAAATGTATTGCCCGATATATTCGAATATTCTAATATGTCAATCACGCAGCCCGAAGAAGTCCCCTGATGCACATAACCGATCTTGAACCCCGTGCCGAAGAAGCGGCCCAATTGCTGACCGCCATGGCCAATCCGAAGCGACTACTGATCCTTTGCAATCTTCTTGAGCAGGAGCGCAGCGTAGGCGAGCTGATCAAGATTGTAGGGCTGGAGCAGTCGCCGCTGTCCCAGCACCTGTCGAAGTTGCGGGCATTGGGGTTGGTCAAGACGCGTCGCGATGGTCAGACCATCTTCTACCGTCTTGCTTCAGAGCCAGTCACACGAGTGCTGACGACGCTTTATGAAATTTACTGCCGGTCAAGCGAACCAGCGGGTGATTGAGCTAGATGCTCTGGGGTTATGTACAGTCAGCTTTGGGGATAGTTATTCGAGAAGCCGCCCGTCCTCTTTCCACCCCAAGGAAGCCGTTCCGGCGCGCCAGACCAGAACAGCGGCTTTCAGGAGCTTGATTGGACTGGCTGAGCGGTCGAAATGGGGCGCATTACGGATCGACCGCTGCCGGCCGCTAGCGATCTGCTTCGGTCAGGGCCGCTTCTGCCCATATTCTCCCCTTTGAAGCGGCCGCGGAACTAACCTAGCTCCGTCCTTTGCTCAGTGCGCGCCGTCGCGCACGCAGCCACGGGGCTGCGGCCGCAGCCACGGTCCCCACAATGGCTAGACCGCAGAGCACGGCCTTCGAGATCGTCTCCATTGTGCCCTCGATCAACATTGCGTGGATCACGCCGGCAAGCACGACGATGCTGACGAGGCCGGTGTGACTGAGGCGCCAGACGGGCGGCGAAAGGCGGCGCTGGAAGATCGCGAGCAGCGCGGCTGCGAAAAGCGCCCACATGCCGGCGACCCCCCAGACGGAAAACGGAGTCGGCGAGCGCAAGAACAGCGCGTCTTCTATGTCGGGCGGGCTGGTGATCCACAGCCCGGCGACGTGGACGATCACCGCAGCGACCAAGACGATACCCCCTACACGATGTACACGACGACCGCGCAACAGGGGCAGGCCGGGGAGCCAGCCAGCAGCGAGCAGCGGCTGCACCAGCGCAACGCACAGCGCCACCACGCCTGCCAAGCCGGCGGTGATATAGACCGGGTCGCGCCACGCCAGGTATTCGCTTGTCGCGGCAAAGGTCAGCGGCACGACGATGGCGAGCGTCAGGCCGGCCCAGATCAGTAGCGCCTGGGCCAGCCGCATCGCGTCGGGTCAGGCAGACTGCAGGACAAAGTGTGCCGTAAGGCTGGTGTCCTTCGCGCTAGACAGCAGGGGGCGCAGGAATACGGTCTCGTACTCGCCGCTGTCATAGGCGAGGTGCGCATGCGCCTGGCCCAGCGCTGGGACGATCTGCGGCATTTCGAGCCGGAACGCGCCGTTTGCGTCAGACAGCGTGGCGCCGTGGCTGTGCCAGTCACGCTCGCTGCCTTCCGTGGTATGAGCCCAGATCTGAATGCGCTGGCCCGCGAGTGGGGCGCCGTCGCTGGCGCGGAGCACCGTGCCTGACATCCAGAAGCCGCCGCTGCCGATGCGTTCAACTATTGGCGCGCCGGGCATATAGTTGTTGGCGCCGCCACGCATGGAGGGCGTCGCAGGAAGGCCAGCGGCGCGAGCGGGCATTGTGAGGCCTGCAAGCCCGGCCACCGCAAACGCGGCGCCCGCGCACAGCAAGGTTCGGCGCTGGAAGAGGGTGTCAGACATGCCGATCTCCTTCTCGAGTTCAATGATGAACCACGTAGAACTTAGCGCCGTTTCAGCCGCCGACCAATCGAGGCGGCAAGCAAGTGCGGGCACGGTTTCGTGATGGAATGCAGCTGAGCAATGGTGCGACCTTTGGCGAGCGCCCCGACAGCTGTAGTGTCGCAATAGCGATTGATCACGTCCGCATCGTCGAGCAATCCGATCAACGTCCCTTGGTTGGTGAGGTGCAAATCCTCGATCTGGCGCCGGAGGTTGGCTGCAACGGCGGGGTCGTGGGTTTGCCGACAATCTGTGCCTGCCAGGAAAGGTCGCGGATCTTTGCCAGGGCGGTGACGAGGATCTCATGGTCCTTGCGCGGCCCGGAGACCGACCGACCCGATGCTATACGCACTGCCGTCTTTCTCGACACTTTGTGCCATTCATGGCAGATGGGGGCCAGCAAGAGGAGTGGCGATGCACGTCTATGTTTTCAGCGGCCAGGGATCGATCATCGGCTATTCCCCCGATCTGTCCGGGGCCAATCTGCCTGAACGGTTTGGGCCATGGGCCATGACCCGTGCACTCGACATGGTGGCGGGGGAAACCCAGCGGCCTTCCGTGGATACCGAGGCTTGCCTGAGCGACATCGAGGCGGTCGGCTATCATCTCACCGAGCGGGGCCAGAGGATCACTGCCGACCAGGATTCGGTCCGCACCACCGCACCCGTGCGCCGCACCTCGGCTTAGGCGCAAGTCGCTAGGCTTCGAGCTTGCCACCCACCGGTAGATAGGGGCTGCGAAAACCCATGGCCATCCATGCCCCCAACAGCTTCGCAAAGAACGACACGGACTGATGCTTGCGATTGGGCACGTCGCCGGGAAGCACCGAGGGATCGGGCAGGTCGGAGGTCATGGTGCGCATCTCCACCGGCGGCAGCGCCTCTTGGGGCCAAAGGCCAGCGTAAAGGCTGAACCAGTGCCCGCCCTTGAAATCAAGAAACACCGGCGTGTTGCAGCATGTTGCCACGACGCGCCGCGTGCCCGCGTCGGGCGACAGGCGGAATTCGCGTAAACCATCGAGCCCGCCCAGGAACGTGACCCGGTCCTTGCGGTAAAGAACGAACCTGGTGGTGCCGTGTTCGCCCAGGATCGGCGCCGCGCCCTCCAGTTGTTCGAGCCGGGCCCCGGCTTGCCGGCAACTGCTGCAGCAGCATTCGGTGCTGATGATGGGTGCGCCGCTCAGCACGAGGCGCACCTGGCCGCAGCGACACCCGATCTCGTTGATTTCCTTCATTGCCGGCTTCTCCCTTTCTCCTCTGGCCCGCCACGCTATGAAGCACAGGACGTTACCGGGGCGGTGATTCCGACACGGCAGCGGCAAGCTTTGCCGGGGCAGGGCCGGGTGACGCCAGCCAAGGCTGACGCCGCCCTTGTTTGCCCCAGCAAATGGCTTTTCGAGGGAAAACCAATCAGGCGGTAGGGTGAACCAGGCGATGGGCAATGGCAAAGCCGATGCGGCCGGTGAACAGCGTCAGCACAAAGGCGATGGGCCAGGCGGTGATGAACTGGCGTGGCCAGGCCTGCAGCCACTCGGCGGTCGGCCCCATCACCAGCAAGCCCATGATGCCGGACATGGAAAGGGCCATCATGAAGGTGATGCAGAGCTGGGCTACGAGGAGGGTCTTCTTGTCGGTCATTGCGGTTCTCTCAAAGGAGGACGGCACATGACGAAAGCTCGCTTCCGCCAGGCACCATCCCGATATGGGTTGATGCCGTGGGTTCGCTGGAGCGACTGTATCCCGCTTGCGCAGGGGCCGGAATAACCACACCGGCCTCACAATTTTTTCGACTCGAAAAGTTTACCGCAAAACGCGCCTGGCCGCAAACCGCCAGCTCACCGTCTTGTGCGGCTTCTTGACTGAACCAGGGTCGAACGCGGGCGTTAGCTGGCATTCCATTCAAAGGTGCACAATGCCTGCCAAGCTCAAACCTCTTAGCCAGCAGGTGATTGTGATCACCGGTGCGACCAGCGGCAATGGCCTGGCTACGGCCGAGCAGGCGGTGCGCCGCGGCGCCAAAGTCGTGCTCGCTGCCCGCAGTGCCGATGACCTGGAGCGGGTGGCGGTCCGCCTGCGAGCTGGGGGAGGGGAGGTCGCGATCTGCCCGGCCGATATGGCCGACGATGCTGCGGCCGAGCGCATCGCGCAAGCGGCCATCGACAGCTTCGGTGGCTTTGACACCTGGGTCAACAATGCGGCGGCGGCCACTTATGGAACCATGGAACAGGTGACGCTCGCGGATCATCGCCAGGTATTCGAGGTGAACTATTTCGGCGTGCTGATGGGCTCGCTGGTCGCGGCGCGCCATCTGCGCGCTAAGGGAGGCGCGATCATCAATCTAGGCTCAGTGCTGTCGGACCGCACCATGATCTTGCAGGGTCCGTATTCAGCCTCCAAACACGCCGTGCAGGCGGCGACGGACGCCCTGCGCATGGAACTGGAGGAGGAGGGGGCGCCCATTTCGGTCACCCTGATCAAGCCCGGCGCCATTCATACGCCGTTCCCCGAACATGCCCGCAATTATCTCGATGCGCCCCCGCGCCTGCCGCCGGTGCTTTACGATCCCGAGCTCGTCGCGGACGCGATCCTGTTTGCCGCCGAGCATCCGCGGCGCCAGTTGTATGTCGGGGGGGCCGGTTTCCTGATTACGCTGGCCGGACGGCTGGCACCGCGTTTGACGGATCGTTTGCTGGAGGGTGTAGGGCGGCCGCTGCAGATTGCGCCCGGGGAGCCGGGCGACCCAAGCCTGCGCGACAATCTCTATCAGCCTCGTCCGGACGGCAAGCGCGAGGGCAACCAAAACTTCCATGTGCGCCGCCACAGCACTTTGCTCGCGGCGCAAAAGCATCCCCTGGCTGCCACGCTGATCGCCGGGTTGGTGGGCGCGGTGGTTCTCAGCGCCCTGCAAGGGAGCGGGGGCAAGTCCCGGCACAGCTAAAGCGCTCCCCGCCAGGCAAGGCGGGCAAAAGCTGTCGATGCCGGCAGCTTTTTGCTTGCTGGCGATTAATCCTTCTTGCCGTTGTTGGCACCGGGCCCGTTGCCGTTGTTGGAGCCAGGGCCGCTTTCGCCTCTGCCAGGCCCCTTGTCGTCGTGATCGTGGTTGTGCCCAGGCCCCGCCCCGGGCCCGGGCCCCGGCCCCGGGGCACCGCCGGGATTGCCGCCATTACCGTTGCCGTTCCCGTTATTGCCCTTGCCGTTGCCGTGATCATCCTTGTCAGGCTTGTCGGGGCCATTCCCATGGCCGTTCCCGTTATTGCCTGGTCCGGGACCGCCATTGCCGGGGCCGCCATTACCGTTGCCTTGGCCCCCGCCGTTGTTTCCGCCGTTGCCGTTGCCGTAACCCTGGCCATTGCCATTGCCATTGCCATTGCCATTGCCATTGTTGCCGTTCCCGGCTCCGCCGTTTCCGTTTCCGTTTCCGTTTCCGTTTCCGTTTCCGTTTCCGGTTCCGTTTCCGTTTCCGTTATTGCCACCGTTGCCGCTGTTGCCAGAACCGTTCCCGCTGTTGCCAGAACCATTGCCGCCGTTGCCGGCACCATTGCCGCCGTTCCCCGCACCGTTGTTCCCGTTGTTCCCGCCACCATTGCCGGTGCTGCCCCCGTTATTGTCGGATGGCGTCGTGCCGGGCCGTCCTGGATCGGGTTGAGTGCCGCCGTCTGATTGGGGGTTCGACTCGCTCGCTGTTGTGGAGATGCTGGGCGGCTCTGCGGGAGCGCTGGATGGAGTGGCGGTCGGCTGGGTGACGATCTCGCCGACCTCGGGGCCGACCGAAGCGGACTCGCCGGCTGCAACGCTGGCAACCTGCCCGCTATCATTGTCGCTGACCGAAACCTCGCCGCGCTCCACATCGACGCGCGATGCGGTGTCGCTGGTTTGCACGGAAAAGCGGGTGCCCTTGACTACGGCCGCGAGGTAAGGTGTTTCCACCGCGAAGTGCTCGACATTGCGCACTTCGGCTTCCACGCCAACTTCGCCGAAATACTGGCGCACAGTAGTATAGGGCAACGCGCCGGCAGCCGCGTCAAAGATCTGAACCTGGGTGCCCGGGCTTAGGTCAAGCCGCTCTTTGCCGCGCGTAAAGGTAACCCGCCCATCGGTAGCGGTCTGGATGGGTCGGTTGTCGGGCACCACGTCGCCGCGTTGCAACTGCACCCATTGGCCGTTTTCAAGCGCGAACACCCCGCCGCGCAGCCGCTCGGCGACCCAATCGTCCGCCAAGCTTACACTTGTGGCCAAAGCAAAGGCGGCAACAGTCAGGAGGCCGGTATGCATGAACCGGCGGGATAAACTTGGGGAACGCATGAAAACACTCCAGAATTCATGGTAATAATGCCAGTGGAGTACCAGTAAACCCTTAAGATGTTCGGCAAAGTGGCGGCCAGCTGCGCGCGATGTTTTAAGGCGATGTTAACCACGTTTGGTGCCAAGTGCGTCGATCACCGGAGCGCTTCGCATGAATCCCAAGACCCTTGCCCTGCTTGCCTGCATCTCGCTGGCGGCTGTTCCAACCGTCGCGCAGGGCGCCGAGGCCTTTGCGCAGCTCGATGTGCCGGCGCTGCCGACCGAGTACGAAGTGGCAGTCGACTGGAGCGGCTTTTACGCCGGTGTTCTGGGTCAGGCCGTGGTCAGCCCAGACTCCACTGGCGGCATCGCCGCCGCTCTCGGCTATAGCTGGGCCGCTGGTGAACTGATCCTGAGCGGTGAAGCGGGCATAGCCAGGTTTGGCGACGGCAGCGTCGATCTCTTCGCCCTGGCCCGCGCCGGCTTTCTTCCAAGCGAAACCCTGATGATCTTTGCCCTTGCTGACCTCGGCACCAACTCGGACACGGATGCCTTTGCCGGCCTCGGCGCCGGCGCCGAACTGGCGCTGTCCGCCAATTTTTCGCTGCGTGGGCAGTATGAGTACCGCACCGATCTCTCGTCGGACGATGCCAGCCACCTCGCCGCCTTCGGCTTTGCGTATCGGTTCTAGTCCGCGTCCCACACCCACGGCCCCGATCGAAAAATGCCTCCCTTCCCCGGCGAGCCATTTTTGCATGTAGCTCGTGGGAGCAGCCCTATCTGGCCAGCCGCAACTGCGCCAGCTGCGCGGCGATGCGCCGGAACACGTCCTTGAGCTCGGCCGGGGTCTGGGGAAAATAGGCATATCCCTCCCCAGAGGAGCAATTGGTCAGCACGTTGGTTGCTTGTGCATTGGGTGAGCTGAGGCCGATCGTAAACACCTTCATGTCGGCCGCCTTGGCCGTTGCACAAGTGGCTAGGGTCTTGGCATCCATCGCACTGATCATCTTCGCCTCAGTGTTAAAGGCGGCATATTCATTCTCGTTATTGGGGATGCCATCGGTGTCGGCGAGCCGGCCATCCTTGCGAAAGCCCCAGGTAATATAGGCATTCGTACCGTTGTCGGATCTATCATAGGCGAGCCAATCAGGGTCATTGGAGCCGTCGGTCATGATGATCAGGTTCTTGGAGACCGCGGCATTGGTATTGAGTAGTCCCTCTGTAAGCGGCTCGCTTGGCGATAGCGCATGCACCCCCCACATTGCACCCTGCTGGATATTGGTGCTGCCATCGGCTCGCATTCCCGCGATGCGATTTAGCACCGCTGCAGGGGAGTGACTGAGGGGCAGAACAGCAACTTCCGGGCAGAGGGCGTTCGGCCCGCTGCCGCGAGAGTCTGTCACCGTGGTACCATTGTACTTGCACAGCCGCTCCTGCAGCTCGCGCCGGCTCAGCGGGCTGAACGTTGAAACGGTCGTCATCACTCCATTGGTAATGGCGCTCTGCGTTTCCTCCGCTTGGGTCCAGTTGGTGCCGATACAGCTGCTTGAGGGTGCCGTGGTCGTATTGCCTACCTGGCGACTGTAGGTGGTTGTGGTTGTTCCGTTACAGTAGGCGTAGCCAAATAGGCTGCGGCAATCGGTCTGTCGGACAGTGCGAATGCATTGGTTGATCTCGCAGCGCCCCGAAGTGATGCTCAAATTGCCAAGGTCGGATAGATAATCATTGCCGCCAAACCGGTTGGTATCGGGCGAGAACATCGGCAGGAACTTGGTTTGCGCCGAATTGGGTGCCACATCCGTCGTGTCATTTGGCGCCTGGCGGGCTTCCACGCAGCCGCGCCACGGCACTTTGGTTTGCTCAAACAGCTTCTTGCGGTCTACCAGCCCGGTAAAAACATTGCTGTCATCGTCGTCGCTGTCGAAGTTCAGCTTTGCAAGTGGCGATTGCCCCGACCAATCGAGCCAGGCCGCATTCGAGAACTGCGGGCCCACATTGACCATGATGGTGAAGGGCACAATGCTGATGGCCACGTTCGGCGCGGGATTGCGGGTGTCGAGGGGCGCGCAGGCGTCGTTTACCTTGTCATAAAACAGGATATTGGTGGCACAGGTCGCCGCTTCCTTGAGATATTCCATGCGCCGGCTTTGGCCCATGGAGCCCGAGTTATCCAGCACCATCGCCACTTCCAGCTCAAGCATCTGCCTGGTGGCTTCAGAAACGATCCGCGCTTCCAGCGAGGGAACCCCCACGAGCTGCACAAAGGCGGTGGGCACTTTGATATGCGCTTGCAAGAACAGGGTGCCGCTCGCCGGATCAGTCCGAACCGTCTCGATGCTTGCTTCCACCCGGGCATCGCCAATGCGTTCTAGCAGCAGCGCCTCGGCCTTGGTCTCGATATCCGCCCTGTTGATCGGAACCTTGAAGATCTCGCCCTGCAGCGCGAGTGCCGCCGCATCGAGGGCCAGCTGGCCGCGGTTGCGGGTCTGCTCCAGCGTCACATAATCCACCACGGCCCCGCCCATGGCCACCAGCACAATGGCCATCAAGCCAAAGATCACGGCAAAGACCCCGCGCTCGTCGGAGCCGAAATTGCGGAGCAGGCAAAGCAAGCGAGGCATGGCGGGCGCACCCATGGCTAGAGGCCCCGGTGGCGAGGCCCCGCCATTTTGCGTGACAAACCCTTACTAAAGCACAATCACCTTCGTGCGCAGCTGCACCCGCTCATACAGGTCAACCACATCGTCATTGGTCATGCGGATACAGCCCGAGGACACGTTCTGCCCGATGGTCCAGGGCTCATTGGTGCCGTGGATGCGATACAGGGTGGAGCCCAGGTAAAGGGCGCGGGCGCCCAGCGGGTTGTTGATGCCCCCTTCCATGTGGCGAGGCAGGTCTGGCCGGCGCTTGAGCATGGCTGCTGGCGGCGTCCAGCTTGGCCATTCTGCCTTGCGGCTCACCCGGTGCGTGCCGCGCCACTCAAAGCCGCTCTTGGCCACCCCGATGCCATAGCGCAGCGCCTGGCCATCGCCGAGGATGTAATACAGGAAGTGCTCGGAGGTATCGATGATGATGGTCCCGGCGCGCTCCTTGGTCGTGACCTGCACCACGGTGCGTTGAAACTGCGCGGGAATGCGATTGCTGGATCGCACCATCACGACTTCCGGGGGTGGGCTGTAGCCACCTGTCACGCCCGGAGGGGGCAGGAACCGCCAACCCGGAGGCAGGGCCTGCGCCGGCAGCGACACTGAAAGGCAAAGCATCAGCGCCAGGGCGCTTTTGAGGTAAGGTGAACCCATAGCAACAGCTCCAATCCGTTTATTGCCGGCCAATATGGCGATAAATACCCAAAGCCTGATAAACCCAGAACGTTAATGGCCACCAAGCTGCCACAATTCGCTTTGGCTAAAACTGAACCAAGAACCGTGTTGTGACAACCATGCCTGAAGCATTGCCGGAGATTAACCGGTGTCCGTGGGCGGGCGCCGACCCGCTTTATCAGCATTACCACGATGCCGAGTGGGGCCGCCCCGTCACCGATGACCGGCGCTTGTTTGAAAAGATCTGCCTGGAGGGCTTCCAATCCGGCCTGTCCTGGATCACCATCCTGCGCAAACGCGAGCGTTTTCGCGCGGTGTTCCATGATTTCGACATCGCCCGCGTTGCGGCGATGACGCTCGAAGACCTGGAAACCCTGCTGCTTGACCCCGGCATCATCCGCCACCGTGGCAAGATCAACGCCACGGTTAACAATGCCCGCTGCGCCTTGCAACTGATCGAGGAGTTCGGCTCGCTCGCCGCCTATTTCTGGCGCTTCGAGCCAGCCCCCGACCAGCGTCCCACCGACCTGAGTTGGGACGCCTTGCGTCTCGTTGCGCAAACCGATGCGTCGCGCGCCTTGTCCAAGGACCTCCGCAAGCGCGGCTTCAACTTTGTCGGCCCGACCACCTGCTACGCCTTCATGCAGGCCATGGGCCTCGTTAATGATCACGTCCACACTTGCTTTTGCCGTGCCGAAGTCGAGGCCGCGCGGGCAAGCCTGGTGCGCCCCAGCCTGCTTGTTGCTCGGGCGCAACAGCCCTGACCTTCTGCGACAACCTGCCGCATTCCCGCTTGCTCCTCGCGAGCTCGTGAGCTACACGAGCGGGGTCCAGCAACGCCATTCGGGAGGCACCAGCAATGACAGTTTGCATCCGCCTACGCCGCCGAATGAATTCCATGCAGCTCCGACACCGAGGCTAAGCCCTCCGTTTCCCCCCTGCCGGCACTCGTGCCACTGGACATCATCCAGCCTCCACATCGGTGATGCGCGTAAATCGGGTCGTTTGCGGCCAGGATTCCGCTCATCACCACCATCCAACAGAAGGCCGGCGCCTAATCGCGTCCAGAACTGCCATGTCACATCAGTTTGACGGGCGCAGCATTGTGCTGCGCGTTGAATATTCCATCGCCGATGCCGTGCAGCAGCGCGGCCTCGTCCCCGTGCTCATCGCGGCGCTGCGCGCTTATTGGAGCCGGCCACGCCTGCCTCCAGACCTGCCCGCTTACCTGCGGGCCGATATCGGGCTAGGGCCCGTGTCGGAGCCCGCGCACTGGCTTGACGTGCCGATCAATCCTCATGGTGGCGGTCCCACGCCGCCGCCGCCCTTGTGAGGGCAGGGGTGGGCTGGATTGACCCGGCCCACCCCTGTTGTCACCCCTTGGCCGATCCGCTAAGGACGACGCGTGCCCCAGGACCGCCCAATGACCCAAAAAGCCAAGCTGATCGCTCCGCGCCTGCCGCGCGGCTTTGAAGACCGCACGTCCGGCGAGATCGCGGCCGTTGATGCCATGGTGCAAACCATCCGCCAGGTCTATGAGCGCTATGGCTTTGATCCGGTGGAAACGCCGCTGCTTGAATACACCGAAACCCTCGGCAAATTCCTGCCCGATACCGACCGGCCCAATGCCGGCGTGTTTTCGCTCCAGGACGATGACGAGCAGTGGCTGAGCCTGCGTTATGACCTGACTGCGCCGCTCGCCCGCCACTTCGCCGAGAATTTCGAAACCCTGCCCAAGCCCTATCGCTCCTATCGGCAGGGTTATGTGTTCCGCAACGAAAAGCCAGGCCCCGGCCGCTTCCGCCAGTTCATGCAGTTCGATGCCGATACCGTTGGGGCCGCCGGCCCCGAGGCGGACGCCGAAATGTGCATGATGATGGCCGATGTCATGGATGCACTCGGCCTGCAGAACCAGTATGTGGTGCGCGTCAACAACCGCAAGGTGCTCGATGGCGTGCTGGCGACCGCCGGCGTTGCCACCGAAGAGCAAAAGCTCATCGTGCTGCGCGCCATCGACAAGCTCGACAAATTTGGCACGCAGGGCGTCAAGCTGCTCCTGGGCGCGGGTCGCAAGGATGAAAGCGGCGACTTCACCAAGGGCGCTGGCCTGTCGGCCGAACAGATCGAGCCCATCTTGGGCTATCTCGAAAGCGGCACTCCCGCGCCGGGCGTGGAAAAGGGCAGCAATGCCCATGTCATCGCCACCATCAACAATCTTGCCGGCCTGATCGGCGGCTCGGCAACCGGGCTTGAGGGCGTGCAGGAATTGGCATCGATCTTTGGCTTGGTCAGCGCCGCTGGTTTTGGCGGCCGCGTCGTGCTCGACCCCTCCGTCGTGCGCGGCCTCGAATATTACACCGGTCCAGTTTTCGAGATCGAACTCACCTTCAAGGTGCAGAACGAAAAGGGTCAGGACGTGGTGTTCGGCTCGGTAGGGGGCGGCGGGCGCTATGATGGCCTCGTGTCCCGCTTCCGGCGTGAGCCCGTTCCGGCCACCGGCTTCTCCGTTGGCGTGTCGCGCCTGGCCAATGCCCTTAAGCTCACCGGCAATCTCAAGGCAGCCGAGCCGGTTGGCCCGGTTGTCGTGCTGGTGATGGACAAGGACCAGACCGCCGGCTACGCCGCGATGGTGTCCGAGCTGCGCGCGGCCGGCATTCGCGCCGAAATGTTTTTGGGCAACACCAAGAATTTCGGCAAGCAGGTCGCCTATGCCGACAAGCGCAATTCCCCTGCCGTGATCATCGAAGGCTCGCTTGAGCGCGAAGGGGGCATTTTGCAGGTCAAGGATCTCGTGGCCGGCAAGCAGGCCGCCGCCGCCATCACCGACAATGCCGAATGGAAGGCCGCGCGCCCCGGCCAGTTCGAGATCAAGCGCGAAGACCTGGTATCGGCCATCCAGCAGCTGCTGAGCGAGCAATGACCGGGGCCCTGATCGGATCGGAAAGCACACCAGGAGCTCAAGGCTCCTGCCCTCCCTCCCCCTTGAGGGGAGGGCCGGGGAGGGGGTCATTCAGTGAATTACCCAGCCCGGCTTATCCTCGATCCGGAGCGGTCGCATGACGCACGCCGCTTACCGCCGCGCCCAGCTCGAATCCCTGGTGGAGGCTCAGGGCGCCACCCGGGCCGCGCCGCCCCTGCTGCTGCCGGCTGATCCCTATTTCGACCTGGCCGGCGAGGAATTCGGGCGCCGCTTGTTGCTGACCTCGGGCGCCAGCAGTGCGGAATACTGCCTGCGCCCCGATTTCACCCTGCCCATCGTGGCCGATTACATCGCCAATGGCGCCGGTGAGCCGGCCGCTTTTTCCTATTTGGGTCCGATTTTCCGCCAGCGAGAGGGCGTTCCCGCCGAATTCGACCAGGCGGGGCTTGAACTCGTCGCGCAGCCCAATGGCGATGTGGCCCTCGATCAGGTGCTGACCTTTGCCCGCGCCGCGCTCGACCTTTATGGCGTGCGCCCGCATATCCGGCTGGGTGGCGTTGGCTTGTTCGAGGCCCTGTTGGCCCAGGCGGATATGCCCGCGCCTTGGCGCCCCCGCATCCGCCACCGCTTCGGCCACACCGAGGCGATGGCTCGGCTGCTGAGCCGGCTGGAAGCCGCCCCCGACGCTCCCCGCGCCGAGCAGCCCACGCGCGAAGCGCTGATCGGCGAGATTACCGAAAACATGGTGGCGGCGGGCCTCAGCCTGTCGGAAGGACGCACCCCCACCGAAATCGCCGACCGCTATCTCGAGCAGCAGGCGCTTGATGCCGCCCATGTGCCCCCCGCAACCCTGGCGCTGCTGCGGGACTATCTCGCCATTTCCGGCCCCGTATTGCAGGCGCTGACCCGGCTCGAAGCGCTGGCGGCGCGGCACCGGCTGATGCTGGGCGCCCCCATTCGCACTATTCGCCGGCATCTCGACAATCTGGGCGAAGCGCATGTGAGCTTTGACGCCAGCTTCTCGCCCCGGCTCGATTATTACACGGGCATTGTTTTCGAGATGCGCGGTCCCGGCGGCGCCGTCCTGGTGTCGGGCGGGCAATATGATCGGCTGCTCGAGCGCCTTGGCGCTACGGCGCCCATCGCCGCCTCCGGCTGCGCCGTGTGGGTTGATCGTTTGGAGGCCGAGTTAGCGCAATGACCGGCCTTACCCTTGCCGTGCCCTCCAAAGGGCGTCTTGAAGAGCAAACCCGCGACTGGTTCGCCGCCCGCGGCCTCGAGATCACCCGCCCCGGCGGCGCGCGCTCTTATCTGGGCGCAGTGGACGGACACCCCGAGATCACCGTGCGCTTTTACCCCGCGGCCGAGATTGCGCGCGAATTGATCCGCGGCACCATCGATCTGGGCGTCACCGGGCTCGACCTGATCCACGAAACCAGCGAAGTCGGGCCGGCCGCCGTTGCGGTTGCGGCCGAGCTGGGTTTTGGCAATGCCGATGTGGTGGTCGCCGTGCCCGATAGCTGGATCGATGTCACCCATCTCCATGATCTGGCCGATGTCGCTTCCGACTTCCGCTCCCGCCACGGCCGTTGGCTGCGCATTGCCACCAAATATATCACCGTCACCCGCCAGCATTTCGCCCGCGCCGGCATTGCCGAATACCGGACGGTCGAAAGCCTCGGGGCCACTGAAGCCGCGCCCGCTTCGGGCGTAGCCGATATCATCGTCGATATCACCAGTACCGGCTCGACCCTTGCCGCCAACGGCCTGCGCGTATTGGAAGACGGCGTGATGTTGCGCAGCCAGGCCTGCTTGTTTGTGTCGCGTGGCGCCGATTGGACGCCCGAGCGTCGCGTGGCGCTCGAGAACATATTGGGCACGTTAGGGGCCGCCGCCGACTTCTAGCGCTGCGCCCCATTGCCAGCCCTCCCCATTGGCGGCTAAGCCAAGTGCCGACTCTTCCGCCCGCCGCCTAACCCCCGGACCCTGATATGCTGCTCGATCCCCTTGTGCTGCTGGCGCTCGCTGGCGCTGGCATGCTGGCCGGCTTTGTTGACGCCATCGCCGGGGGAGGGGGCATGATCTCGCTGCCCGCGCTGCTTTCGGCCGGCGTGCCGCCCGTGGCCGCGCTCGCGACCAACAAGCTGCAGGGGGTGGTGGGAACGAGCCTTGCGGCGCTGACCTATTGGCGGCGCGGCTTTGTCACCCTGCGCAAGCTGGTCCCGTCACTCTTCACCACCTATGCCGGCAGCCTTGTTGGCGCTCTCGTGGTCAAGCAGATCGACGTGACCCTACTAGATGTCGCGGTGCCGGTGGCGCTGATCGGGGTGGCGCTGTATTTCCTTTTCGCCCCCAACTTGTCCGACCTCGACCGCGCGCCGCGCCTGCGCTTTGAGCTTTTCGTGCCGCTGATGGGCTTTGTGCTCGGCTTTTACGATGGGGTGTTCGGTCCGGGCACTGGCTCGTTCTTCACCATCGGCTTTGTGATGCTGTTCGGGCTCGGCATCACCCGCGCTGCCGGCAACACCAAGATCCTCAACCTGACCTCAAACCTTTCGGCCCTGATCATCTTCATCATCGCCGGGGACGTGGTCTGGCCAGCCGCCATCGCCATGTCGGTTGGCCAAGTGGTGGGCGGCTATGCCGGCGCGCGCATCGGCATCCGGTTCGGGGCCAAGATCATCCGCCCGCTGGTGGTGGTCGTCTCGATCATCCTCGCCCTGCGCCTGCTGATCTTCCGCTAAGACCTAGTCCTCGGGCTCCAGCCCGGCGGCCTGGCGCAGCGCGGCGTTGATGCGCTCCTGCCAGCCCGGCCCATCCTCCTGGAAATGCTCCAGCACCGCCCGGTCGAGCCGCAGCGACACCAGTTCCTTGCCAGCCGGTGGCGTTGCCGCCTTGGCGGGTGCCGCAGGTGCAGCTGGTTTGCTCGTGGCGCTCTTGAAGGCGGCTTCCGCCTGGTCGTAAGCGCTTCCGCGTCGTGGCGTCCGCATGCAATCCTCGTGGGTTGAGAGCCCTCACTCTAGCGCGGGATCGGCGCAAGAAAAAGGCGCAGTGTTTCCACTGCGCCTTTCCAACCAAGATCGTGACTGGGAAGAAACGATCCTGAATTTTTTGCCTGAATGGCTGGACTAGAAGTCCATGCCGCCCATGCCGCCCATGCCGCCGCCGCCCGGCATTGCCGGTGCTGCGTCCTTGGGAGCCTCGACGATCAGGGCTTCGGTGGTGATCAGCAGCGAAGCAACCGAAGCTGCGTCCTGCAGGGCGGTGCGAACCACCTTGACCGGGTCGATAACGCCCAGCTGCACCAGATCGCCATACTCGCCGGTTGCGGCGTTGTAGCCGAAGGTGAGCGAGGAGTTCTCGAGGATCTTGCCCACAACCACGGAGCCTTCGGCACCGGCGTTATTGGCAATGGTGCGTACGGGCTCCTGCAGAGCGCGCTTGACGATGGCGATACCAGCGTCCTGGTCGGCGTTGATGCCCTTGACGGTCATTGCGTTAGAAGCGCGCAGCAGTGCCACGCCACCACCAGCAACAATGCCTTCTTCAACGGCAGCGCGGGTAGCGTTGAGAGCGTCGTCAACGCGGTCCTTGCGCTCCTTGACTTCCACTTCCGTGGAGCCGCCGACGCGGATCACGGCAACACCGCCAGCGAGCTTGGCCAGGCGTTCCTGCAGCTTTTCCTTGTCGTAGTCCGAGGTGGTTTCCTCGATCTGCGCCTTGATCTGGCCAACGCGACCCTGGATGTCTTCCTGGGTGCCGGCACCATCAACGATCGTGGTGTTTTCCTTGGTGATCTCAACGCGCTTGGCAGTGCCCAGCATGTCGATGGTCACGTTCTCGAGCTTGATGCCGAGATCTTCGGAGATCACTTGGCCACCGGTCAGGATGGCGATGTCTTCGAGCATTGCCTTGCGGCGGTCGCCAAAGCCCGGAGCCTTGACGGCAGCAACCTTGAGACCACCGCGCAGACGGTTGACGACGAGGGTCGCGAGAGCCTCACCTTCAATGTCTTCGGCAATGATCAGCAGCGGGCGCTGGCTCTGCACAACCGACTCGAGGATCGGCAGGATAGCCTGCAGGTTCGAGAGCTTCTTTTCGTGCAGGAGGATCACGGGATCTTCCAGAACGGCAGTCATCTTCTCGGCATTGGTCACGAAATAGGGGCTGAGATAGCCACGGTCGAACTGCATGCCTTCAACGACATCGAGCTCGGTCTCGGCAGTCTTGGCTTCCTCGACGGTGATCACACCCTCGTTGCCGACCTTCTGCATGGCTTCGGCAATCATGTCGCCGATGGACGATTCGCCATTGGCGGAAATGGTGCCGACCTGGGCGACTTCGGACGACGACTTGATCTTGGACGAAGCGGCCTTGAGCGAAGCCACGACTTCTTCCACGGCCATGTCGATGCCGCGCTTCAGATCCATTGGGTTGAAGCCGGCGGCAACAGCCTTGACGCCTTCAACAACAATGGCCTGACCCAAAACGGTCGCGGTGGTGGTGCCGTCGCCGGCGATATCGTTGGTCTTGGAGGCGACCGAACGCAGCAGCTGCGCGCCCAGGTTCTCGAACTTGTCTTCCAGTTCGATTTCCTTGGCAACGGTCACGCCGTCCTTGGTGATGCGCGGAGCACCGAACGACTTTTCGATAACGACGTTACGACCCTTGGGGCCCAGGGTCACCTTGACCGCATTGGCCAGGATGTTGACGCCACGCAGCATCTTGTCGCGCGCGTCGGTGGAGAACTTTACTTCTTTAGCTGCCATGTGAGGCGCTCCTTAAAGTGCAGACAGGGAAAAGGGCAGGGGAAGCGGGCTATTTGACCGAGCAAATAGCCTTACGCTTCGACGATGCCCATGATGTCGGATTCTTTCATGATCAGCAGGTCTTCACCGTCGACCTTGACTTCGGTGCCGCTCCACTTGCCAAACAGCACGCGGTCGCCGGCCTTGACGTCCAGCGCCACAACCTTGCCGCTGTCATCGCGGGCACCTGGGCCAACTGCAACAATAACGCCTTCGGAGGGCTTTTCCTTGGCGGTGTCGGGAATGATGATCCCGCCTTTAGTCTTTTCCTCGCTGTCGAGACGGCGGACGACCACGCGGTCGTGGAGGGGACGGAAGCTCATGATTGCTCCTATAGCATCATCGGGACTGCAAATTCGCGCCCTTTGGCACTCACCGAGTGAGAGTGCTAACAGGGTGTCGCTGATATATGCAGGGGGCGCATCCGAGTCAAGCCGGGGCAGGGTGAACCCCGGGCGGGGATGATGCGTTGAGCACCGATACGCACAGCTAGAAAGGCACGAGATCATGACCGTTCAATGTCTTGATAAGGACATCAAGATCCGGCCGGCCGAAGGCCGCGTCCATGTCATCTTCGATGATGCGGAAATTGCCGATTCCATCCGGGCGCTGGAAGTCGATGAGCCCGGCTCCCCGCTGCGCATTTACCTGCCGCGCGAGGACATCCAGCCCGGCATTCTCGAAGCAACCGATACCCACACCACCTGCCCCTATAAGGGCGAGGCCTCCTACTACACCATCAAGACCCTGACGGCGACTGCCGAGGATGCTGCCTGGTATTATCCCGATCCTTGTCCACTGGTGGAGCCCATCCGCGATATGATCGCCTTCTGGGGCGACAAGATCGAATATCGCCGCACAGCGGTTTAACCGCCATTGCGGGTTGCCTTGGGGCTTTCATCGCCCCAGGGCTTGGGGCATAAGGGAAGCCATGAACACACCAGCTCAACCCCTCCAGATCCGCCTGCGCCTCAAGGGCGGCAGTGGCCAGAACGCCAATTGGCAATGGGAACTGCTCGATGCCGCCGGCGCCGTTGTCAAATCCGGCAGCGCCATGGGCCCCGAACACAAGGCCTTCGCCACCGCCCGCCAGGCCAAGGAAAAACTCGAAAAAGCCGCTGCCAACTAAGCCAGCGCAAACGAGACGCAAGTGACACTTTCCGGCGGGGCCAACCCGGCTTTTTCTCCACCTGCCACGGTTGCTCCGCTACGCGGCATCACCCTCAAGGTTGCTTCGGTCTGCGTTTTCGTGGCGATGTCGGCCCTGATCAAGGCGGCCGAGAACATCCCCGCGGGCGAACTCGTGTTCTACCGCTGCTTTTTCGCCATCGTGCCGGTGCTGGTTTATCTCGCCTGGCAGGGCAATCTGCGTTTCGGCCTGCACACCAACAATCCGTTCGGCCATGTGCTGCGTGGCCTCATCGGCATCGCCTCCATGGGCCTGAGCTTTTACGGGCTGACCATGCTGCCGCTGCCCGAGGCCATTGCCATTGGCTATGCCGCGCCGTTGGTCGTGGTGGTGTTGGGCGCCGTGCTGCTCAAGGAGCGGGTGCAGCTTTACCGCTGGACGGCGGTGATCGTGGGCCTGGTCGGCGTGATCATCATGCTTTGGCCGCGGCTCACCATCCTGAGCGGGCAAACCGCCATGGGCACCGGCGAAACCCTGGGCGCGCTCGCCGCGCTGCTTGCTGCCATCTTTTCGGCCTTTGCCATGATGCAGGTGCGCCGCCTCGTGCAAACCGAGCGCACCGAAACCATCGTGCTGTATTTCTTCATCACCGGCTCGGTGCTGTCGCTGTTGACCCTGCCGTTCGGCTGGGTTTGGCCCACGCTGGAGCAGACCGTGATCCTCGTCCTGGCCGGCATTGCCGGGGGTGTTGGGCAGATCCTCCTCACCGCCAGCTATCGCCATGCCGAAATGTCGGTGATCGCTCCGTTCGAATATACCTCGCTGCTGCTCGGCCTGGCGGTGGGTTTTGTCGCTTTCGGCGACATCCCGACGCTGCCCATGCTGGGCGGCGCTGCGATCGTGATCGCTTCGGGCATCTTCATCATCTTCCGCGAGCACCGCCTGGGGCTTGATCGGAACAAGGCCCGCCAGGCCAGCAGCCTCTAGGCCGCATTGCCGGGGACGCGATAGCGCGATTGCACCAGGCCCGATGGAAAGGCCCGGGTTTCCACATGCTCGAGCACCAGGTCGGCCTCGAGCGGCCCGAACAGGGGAATGCCCTCGCCGATCAACACCGGAATGCGGCTGATCACCAGATCCTCGATCAGCCCGGCGCGCAAAAACGCCTGGATCAGTTTGCCGCCATCCACATAAGCCGCGCGCCAGCCCCGGCCCGCGACCAGTTGCATCGCCTCCTCGGGCGTTGCATCCACAATCTCGACCTTGTCGGCAATCTCCTCGGGCACATCGGTCTGGGTGATGCTGCCGCTCAGCACCAGCACGGGCTTGGAATAAAACCACGGCCGGAAATGCTTGATCACCTCATAGGTGCCGCGCCCCATGATCACCCCATCCACTCGTTCCATATGGGCGTTGAAACCGTGATCCTCGCCAAGCGTCGGGTAATCCGTCAGCCAGGCGATGTCGTCATTCTTGCGCGCGATAAAGCCATCCAGGCTGGTGCCGATAAACACATGACCAGTGGTCACAACTCACCTCCATTGCTTAACCGGGCTTGATCTAAATCCGTGCCCTGTCAAACCCTGGCAGCAGGCTAGCTGGCCACCTCCAGCCCAGCCCAGCCCTGGCGCTTGCGGTAGATGGTCGAGGGGCTGATCTCCAGGGCCGCTGCCGCCAGCGAGATATTGCCGCCAAAGCTGGCAATGGCATCCTCGATGATGCGCTGTTCCTGCTCCCACATTGGCCGCACCGGCGAACGGCGCTCGGCCCGATTGCCGCCGGGCCCCAGTTCGCCCACTGCAGCGCTCGAAGCCACCATGGCCGCACTCACCTCGCCGCCATCGGCGAGCACGGCGATGCGCCGCATCAGGTTCTCGAGCTGCCGCACATTGCCGGGCCATTCCGATCCGCCCAGGACCGCAACCGCCTCGGGCGAAAACCCGGAGAACTGCTTGCCCTGCTCGCGCCCGAACCGCTCAAGGAAATGGCGGGCGAGGGGCAACACGTCGCTTGGCCGTTGCCGCAGCGGCGGCAGGTGGATCGGCAACACATGCAGCCGGTAAAACAGGTCTTCGCGCAATTGCCGGGTTTCGATCAGCTGCGTCAGCGGCTCCTTGGTGGCGCAAACCACTCGTATATCGAGCGCGTTGGTTGGCACCTCGCCCTCGCCAGTGATCCGGCCGGTCTGCAACAGGTGCAGCAGCTTGGCCTGCAGTTCGGGGTCGAGTTGCGCAACTTCGTCAAGAAACAGCGTGCCGCCATCCGCCCGCCGCGCCGCGCCCACGCCATCCGAGCCGGCGCCGAACAATTCGCGTGCCAGGGAATCAGCGTCGGCTGCCGCGCAGTTCACCACGACCATGGGGCGGCCAGCGCGCGGGCTGCTGCCATGCAGCGCCTCGGCGCACAAATTCTTGCCGGTGCCGCTTTCTCCGGTGATGAACACCGGGGCGGGGGAAGACGCGATCCGCATGATCTGATCGTAAACGGCCTGCATCGCCCCTGAGCCACCCACAAAGCCAGCAAAATCGGCCGAGGGCGGGGGCAGGGCGGGCTCACCCAAAAGGGCACTGGCCTTGCCGTGGCGCTGTGCCAACTCGCCGATTCGCGTCAACAGCGTCGCCCCGTCAACCGGCTTGGTCAGGCAATCATGCGCCCCAGCCCGCATCGCCACCAGCGATGCCGACACCGAACCACCATCAGACAGGGCAATCACCAGCGCGCCATCGGCCAGTTTGACCAGTCGCGCCATCGCCTCGTCAGTGCCGGGATCTTCGAGGCTTCCGAGATCCACCAGCACCAGGTCAAAGGCTTCGCGCCGCAAGGTTTCCGCCCCGGTCCGGCCGCAGGCCGCCAGGGCAAGCTGTGGCGCTGGCTGCAATTGCCCCGAGAGAGCTTCTTTGAGGTGCCGCACCGATCGCTGATCACGCTCGATCAGGAGCAGCCGGCCCGGCACTGCCAGGGGTCCCCCAGTGTTTGTCGCCATTGCGGCTTTGCCTTTGGTATAGTTCGACGCGCGCCGATTGTTCTCCAACAGGGTAAATATTCCGTTCCAGCCCGGGCCGGGGCGATGCTAAGAACATTGGGGCCGAATCCCGGCGCCCGTTAGGGGATCGCATCGCGCTGTGCAGGGCCTGGTTTATACCTTTATCGCGGTTTCAGCGGCGGCAGCGGGAGCTGCGGCGTATTTCGGGCTCGCCTTTACGCCCGCTCAGGCGATTCTCGCCGCGTTGGTTTTCGGCTGCATCGCCGTTACCGCCCATGAGCGTGTCCTGCGCCAGCGCGCCGAGCAGCGGCTCGAGCGCGCCATCGAGGAATTGTCGCGCCTCCTGTCCACCGATGCTAAGGCTGGCGCGGTGCTCGGCCAGCGCATCAACGCCATGGCCGACCTCAATGCCGGCCCGCGCCTGGGCGCCGTTGAGGCCGATATTTCCGTTCTGGGCACCGTGATCCGCCAGGTCGCCGAAGCCGTCGCCGATATCGAGGAAAGGGCGGCCCAACCTCAGGCCGCACCCGCCGCGCTGCGACCTGCCCCAGCCGCGACCATCGTGCCGCCACCACGCGAACCTACGATTCCGCTCGAAACCGTGCGGCGCGCCTTTGGCGAAGGGCGGCTGCTCTTTCACGTCCAGCCCGTCGTGACCTTGCCCCAGCGCCGGCCCACCGGCTTTGATCTGGTGCCGCGCCTCGCCCTCGAAGCGGGCGCATTGGCTGAACCGGCCGATTTCCTGCCCCGCCAGGGCGGCGCCGATGTGCTGCGTCAGCTCGAAAGCATCGGTTTGCTCGAAGCCATTACCCTGGCCCGCCGGGCCCGCACTGCCGGGCAAAGGCCCAATCTCTTTGTGCCGCTGTCGCGGGCGACCCTGGGCGACGGCCAGGCCGCCGAAGGGTTGATCGCTTCGCTCGAAGCCAATCGCCCCGTAGCGCCCAGCCTGATCTTTGCGATCGAAGAAGCAGAGTGGCTGTCCCTGACCACCGCGGAGCGCGCCGTGACCGACGCCGTCCACAAGAAGGGTTCTGGCTACAGCCTCCTGGCCGTGCAATCGCTGCGCCTCGATGTTGGCGAGCTTGCCGCCCGCGGCGTGCGCTCCCTGCGGATCGATGCCGCCCGCTTCCTCCACGCCCCCGAATCCCTCACTGATTTCCACGCCGCCGATATCGCCGATTACCTCGCCCGCTTTGGCGTGACGCTGCTTGCCAGCGGGGTATCAGCGGAAGCGCAGATCCCCGAATTGATCGATCACCGCATCACCCTCGTGCAAGGGCCTCATCTGGGCGCTGCCGCCCCGTTGCGCGGCGATCTGCTGCTCGATGGCGGCCGCCAGCCCGCGCCCGCCTTGCATCGGGTCGAGGGCTAACTCCACCACTCCCGTGCTGTTTGGGCTTGATCGGCGCCCCCAAGCTGCCACATAGCACGCAGCAGTTTATTTCGGAGTTCCCCATGACGTCCCATCCCGCCTCCATTTCCGGCCTGTCCGATCTTGCCGGGCGCTATGATGCGGTGCTGAGCGATGTGTGGGGTGTGATCCACAATGGCGTGTCGGCCTTCCCCAGCGCCGTCGACGCCCTCGTGAAATATCGTGAAGCTGGCGGCACGGCCGTGCTGATCACCAATGCGCCGCGCCCCTCGGGCCCGATCGTCGACATGCTTGATCGCCTTGGCGTGCCGCGCTCTGCCTATGATGCCATCGTTTCCTCGGGCGACGCCACCCGCGCCATGATCGCCCGCTACCAGGGCCGCCCGATCCACCATGTCGGCCCCGCCACCGAAGACGATGCGCTCTACGAGGGCCTCGATGTGCGCCGCACCACGGCCGATGAAGCCGAAGTGATTGTGGTCACCGATCTCGATGACGACACCCACACCCCCGAAATGTATCGGGAACGCGCCGAGCACTGGCTCGCGCGCAAGCTCCCCATGATCTGCGCCAATCCCGACCGCGTCGTGGAACATGGCGACCGCCTGATCTATTGCGGCGGCGCGCTGGGCGACCTCTACGAAGCCATGGGCGGGATCGTGCACATGGCCGGCAAACCCTATCGCCCCATCTATGAGGAAGCCTTCCGCCTCGCCGAACAGGCCGCTGGCAAGCCCCTCGACAAAAGCCGCGTGCTCGCCATTGGCGACAGCGTGCGCACCGATGCCACCGGCGCCGCCCAGTTCGGGCTCGACCTGCTGTTCATCACCGGCTCGATCCACGCGGCCGAACTCGATGCCTTTGGCAGCCCCGATCCGCAGCTGATCGCCGATCTCGTGGCCCCCAGTGGCGCCCGCCTTGCCGGCTTCCTGCCGCGCCTCACCTGGTAGGCGCGCGTGGCCTTTATTCGACTATCCAGCCTCGATGACGTCCCCGCCGCCCTGCGGGGCGCCTATGTCGCCATCGGCAATTTCGATGGCTTTCATCGCGGCCACCAGTCGATCCTGGCCGCCCTCAAGACCGAAGCGGCGCGGGCCAAGGCGCCCGCGGTGCTGCTGACCTTCGAGCCGCATCCGCGCGATGTGTTTGCGCCCTCGCCCTTCATGTTCCGCCTCACCGATGGCGACGCCAAAGCGCGGCTGGCGGAAGCCCTCGGGCTCGATGGCATCGTCATCCTCCCCTTCGATCGCGCCTTTTCCCAGATCGAGGCGGAAGACTTCGTGTCCCGCTTTCTCGTCGATGCCATGAACGTCGCCGGCGTCATTGTCGGCTCCGACTTTCATTTCGGCCGCGGCCGGCGCGGCACGCCCACTTTCCTCAAGGCGGCGGGGGAGGCGGCGGGCTTTGCCGTCCAGACCCTTGATCTGATGGACGAGGGCGACGAGCCCATCTCCTCCTCGCGCATCCGCGCCGCCCTCTCGGAAGGGGCGGTCACCGCGGCCAATCGGCTTTTGGGCTACCACTGGTTCTTTGATGGTTGCGTCGTGCGCGGGGACCAGCGCGGCCGCGAACTGGGCTACCCCACGGCCAACACCATGACCCCCAACGGCTTCCAGCTTGCCCAGGGCGTCTATGCCGTGCGCGCCCGCCTCGGCAATCGCCTTTTTGGCGGCGTTGCCGCCTATGGCAAGCCCATGTTCGACAACCAGCGCCCGCCCTTTGAAACCCACCTCTTCGACTTCGACGAGGACATCTATGGGCAAACCATCACCGTCGCCCTGGTCGGCCATATCCGCGGCCAGGAAGTGTTCAGCGGCCTCGATGAACTGATCGCCGCCATGGACCGCGACTCGGGCAAAGCCCGCACCCTCCTCACCCAAGCCACCCCCCTCAGCCCGCTCGACGAACAGCTGGGTTTCGTCGGCTAGCCCAAGAACTCGGCCCCATGAGCCATCGCCTCCCTCCCCCCTTGAGGGGAGGGACCGAGGGTGGGGGTTCCGGCTTTGCCTCCGAGTGGAGCCTGGGTACGGTTCCCCTTCGCTCCTCCACTCAAGCTCAGCCGCCTGCACCCCCACC